>CAZXDP010000006.1:0-30221 GCA_964639255.1 uncultured Flavobacteriaceae bacterium
TAATATGGCCAGCTTCGGAAGAAAATAAGGCGTGGAACTTGTCGATAGAAATGAGAAGGGAAAGCACCCAAGATTGTGGCGTAACGGCCAATTGCAATGGTAGTTCCTTCTGCGGATTATACAGCAATAACGAGTTCTCCTCCCGTAAGGGCAACGAGTAATTTCCCTCGTTAAACTGAAAAATGGCCGATCCCTTCACGCAAAAGTGAAACTGCAGGTACGAACTCGCAATTTCACGTTTAAACAGCTGGGTTTCTTTTTCTTCGTTATTGCATTTTAAAATTAGAAAACCTTCTGAAACCACCGTCTCGCTATAAAACCCTTCAGCGACATTTTTTTCTGAAATCATAGTACAAAAGTAAGTTGTTTATTTAGAATTATTCTAAACTAAAAACTGACAAATATCATTTTATACTGCTAAAGTAGGGTTATTTTGCGACTTCTTGTTCAATAGGTATACGATTTGCCATTGAACGATACAAATGATACCGATAGCGTTATTTTTTAAAAAACACAATCTATAATTTTGCTCCGTCCTATTTTATGAAGCATTTAAATAAAAAACCCCATACACCATTGAACGGATCTTTTTATGCCATTGGGCTTAATTACAAAAAAGCCGATGCCGAGATACGCGGCCACTTTAGCGTAGACGAGGCTGCACAGCAGCGTATTTTGGAGGCGGCCAAACAGGAGGGAATCCAGTCACTTACGGTCATCTCTACCTGCAACCGCACCGAGATGTACGGCATCGCCCAGCATCCTTTTCAGCTTATAAAATTATTGTGCGAACATACCCATGGCACCGTCGAAGAATTTGAGAAGGTGGCCTATATCCATAAGAACAGAGAGGCAGTATCGCATCTTTTTACCGTAGGTACAGGGCTGGACAGCCAAATTTTGGGCGATTTCGAAATTATAAGTCAGTTGCGCAACGGCTTCCGCCGCTCCAAGAAACTGGGACTGTTAAATGCCTATATGGAACGGTTGGCCAATGCGGTGATCCAGGCCAGCAAGCGCATAAAGAACGAGACCGATATTTCCACGGGGGCTACCTCGGTTAGTTTTGCGGCGGTTCAATATATAATGGCGCACGTTCCCTACGTTTCTCAGAAGAATATTTTATTGTTTGGCACGGGCAAGATAGGACGTAATACGTGCGAAAATTTAATTAAGCACACAAAAAACGAGCACATTACCTTAATAAACCGAACTAAGGCTACCGCCGAAAAAGTAGCGGGGAAATTCAACCTCATTGTTAAGGACTATGCCGACATTCAATCGGAAATCGCCCAAACTGATGTTCTCATCGTGGCAACGGGAGCGCAACAGCCTACCATTTCCAAAGAACTGCTTTACCTTAAAAGGCCTCTGTTAATACTGGATCTTTCCATTCCCAAGAATGTTTCAGACGATGTAAAGGAGAATCCGTTTGTCACCTTGGTGCACTTAGATGAGCTTTCGTCGGTGGCTAACCAAACCCTAGAACAGCGTGCCGAGCACTTGCCGATGGCCAAGCAGATTATTTCTGAAATCGAAGAGGAATTCAACGATTGGGCGCAGCACCGTCACTTCGTACCCACGGTAAAAGCCTTGAAAACGAAACTTTCTGAGATTAAGGCGGGTGAAATTGATTACCATCGGAAAAAGCTGACCGATTTTAACGAGGCGCAGGCCGAGCTATTGAGCGATCGCATTATACAGAAAATTACCACCCAGGTAGTAAACCATCTAAAACAGGCCAACGGCAGCACCGAATTGCATTTGGATATGCTCGAAAAAATGTTCCAACTGGAATCTGTTCACCGTGAGTAAAACCTTACGCATTGGTACGCGAGACAGCCAATTGGCCCTTTGGCAAGCAGAAACCGTACAGGAACAACTTAGCCGCCTCGGCTATAGCACCCAATTGGTCCCGGTAAAGGCAACAGGCGATCTCGTTCTTGACAAACCGCTCTACGAGCTGGGGATTACCGGTATTTTTACCAAAACCCTAGACGTCGCAATGCTTAATGGCACCGTAGACATCGCTGTGCACAGCATGAAAGATGTGCCCACACGGCTCCCCAAGGGTATCGTGCAAACCGCGGTGTTGGAGCGGGCCACATCAGAAGATATTTTGGTAACCAAGGGAACTTTCCGTCCAGAAAAGCCCTGCACTATAGCAACGGGCAGCTTGCGACGGCAGGCTCAATGGCTGCACCGCTATCCGCACCATCAGGTAGTGGATCTTCGCGGCAATGTGAATACAAGGTTGCAAAAATTAAATGACAATCCTTGGCAAGGAGCAATCTTCGCCAAAGCAGGGCTAGCCCGCATCGATGTGCTCCCCAGCCAATTTGAATCTTTAGACTGGATGATACCAGCACCCGCCCAAGGCGCTATGGTGGTAGTGGCGATGCAGGACGATGCGTTTGGACGAGAAGCCACCTCAACGCTCAACCATCTCCCATCCCAAATGTGTACACACATTGAACGCGATTTTTTACGCACCTTAGAAGGTGGCTGCACAGCCCCCATAGGCGCCCTTGCCCAAGTGGTAGGAGATGCGATTCAATTTAAGGGGTGCCTATTTTCTCTGGACGGGCAGACAAAACTGGAGGTGGCCAAATCGATTTCCCCTTCCGCCTATCACGACGCGGGAAGAAAAGCAGCAGCGGAAATACTGCAGAATGGGGGCACCGAATTGATGGTGGATATTAAATTGAAAATGAAAAAGGAGTCATGAAAACCCTCCTGTCTACAAAACTGCTTAGCACAGCACAAAAAGAATTGATCTTAAACGCAGGAGTGTCTTTTGTAGAGTACAACGCAATCACCATCGATTTTTTGCCTTTTTTAATGCCGAATGATATAAAAAACATCATTTTTACCAGTAAAAATGCCGTACATTCATTTTTTGAACATCCGAAGGCAACCGATATGTTTACGGAACCACAAGCATATCGAATATTCTGCGTTGGTAAAAAAACGGCTTCCGTTCTTACCAAAAAAAGCTTGAATATTGAAAAAACAACCGATTATGGCGAGGATTTGGCCCATTTTATAGCTGAAAACCATAAAAATGACATTTTTTACTTTTTTTGCGGGAATTTACGGAGGGATGTCATTCCGAATACCCTAAAAAACGCTGCCATATCACTTTTAGAAGTTGAAGTATACCGCACCTCACTCCAACCGCGAACATTTCGGCAACATTTTGATGCCCTCCTTTTTTTCAGTCCGAGTGGCGTAGCGAGTTTTGTACAGGCCAATACCGGTATGTATTGCGAAACTACAGCATTTTGTATAGGCAATACCACGGCGGCGGCGGCCAGTCCCTATTTTAACCAAGTAACAATTGCCAATAGCACCTGTGTGGAAAGCGTAGTGGCCAAGGCAGTATTAGCATTGAAAAATACCCAATGATTAAAAACGATCTTTTTTTACGGGCCCTTAAGGGCGAAACGGTAGAGCGGCCACCAGTATGGATGATGCGCCAGGCCGGCAGATACCTTCCAGAGTTTATGGAAATAAAGGCCAAGTACGATTTTTTTACCCGATGCCAAACACCAGAATTGGCTAGCGAAATCACCGTACAGCCCATACGCCGCTATGGCATGGATGCGGCGATTCTCTTTAGCGATATCCTGGTGGTACCACAAGCCATGAATATTGATGTACAGATGAAACCCGGGGTGGGGCCTTGGCTGCCCAATCCCATTCGCTCGGCCAGCGACCTAGATTCGGTTATCGTTCCAGATATTGAGGATACCTTGGGTTACGTGATGGAAGCCATAAAAATGACCAAGGAAAAACTGAACAACGAAATTCCCCTTATCGGGTTCGCTGGTAGCCCTTGGACCATACTTTGCTATTGTGTACAGGGCCAAGGATCAAAAAATTTCGATAAGGCCAAGGAATTTTGCTTTACCCAACCGGAAGCGGCCCACCAATTGCTGCAAAAAATTACCGATACAACCATTCTCTATCTAAAGGAAAAGGTAAATGCCGGGGTGAATGCCGTACAAGTTTTCGATAGCTGGGGAGGAATGCTCTCACCTCGCGATTACCAAGAATTCAGTTGGACTTATATACAGCAGATTATCGATGCTTTAAAAGACGAAACCCCTGTCATCGCTTTTGGCAAGGGATGTTGGTTCGCACTCGATACAATGGCGAAGAGCGGTGCTTCTGCCCTGGGCGTAGATTGGACCTGCTCCCCGCAGATGGCACGTAAGCTTACGGGCGGATCGATTACCCTTCAGGGAAATTTTGATCCTACCCGATTGTTCAGCCCTCCTTCAGAAATAAAGAAACAAGTTACCGATATGATCAATGCCTTTGGGAAGGACCGGTACATTGTCAACCTTGGGCACGGTATCTTGCCCAACATACCGTTGGAAAATGCAGGGGCTTTCATCGAGGCGGTAAAGGAATATAAGGAATCCTAATGAACCTGTGGCAGCGGTTGCGGGAGTTGAGTTGGCAGCAACTTTGGCATTTTGCAGCCCTTTTTCTTCGGAATCCCAAATATATACTTCCCACCTTATCGGCCACTCAGCGAACCTTTACCCTATGCAATGAATTATACGGAACAGCACATCATAAAAGCAATCGGGCCAATGCCTTTAGGCACGCTCTCTGGAATCTGCTAATTTGCAAATATGTTCAGAAACGGACGAAAAATGAGGCAAAAAGTACTACTTGGGCAAAAAAAGTGACCGATTTGTACGAAAAAGTGACCCAAAACGAAAAAATGGATGAAGCCATGGATTTGCATAACAATGATTTAGGAAGACGTTGGTTTCCGCTAAGTATCGATAAAAATGAAGCTGAAATTGTTACTTTTCTTCAGAAAAAGACAGAAAACGCCCAAAAAATAAATAGTTTGGACGAAATTATGCAACATTCGAAGAATTTGGTCTATTTAACCTCCTGAGCGAAATATTTAGATTGTAATGAAAGAAAAATTTGTAGCCTATATTCGGAATTTGCAAGATTCCATAACCAGTCAGCTAGAGCAGGTGGACGGTAGCGCAAAATTTAAAGAAGACCTCTGGGAACGGCCCGAAGGCGGTGGCGGCCGCACCCGTGTCATCGAAGATGGCGGCGTGTTCGAAAAAGGTGGTGTTAATATTTCCGAAGTACACGGCGAACTGCCAGAAAGCATGCAGCAGTATTTCGGAGTTCAAGATGTCAACTTCTTTGCCTGTGGGCTTAGCCTGGTGCTCCATCCCGTAAATCCGTTTGTGCCCACAGTTCACGCAAACTGGAGGTATTTTGAACTGTACGATGCGCAAGGTAATAGTGCCGACCAGTGGTTTGGGGGCGGACAAGATTTAACTCCCTATTATCTTTTCGATGAAGATGCGCGGCATTTTCACCAGGTTTGCAAGGAAGCCTGCGACCGGCACGACCCTACGTTTTACCCAACTTATAAAAAACGCTGTGATACTTATTTTTATAATTCCCACCGGGAGGAGGCGCGAGGCGTTGGCGGACTGTTTTTCGATTATTTGAAAGCAACGGATGCCCGATCCATAGAAGACTGGTATGATTTCGTGACCGATATAGGCGATAGTTTTTTGAACGCCTATCTCCCCATAGTTGAAAAACGAAAGCACCTTTCTTATAGTGAAACGCATAAAAATTGGCAGCAAATTAGACGTGGCCGCTATGTGGAGTTCAATCTTGTTCACGACAAAGGCACGTTATTTGGGCTTAAGACAAACGGCCGAATTGAAAGTATTTTGATGTCCCTTCCCCCTACGGTTCAATGGCGTTATGACCACCATCCCCAACCAGGAAGCGAAGAGGCTAAATTAATTGAGGTATTGAAAAATCCGAAAAGGTGGGTGTAAAATTGTGGGGCGCGATCGCGATACTATTCCCTACGATCCTTTTCTCCCAAAAGGATTCCACCTACATACGCACCTTTCCCGAGAAAATCACTTTTAGGGCGGCGTTGTTAAACACGTCCAATTCATTCGTATTTTCAGACGATGCGGGAAATGATATCCGCCTAGATCCCAATAAGGAAGATTATTTGGGCCTATCCATCCTATTTCGTTCTGCAGAAATCGATGTGGGCTTTGCACCACAATTCTTGGCAACCAATCGAAACAACGAAGCATCGAAACTGTTCACGCTTAACTTTAGGATGTTCCTTGGGCGCTGGATGCAAACCCTCGATTTTTACCAACAACAAGGATTTTTTGCCACAGGAAATGGTCAAGATAGTTATATACCACAATTGAAGACCCTTAAAATTGGCGGAAGCACTTCCTATATATGTAACGATCGCTTTTCCTTTAGGGCAATTGGCTTTCAGAATGAATGGCAGCGAAAAAGCGCTGGCAGTTTCGTACCAAGACTCACCACCTACTATACACGATATACCATACCAGAGGCACTTCAATCCACTACAGTTACTTCCGTAGACATTGCCATAGGGCCCGGATATTTTTACAATTGGGTACCGTTCGAGCATTTCCTACTCTCCGGTGGTGCTACGGCCGGCCTAGGGGTAAATCGCACCCACACTCAAGATTTATCTAGCGTTAGTCCATTATATGAGGCCACCCTTCGCGCAGTTGCGGGGTATAATTCTGAACGGTTTTTCGTGGGCATCAATACCAATTACGTATTTTTGGAACATGATGAGAATCGCACCACGCGAGTAGAAGATCGGTTATCTTTTATCGAATTCTATGTTGGTTATCGTATTGATGCCCCTAAGAAAATGATGGATTGGGCCAAACGTTTCAATGAAACCTTCAATTTTTAAAACTATTACCATGTACCCCTTACGCCGAAACCGAAGACTAAGAACCACCGAAACATTACGAAAAATGGTTCGTGAAACAATTGTGAGCCCCAATGACTTTCTTGTTCCGCTATTCGTGGTTGAGGGAAAAAATATCAAGGAAGAAATTCCCTCAATGCCCAATTATTATCGTTTTAGCCTAGATCTTTTGAAAAAAGAAGTGAAATCGCTTTCCGAACTGGGCCTAAAAGCAGTGTTACTATTTGTAAAAGTCCCTGAAGAGCTCAAGGACAATAGCGGTACGGAAGCCCTAAATGCAGACGGATTGATGCAGCGAGCCATTAAAATGATTAAAGATACGGCGCCCGACATGCTGGTTATGACCGATGTGGCACTGGATCCATATTCAATCTACGGTCACGACGGAATTATTTCGAACGGTACTGTGGAAAATGATGACACCAACGCTATTCTTGCCGAAATGGCGCTCTCTCACGCCAAAGCTGGAGCCGATTTTGTGGCACCAAGCGATATGATGGACGGACGCATTTTTGAAATACGAAGCTTGCTCGAAGACGAGGGTTTTCACGAAACTGGCATATTGAGTTATAGTGCCAAATATGCATCGGCATTCTATGGTCCGTTTCGGGACGCCTTAGACAGTGCTCCTGTAGACCAGCAGGACATCCCAAAAGACAAACAGACCTACCAGATGGATCCCGCCAATCGGGAAGAGGCCCTAAAGGAAACCTTGATGGATATTCAGGAGGGGGCCGATATCGTGATGGTAAAGCCGGGCCTCTGCTACTTGGACATTGTGCGTGAGGTTCGAAATGCCGTGGATGTTCCCGTTGCCGTATATCAAGTAAGCGGCGAATATGCAATGCTGAAGGCTGCCGCCGAAAAAGGATGGTTGAACCACAATGCGGTTATGATGGAACAAGTAACGGCCATTAAACGAGCGGGAGCACATATCATTGCCAGTTATTTTGCAAAAGACGTGGTAAGGCTGTTACAATAATTTCGTAGCATGAAATCTATTCTCATTTTTATTTTGATGAGCGCCAGTGTCTCCGCCCAACAAGGTGAGGTCATTGCTGCTTTTTTGGAAAAATGGGACCACTCAAAAAAATATATGCTCGCTGTTGCACAGGCCATGCCCGATTCGTTATACGGATATCGCCCAACAGCGCCGCAAATGACCTTCGCCGAACAGTTACGGCATATCCAAGGGAATATGGACTGGCTGGGTCATACCTACATTGCACCCTCGGCAAACGTTCCATTATGGGAATCTGTGCCATTGACAAAAGGACAATTGTTGCGGGATTTGGCTGAAAGTTTCGATTCGGTTACTATGCTAGTTCAAAATATACAAGCACGGGAATTAACCGAAACGGTCGATTTCTTTGCCGGACCCAAAACCAAACTGCAAATTCTAAATTTGTTGCAGGACCACGTGACCCACCATCGAGGCCAACTCATTGTCTACCTCAACTTGAATGGTATCGAGCCTCCAAAATATGTAGGCTGGTAAGTTTTAATACTATTTTAAAATAGCGATTCATTTTCGGCATACATTTGCCTTGTGAAATACGTAAAAAGATTTATATTAAGTCTTGCCTTCCTCTTGGTCGCGTTTGCCAACGGAAGGAGTATTCCTCACACATCACACCCCGACCTGAATTTTAGCGCCTCGTACCACGTTGCGTACGATGGCATCTTGGCAACTCCAGAAATCTCCGTTCGGGCGAGAGAGGTCCCTCCTTTGCTTGAAAAAATCGATTCGGCTACCAGACTCCAGAGGTATTCAAATGCTGATTTTAAAATAGTGGTCAAGCGGCTGCGCAGCCTTACGCTTCGCAACGAAGTAGACCAACGGGAGTTGCTGTATAGGCAGCTCTTCCCCTTCCATTCTTTTTGGTAAGTTTTTGTCGAACTTTTGAATTTTCTGAAGGCATCCCTACATGATCGCGTATTATTACGGGAAATGCCTCGCTGTTCAACTTCAAAAAACTTAAAAAAAATTATATATGGATACTTCAGCAATTAGTATTGGTCTTTTCCTATTACTTATTTTTATAGGCCCCATCGCCATCGTTCTCATAACGAATAGATTGCGACAAAAACAATTGGTTACAAATTTCAAGAAACTGGCGAACGATCGATCGATAACGATTTCAGAAATAGATATCATTGGCACCACAATTATTGGGCTCGATACAACCAGCAAGATAGTAGCTTGGTCCTACACAGGAAGATTGGAAAGCGAGTTTAAGACCATACCGCTTTCTGCTATAACCCACAGAGAGTTACGCACTGATATTTCATCCACAAAGACCATCGATACGGTGTGGTTGCAAGTAACGACACTTTCTGGAATAGTGGATATCTATTTTTATCGCGAGGACGACGAAGAAACACCCTCTACCGATGCTTTGGCCTGTCTGCAAAGTGCCGAGTATTGGAAACGCACCCTTTCCCAAGATGGCGGAAAGAAAGCAGCATAAATTTGAAAACCCCTTTTGCTTATAGCGGAAGGGGTTTTTTCATTCATTCAAACAGTGGGTTGATAGAATGATTAACAAATAGTTTGTACAAATAAGCTTTTAAATCTTTAATTTAGTCGAAACTTATTGTTGGAATGACGCTACTGATATTATACGCCTTAATTTCCATTTTCTTTTCTTTTTTATGTTCTGTCCTCGAGGCGGCACTGTTGAGCTTTACCCCTACGTATATAAAGGTAAAGCGGCAGGAAGGCAAGAGCTATGCCTTAACCTTGGCCAATTTTAAGAAAGATATAGACAAGCCTTTAATTGCCATATTAACCCTCAATACGGTGGCCCATACCGTTGGTGCCATCTTGGTGGGAGTACAGGCAGAAAAAGTATGGCCCTCTGGCGGCATGGTGGGTATTATCTCGGCTATTATGACGGCCCTAATCCTTATTGTTTCAGAAATCATCCCAAAAACAATAGGAGCCACTTATTGGAAATCACTGGGCAACTTTACCGCTCGGTTCTTGAAAATCATTATTTTTCCGCTGAAGTATACGGGGATACTTTGGCTGTTATTGCTAACCACCAAATTAATTGGCAAATCGGCCCATGTAAGTACGATGAGCCGGGAAGAATTTATCGCAATTACCGATGCCGCGCGCGAAGAGGGTGTATTTGAGGAAAACGAAAGCGCAGTGATTAAGAACCTACTTATTTTCAAGTCGGTTACTGCGAAAAATGTGATGACCCCCTATCCTGTAGTAACCAGTGAGGATGAGGATATGACTTTGAGTGAATTCCATAATGAGCACCGTAACCTACGATTTTCAAGAATTCCTGTCTATAAGGAAAAGAACAACAATATTACGGGATTTGTGCTGCGGGACGATATCCTAGAGGAAATTGTGGAGGACAACGGGCAAAAATTTCTGAAGGACCTAAAACGCGAGATTTTTGTGGTTCAGGACGATACACCTATCCCCGACCTTTTTGATACCTTTATAAAACAACGCGCCCATATTGCCTTGGTGGTAGATGAATTTGGAAACACTACGGGCATCGTTACTATGGAAGATATTATCGAAACCCTGCTAGGACTCGAAATTATGGACGAAAGCGATGCTATCGAGGATATGCAAAAACAAGCCCGTAAAAACTGGGAACGCCGTGCCCAGCGTATGGGTATAAAGTTGCAGGACAAACGCGAAGAGCAGAGCGAATAGTGGAAACTGCGTGGATAGAATCGCCCATAGGCTGGCTGGAGCTAACAGGAGACTCCCAAGGACTGCGCTCTATTTCATTTAAAGAGGATGGAGACGATCAAACTACCACTATCCCACCATCGTTGACAGTAGCCGTACAACAGCTAAACGCCTATTTTAGAAAGGAACGAACCCAGTTTGACCTACGCCTTAACCCGCAGGGAACCCTCTTTCAGGAAAAAGTTTGGCGGCAATTGCAAGACATCCCCTATGGCACAACCTGTTCCTACCAAGAAATTGCCAATAGGTTGGGCGATCCCAAGGTAATTCGGGCGGCGGCCTCTGCCAATGGTAAAAACCCATTGGCCATTGTAATACCGTGTCATCGCGTAGTGGGTAGCGATGGTTCGCTAACTGGCTATGCGGGGGGATTGCACCGGAAAAAATGGCTGCTTGAGCACGAAAGCCCTTCACAGCAAACCACCCTGTTTTGAAAATGGATATCCCGTATGTTAAAGAGAATTATAAGCAGTAGTGTAGGCATCGTATTGATTTGCGTAGTAGCGCTCTATCTTTTTGATTATGAATATATCCTGAAAGGCATCCGCGTGGTGTACCTCACTGGGCATACCACAGCCTATATAGACGATTTTGAGCATTTTGAAAGCGATACCATCGCGGCACCCATCCAGCCCCAACCTTGGCCCTTGCACAGTGCGTATGGCACGTTACGTGCCACCCCCTCTTTAGACAGCCTCAATGCACATTTGGAGACCATCGCCTTTCTCATCATTAAGAACGATAGCATTCTTTATGAAAAGTATGCAACTGGATATGGTATAGATTCTAAAACCAATTCGTTCTCTATGGCCAAGAGCATTGTTTCGGCAATGCTGGGCAAAGCGCTGCAAGAAGGATATATTACCGGACTGGATCAACCCGTGTCCGATTTCTTTCCGAAGTACGCTGGCACCCACCTAACTATTGGCGATCTCTCCTCTATGGCTTCTGGCCTCAATTGGGACGAATCGTACAAAAATCCCTTTGGAATTACTGCTCGCGCCTACTACGACAATGACCTTGCAGAAACCATTCTGTCGATGGAAGTGGTGGACACCCCTGGCACCCACTTTAAATACCTTAGTGGCAACTCGCAGCTCCTGGCAATGGTCATAGAAAAGGCCATCGCGCCCACCGGACTCGATTTGGCTTCCTATCTTTCCGAACGCTTCTGGAAACCCATGGGCGCTAGCGAATGGGCCCTGTGGCAAGTAGACGACCCCACGCATGGGCTAGTGAAGGCCTACTGTTGTATAGGCAGCAACGCACGCGATTTCGCACGGTTTGGCAAACTCTACAAAAACTGGGGAAGATGGAACGGCACGCAAATATTGGATTCTGCCTTCGTCGCCAAGAGCATACGCCCCAGATTTGAGGAAAGTCCGCAGTACGGTTATGGCTTTTGGCTCAGCAATTACCGGGACAAGGAGATATTTGTAATGCGGGGCATTTTAGGCCAATATGTTATCAACATTCCGGAGGATGATTTGATCATCGTCCGCTTGGGCCATCAAATAGGGAACAAGGGAACCAGGCCTTTTAGCGACGATTTCTATGAGTACGTTGACGAAGCTTATACTATGCTGGAATAATGTTAGGTGATTTTTTCGTAGCTTCGTAAAGCTCCCCTCTTTTAATTCCGAAAACCAATGGTGTCACGCATCAATTTAGAGCATATCCTCTTTCTGGATATTGAAACCGTACCCCAGAACGAAGGTTACAATTCATTACAAGACCAGGAAAAGTTGCTATGGGAGCAAAAAACAAAATACCAGCGCAAAGACGAATTTACTGCCGAGGAGTTTTACGACCGGGCCGGTATCTGGGCCGAGTTTGGGAAAATAGTCTGCATTTCAGTTGGATATTTTACCCTACGAGGCGATGTTCGCAATTTTAGGATTACCACCTTCCACGGCGAGGAAACCATCATCTTGCGCGACTTTAAAAGCTTGTTGGAAACCCATTTTAACAGGCCGAACCATTTGCTCTGCGCCCATAATGGCAAAGAATTCGATTTCCCCTATATCGCCCGGCGCATGATTATCCAAGGTATCGCACTGCCGCACAAGCTGAATCTCTTCGGAAAGAAGCCTTGGGAAGTCCCACACCTAGACACGCTGGAACTATGGAAATTTGGCGATTTTAAAACCTTTACCTCCCTGAAATTGTTGGCTCACGTTTTGGGCATCCCCTCTCCCAAAGATGACATAGACGGCAGCGATGTTAGGAAGGTATTTTACGATGATGGGGACATAGACAGAATCATCGAATACTGCGAAAAAGACACCCTTACCGTAGCCCAGATTTTCCTACGTCTACGCAACGAGCCTTTGCTCACAGAAGACGAGGTCCTATCTGTATAGAATTCGCTTTTTGTTAAAATACGTAGCTCGCGGAAAGGATCAAGTTACGACCAGGGGCCGTTATACCGCTGCTGTAAGGTCTATACCGTTGGTCGGTAATGTTCTCTAAAACGGCGGTTAAGCGTAACGCCTCGCTTATTTCGTACTGTCCCCCTAAGTTTAGGGTATACCAACTGGGTGAATAGGGATTGCCGTTTTCATCTTTGGCATATAAAAAATCATTGTTTGCCTGGCTCGGTGCCAAATCTTCAAAATCGAATTGACCGTTATATTCAGAAAAAGCATCTAGCTTCCAACGCTCACCCTTAAAAATGAGGTGGGTATTGCCAAACTGTGGCGCGGCGTGCCGAATGGGATTCCGGTTGCCTTCGTCATCTTCCTCATACCCATCTGTAATGTTATATTGTGAGGTGAGTTGCACTTCTTGGGTAATATTTACTTCGATACCGGCCTCAAAACCGTACACTTCTGCCATAGCTGCATTTTGAATAGCTTGTACACGGCTTAGTTCACCCTGATATTCAATTTCGGTAACTCCATTCAAGGAAAAGTCGCGGCGTACCAAAGCATCCTCTAGCTGTGTCATATACGTAGCCAATTCAATCTTAACTACCTCATTGAAATTTAAGGTGGCTCCTACCTCACCATTATACGCGTATTCTGCCTCCAGATGGGGGTTTGGAACCACCACACTGCCAGGCTCGCTATCGAAGATTTTTCCAATGTCGTCAATGTTGGGCGCGCGAAAGGCAGTACCAAAATTGGCCCGAAGACCTACTATTTCACTAGCCTGCCACGTAAGACCGGCACTGCCTGTCAAAGCTCCGGTATCGATATTGGCCTGGGTAAAAGGAAAATCATAGAACGGGCCTACAAAACTTGCATCCACCAGAATGTGATTATACCGCAGTCCGCCTAGAAACGAAAGGTCGTCGGCGATCTTCCATTGCAGGCTCCCGTAGGCTGCCATGCTTTGCCACGTTGCACCGTCTGGGTATCTGGAGGCCGTGGGTTGCGAGATTCCCGTAGAAATATCCGTTTGCTTCCCGTCACTGTGAACTTTGTTAAACACATATTCCACACCGTAAAACAAAGAGACCCCGCTCAGGTTTTTGGTAAAGTCCCAACCGGCGCTATAGGCATCTACGCGTTCGTCTGTTTCAAACAAAACGACCTCTCCAAAATCGCGATCGTTACGGCTCTCTTCAAATTGTTGGTATGAAAGGGTTAGGGTACTTTCATCATAAAGCTTCTTTGCCTTGTTGCTTATCTGCAAATTACCCGCCATCCATTGCTGCGGACCGTAATACCACTCGGCAGAACGCAGCTGGCCATCGCGCTTCCGTATTAAGCGATCGTATCTAGGTATGTCACTTGTGGTGGTATAGAACAACCCAAGATTAAAATCCCACGTACTGGAGGGCATAAAACGCATCTTTTGCATTAGGTTAAGTTGGTCGTATCCTGTAGGAACCTGAACTTGTGGATCGTCGTTTTGAACAATCACATCCTCGCCATCGACCCTCGTGACATATTCTGGTCGCAGGTAGTCGTCCGGGCCGTGAGATCCCATACGGAGGTCGTCAAAATCACTGTAAGAGATACTGGTTAAGAAAGCCCATTGCTTGTTTCCAATATTAAAATCTACGTGACCGGTTTTCTCGTTATTGGCGGTAGCATACCGTGCCAATGCATTGCCGGAAAGTGCGATGCCCTCTTCAAATGAAAACTTCGGTTTTTTGGTATAGAAGTTCATTACCCCCCCTACGGCATCACTTCCGTAGACCACGGAACCAGGGCCCAAAATCACTTCGGTTCTTTCAATAGAAAAAGGATCGATTGAAATTACATTTTGAACGTTGCCTCCCCTAAAAATAGCCGTGTTAAACCGAACCCCGTCTACCGTTATTAACAAACGGTTGGTCGAGAAGCCCCTAATGAGAGGGCTGCCCCCGCCCAACTGACTTTTTTGAACATATACCTGCCCTGTGGTCTCCAGAAGATCGGCCGCGGTTTGTGGATTGAAAAACTGAACCTGTTCGCTATTTACCGAAACGATTTGCTGAGGAATTTTCTTTCGCTCTTGTCCAAATTTAGAGACCGATACCACAATCTCATCGAGCGCACTGGCGTCGGCCTCCATTAGCACAATGTTGCCATCGGCCAAGATGTCTCGTTTAGAAAGGCTTTTTTTCACCTGTGCTATATGCTGAAAGGTAATGTTTTCATTTAGATTAAAATTTGAAATATCTACTATCCCATCAAAATCTGTAACCCCGGTTTTGCTTTTGTCATCGTTAAAAACCGCAACGCCAGCAAGGGGCTGGCGGCTTTCTGAATCGAGCACCTCAATGTTTTGTGAATAAAGTGATGTAAGGGTAATAAGTAATAGAAAGGTAACAATTATTCTCATATTAGGTAAACAGTTGGTTGAGGACCAACAAAGACTTTGGGCTCTTGAAATCCTGCACGTGAAACTCGTAATATCGCAGCAGCAAAAGCAAGAGATTGGCTCGGCTTGTTTTGGTCAATTTAATTTGGCTACTTGCCTCAAATTCTATGCCGAAGAACCTCTTTAAATTGACTGTCTCTGGCCCTTCCTCGCAATACCAACCCGATGCTTGATGCTGAAATACCCCGTCCTCAAGATTAAAGTATTGTCCTTCAATAAAAGAGGTATCGGGGTGAAAGCCCAAATAACCGCTTAATCGTAGTAAAAAAAATATATGAAAATTGGAAATGTCCTTATGAGTATCCAGCCATTGCAGCGAATGTTCTAAGAAATGATAGAGAGGTTCGTTAGTTTCTTCTTCCCGCAGCGTATTTTTTAGTATTTCTGAAAGAAACATAACCAGGGTGCCTTTTATAACATCGGTATGTAATGTTTGGTACGGTATGGCTATTTTCGTTTCGCGAATGTACTCTAAGGTACCCTTATTTTTGTGTGTGGCAACAAGTTCCAGTTGTGTAAGGGGCTGAAAGTAGGAAGCGCGCACCTTCCCCTTTCGCGATTTCAGCACACCCCTAACGAGGTAAGTTTTAGGTCCATTGGAAAGGGTAAGACAAGTAACTATGAGATCTGCCTCCCCGTATTTGAGTGCAGAGAGTACGATCGCTCGGGTTGAAACCAACATTAGCGAACCACCATAATTTTGGAAACTTTGGTCTCCAAGGCATCGTCTGTGGTAATCAATACCAAGTACACTCCAGAGGCAACCTTATATTTTCCAAAGGCCGTCGTATCCCACAGAACGCTTCCCCCTTCTGAGGTTTCCTCAAAAACCAGATTCCCCTCGATATCGGTAATTTTAACATTGGCGTTTGCGGTGAGGCCATCTATGGTAACGTTGCCGTTAAAACCAGGGCGCACCGGATTGGGATAGGCGTATACGTTATCGAGATTCTCTCTAGGGGCGGTGGCATTACCATTAAAAGCCACTAGTCCATTTTCTGTAGCAAAATATACCGTACCGGTAAAATCGTCTATGGCGATATCGCGAACATTGTTAGAAGGTAAGGGACTATTCTGTTTATCAAATCGCAACAACGTTTCTTGGCCGTTGGGCGAAACATAGAACACTCCAGAGGTGGCCGTAGCGATCCATTTGTTATTGCTCCCATCGACCTCGATATCGGTTATGGATTGTTCAAAAAGCAGCTCTTGGGGTACGCCATCTTCCAAAAAGATGATTTCTTGGGCGTCTATATTGGCTCCTTCCTCAAAAAATCCACCCACATTAAAAAGCACTCTAAGGCCCGTTAAGGTACCTATCCATAACCTGTTATTATTATCGAACGCCAGAGCTCTTACGTTCTTACTAGGCAAATTTCCGTTGCCTATATCATCTTCAATTTTGTTGAACTGTCCGTTGGTGGGATTGTATCCAATAACTCCGTTTCGATAGCTTCCGAAAAACACAAATCCTTCGCGGCTTATTTCAAGCTTCGTTAAGGCTAGTTCGCGCTGTGGATCGTCAACTATGGAAGAAACATCGATTTTTTGAAACTGGCCGCCGGGTGTGAGCCTGATGAGGCCGTCGGCCAACTTAGACTGGGTAAACCAAAGATTGTTTTCGCGGTCCCAGTCCATCCCGTACAAACGAATGCCCGCATTGGCACCGCTGGGCACGATAGCCTCGTCGAGCGGACTGTTGGAGGCGTCGTATAAGATAGCTGGTTCCTGCTCTACTATTTTTAACAAGCCCTTTCCAAAGGAGGTCATAAACACCTCCAAAGGATTGTCGGGGTTGATGCTCGTCTGTACCAAATCGTTCGCCCCGAAAAGCTCATCGAAGGGGATGTTCGTCCAGCTACCATCCCGAAGGTTGCTGACCCCACGCCTACTGGGCGGATTGGGATCGAAATCTACATCTACTTCCCCAAAGTTGACCCACACCTGTCCCGGCGTCGCATCGAGCGAAAAGGGTTTGTTCAATATGGGGCCATCGGGCAAGATTTGCGTTGCGACATTGGTGCCGAAGGGAACGGCCAGCAAACCGTTTTCAGTAGTACCCAGATACAGGGTATTTTGTAGAGCAATCCCCGATTGTAACAGGTAGTCGTATTCTTGAAGGGATGTAACACGGGCTTCCAAATTAAACCCTTGGGAGTAGGCTTGGAGAGATGTCCGTGTAGCGACGGCCAGGAATCCGCCAATGGATTGAAAATCTACGATGGCTTCATTAAATACTCCCACGCTCGTTAACGTACCGCCAGGGTTTACCGTAAATACCTGGTTATCGTTTCTTACAGTGTACAATTCAGCTTCCAGGGCTTGCACCCCGATAAAATTTCCCCCCGAAAGCGTGGTCCAGGTTCGATAATCGATTAGCTCATCGCTATCTACGGGTGCGCTTCGCAAACCGCCATTGGTAGAAGAAGCATATATGGTGTTTTCAAAAACGGTAGTTTGGGTAATGTTCAATCGGGTGCCTAAATCGCCAATAAAATAGGTGTCGCCAAATTCGAGCCTTTGCATATTGAATACTGAAATTCCGAATTGTGCTGAGATGTAGAGCGAATCGCCAAACTCAAAAAAATGGTTTATTCCCTTTTCATTGGGTGGAATGGTTGGCTTTTCCAAAATATCCACTACCGTTAGGATCTCATCCTCTCCTACCAAAAATACCTCGATTAGGCCGTTTTCATAACCGATATAAAGTTGATTGAAAGCTTCGCTGTAATGAACCGTGGCAATAATTTCGCCTGAAAGTCCCTGCACCGTGGAGATGGTCTCGAATGCCTGCGTGTTTAAATCGTACATAAACACGGAGTTTTCAGCTCCTACAAAAAGCTTTCCGTCTCCTTGGGAAATACCCTTTACTGAAACATAAGAGAAATGGTCGACCCAGCGATCTTCAAAATCCTGGGCAACGGCCACTACCCCAAGAAACAACAACGCCACGAAAAGAAAATGCCTCATAGACTAGAATATTTACTATAACAACGAACCAATTATTTTTATTGCCGGGCTGTAATGATAAAAAAAGGTTGCACAATGCGCAACCTTTTTTAATGGTATTATGCCAATAGAATCTTATACAACTCCTTGTGCAAGCATAGCATCGGCCACTTTTACAAAACCGGCAATGTTGGCGCCCTTCACATAATCTACATAACCGTCGCCATCTTTTCCGTAGGCTACACAAGCCGCGTGGATATCGTTCATAATATTGTGCAGCTTATCGTCAACCTCCTTGGCAGACCAATTTAGCCTCAAGGAGTTCTGCGACATTTCCAAACCAGAAGTAGCAACACCACCGGCATTCGATGCCTTACCGGGGGAGAACAATATCTTAGCTTTTTGGAAAACTGAAATGGCCTCTGGCGTGCAAGGCATATTAGCACCTTCGCCAACACAGATACAACCATTGTCGACCAACCTTTGGGCTTCTTCCTCGTTTAATTCATTTTGTGTAGCACAAGGCAAGGCGATATCGCAGGCAACACTCCAAGGACGCGCTCCCTCTACGTATTTTGCCGAAGGATATTTATCCACATATTCTTTAATGCGGCCCCGTTTTTCATTTTTAATGTACATAATGTGCGCCAATTTCTCTGCATTGATGCCTTCCTCATCGTGAATATATCCTGAAGAATCAGATAGGGTAATAACCTTACCGCCCATCTCGGTGGCCTTCTCGGCGGCATATTGCGCCACATTTCCAGATCCTGAAATGACTACTGTTTTTCCTTTAAAAGTCTCTCCGCGCGTTTCGAGCATATTCTTGGCAAAATATACGTTGCCATAACCCGTGGCTTCTGGACGAATAAGTGACCCGCCATAGCTAAGGCCTTTTCCAGTCAATACCCCAGTAAATTCGTTGCGCAACCTTTTGTATTGGCCAAACATATACCCTATCTCGCGCGCACCTACTCCTATATCTCCGGCGGGTACGTCGGTATTGGGCCCAATATGGCGGGCCAATTCCGTCATGAAGCTTTGGCAAAAACGCATAACCTCGTTATCGCTTTTTCCCTTCGGGTCAAAATCAGATCCTCCCTTTCCACCGCCCATGGGGAGTGTGGTCAAGCTATTTTTAAAAACCTGTTCGAATCCTAAAAATTTCAGAATGCTCAAATTTACGCTGGGGTGGAAACGAAGTCCGCCCTTGTAAGGACCTATGGCCGAGTTGAACTCTACGCGATACCCACGGTTTACCTGGGTTTCACCATTGTCGTCGGTCCAAGGAACTCGGAACAAGATGGTGCGCTCTGGCTCTACCATGCGCTCCAACAATTTTTTATTTTGGTATTTTTCGTTTTTTTCAATAAACGGAATAACGGTTTCGGCAACTTCGGTAACGGCCTGCATAAATTCGGGCTCGTTGGGATTCGTCTTCTCTACCTTCGAAATGAAATCTTTTATCGTATCTGTCATGTATAAATAGTTTGGTTGAAACAGGTCTTAATTTCAGGTCACAAATATACAGGATATGCCAAAAACAGAACGCTAAATTTTTACTAATACACTAAAATTGCCCATTATATTTCCCTGTTAGATATGTTTTTATATATTTGTTACGTCTCAATCTAAACCTAAGCGATAATGAATACCAGATTTCTGCTAGTGGTATTTCTCTTCTTGGCCGTTTCTAAGCAGGAAGTTTTTAGCCAATTTGGATTTTCCCACGAAGTAGGCCTCATTACCGGACCGGTCGCTTTTTACTCAGATTTTGGATTGCGCAACGACTTTGACACGAACAAGGGGAATGTGGGTTTTGGAATTGGCCTGGTACACTACATTAATTTTGCCTACAGTGCCGACTGTAATTGCTATACTCGAGATACTTATTTCAACGATCACTTTAAACTTCGAAATGAGCTTACCTTCCATAAGACAAACTTCGACCATTTTGGCGAATTGGTAGCACCCGATGAAACTTCTGTTTTTTCAGACCAGCTTAGAGCGATGAAAGGTTCTACCACCGTTTTTGAGATTGGTTCGCAACTTGAGTACTTCCCGCTTAGCATACGCGACTTTTCTTCGGGCGGATACAAAATTGCCCCTTTTGTTAGCTTTGGCGTACACTGGGTGAGCTTCAATCCAGAGGTTACCTCAGAACTTGGTGCGATTAACACGCCCATCTCTACTCCTGTGAAGTACATTAATGGTTTTCAGCAGGAGGGCGATAGTACTTGGTCTATCGTAGGTAGCGTAGGCATTCGATACAAGCTTACCCCTTTGAGCGATTTGATGCTCGATAGTCGCTGGGGCTACTATTTTAGCGATTGGGTGGATGGTTTAAATCCTTCTATAGATAACAATGGCGTATTGCCAGTACCCGAGAACAAATCGAACGATTGGATTTACTGGTTGAACATTGGGTATATCTACTACCTAGATTAAATAGATAAGTCACTAAAAAGAAAAGGAGCCAAAATGGCTCCTTTTTTCTATTATAATTAAATATTTAGATTATCCAATCGCTTGTTCCAAATCGGCGATGAGGTCGTCGGCATCTTCGATGCCAACGCTCAATCGAATAAGCGAATCTACCACCCCGGTTCGCTCCCGCTCCTCTTTTGGGATGCTCGCGTGTGTCATACTTGCTGGATGGCCCGCTAAACTCTCTACCCCGCCCAAACTTTCGGCCAAGGTGAAAATCTTTAAGCGCTCCACTATTTTAATAGCCTCTTCGTAATTGTTTCCCTTGGTGGTAAAGGAAATCATCCCCCCAAAATCCCGCATCTGCGATTTTGCCACTTCGTGGTTGGGATGGCTCTCCAAACCGGGCCAATACACCTTCTCTATTTTGGGATTGGTGCTAAGGTACTCAGCAATTTTGCGTCCGTTTTCGCAATGCCGTTGCATTCGTAGATGCAGGGTTTTCAAGCCGCGCAATACTAAAAAACTATCCTGCGGTCCACATACGCCCCCGCTGGCATTCTGTATAAAATAAAGCCGCTCGGCCAAGTCCTTATCTTTTACCACCAAGGCTCCCATGACCACATCGCTATGCCCCCCAAGATACTTCGTAGCACTGTGCATCACGATATCTGCCCCCATATCTAAAGGCTGCTGTAGATAGGGCGTGGCGAAGGTATTGTCTACCGCCAACAAAACATTGTGTTTTTTCGCTACTTGCGCTGCTTTCTTGATGTCGATGATATTCATCATAGGGTTTGTTGGCGTCTCCACCCAAAGCAGCTTGGTATTCTCGTTAATGTATTTTTCAATGTTCTCGGCCTGTTCCATCCCTATAAAGTGAAACTTAATTCCAAACTGCTGAAAAACCTTAGTGAACAACCGATAGGTGCCTCCGTACAAGTCGTTGGTGGATATTACCTCATCGCCCGGTTTGAGCATTTTTACAATGGCATCAATAGCCGCCAGCCCGCTGCCAAAGGCAAGGCCGTATTCCCCGTTTTCAAGGCTGGCAAAGGCTCGTTCCAGAGCGCTTCGGGTTGGGTTTCCGCTGCGCGAATATTCAAATCCCTTATGACCGCCCGGCGTACTTTGGGAATAGGTACTTGTTTGGTAGATAGGAGGCATCACGCTGCCGTAGGCAGGATCTATATCGTGTTGCCCTCCGTGAATTGCTTTTGTGTTGAATTTCATATCGGTTCTATGTATTGATTCAGAAAGAAGACATTGATCGCACAAGTTACGCGATCGCAAAGGCATTTTTACTATAATTTTAAGAGTTGCCCATTGTATTCTTATTACTTTTGAAAAGCAAATGTAGCAGTTTGTTTTCAGATAGATAATGCAGATCCCATTTTAACGAATGAATAACAATCGTATCGTGCTCGCCCTGGTTCTTACCGCATTGGTAGGCTGCAGCAATCCGCCGGAAATAACCCTCGCCGCTGAAGGGTTTACCGAGGCCGATCTCGCCATTTGCAAAAAGGGTGACTGCCCCACGATTACCGCCGATTTTATCTTCGTAACGCAACCCGAAACTATAGGCGATAAAATTAATCCTGTTATACGGGAATTCGTAGCACGCTCGTTTATGAATGCTGGCGATGAAACCGCCGCCACAACACAAACACCGCTCCAGGCGGCCGAAGCGTTCGCCAAGCGCTACCAACGGGACAAAGAGGAGTTTCCAGAAATGACGGGAAGCTATGAAGCTGTAGTTACGGTAAGGGACAGTTACCTATCGCAAGTCTTGCTTAGCGTTGAGATGAAACAATATACATATACCGGCGGCGCGCACGGCTACGGAAGCACCGAATTCGCGAACTTCAACCCAGAAACCGGAAACACCCTTTCCGTAATCGATCTGTTCTTCGATTTAGATGAATTCAAATCTTTGGCTGAGCAACATTTCCGTGAGAAATATGCTATTTCAAAGGAGGCATCCATAAACGCTACGGGATTCTGGTTCGAGAACGAGCGATTTCATTTGCCCAATAGTATTGGTTTTTCAGATAAAGGGGCTATTCTTCATTACAACCCGTATGATATTGCCAGTTATGCCGAAGGCGCCATAGAGTTCACCATCCCTTGGGAAGAGGTAGCTCCCCTTTTGGCAGAAGAAATTACACCGAACTTTTAACTTAAACCTATGAAGAAGATATATTACCTCTCAAGCTGCAACACCTGCAAGAAAATAATGGACGAGCTGGAATTGGGCGATGCTTTCATAAAACAAGATATAAAGAAACAAGGCATTACCGAAGAAGAAATAGAAGAGCTTTACAACTTGGCGGGTAGCTACGAGGCACTGTTCAGCAAACGCGCCAAGCGCTATACCGAGCGAAACCTGAAGGAAGAACGCCTTTTGGAAGAAGACTATAAAAACCTGTTGCTAGAGCACTACACCTTTTTAAAGCGTCCCGTAATTGTGAACAATGACGAAATTTTTATAGGGAGCAGCGAGAAAACCATCGCCGCCGCGAAGCAGTCAATCAAATAGCCGATGAACGCACGCATCGCCGCGCTCCTTGCCGCCACGGCCGCCAGTACTATTTATGGGGTAAACCATACCATTGCAAAGGGCTTGATGCCCGAGGTTATTGGGCCGTTTGGCTTTATCCTGCTTAGGGTGCTGGGCGCTGCCGCCCTGTTTTGGTTGATAAGCTTATTTTATAGATCGGAAAAAATAGAGAAATCGGACTGGTTGCGCATTTTGGGCTGTGCCATTTTCGGCATGGTGCTCAATATGAACTCGTTCTTCAAGGGTCTCGAACTTTCAACGCCCATTAACAGCTCGGTGGTAATTACCTTGTCACCAGTATTGTTGCTCGTGCTCTCGGCCTTTTTTCTGAAAGAGCGTATCACTTGGCGAAAGGCAACGGGTATTGGAATTGGATTGGCGGGTGCGCTTGCCCTTATACTCTTTGGAGCCAAAACCCAAGCGAATGCCCCAAACATTCCGCTTGGCAACTTATTATTTATCGCCAATGCGGCTTCCTATTCCGTATATCTCATTTTAGTAAAGCCATTAGTGTTGAAATACAGCAGCATTACCTTGATGAAACTTTTCTTCCTCTTTGCCGTGCTCATCAATGCACCCATTGGCCTATCGGAATTTACAGCCGTGAGCTGGGGCACGCTTTCCGTGGAAACCCTTGTAAAATTAGCTTTTGTAGTACTGGGCACCACCTTTTTAACCTATCTGTTCAACATCTATGCGTTACGGCAGCTTAGCCCTTCCACCATTGGTGCCTTTATCTACCTGCAACCTGTAATTGCCACCCTCTTTGCGGTGCTTGTGGGGGCAGATAAGTTAACGCCCATTCGATTGCTTGCGGCTGGGCTAATTTTTTTCGGAGTGTTTTTATCCATCCGCAAACCGAGGGGAAGCCGCGTTCATTCTTAACACGGAAACCCGTTTGGTTTCAAGGAATCTATGTATCTTAGTGTGCTAAAAACCACTTAGTTATGACAACTCAGGAAATCGCGAACAATTTAACCCAATGGTGTAACAACGGAGATGAAGCCCGTTGTTATGAAGAACTGTATAGCCCCGAAATAGTGAGCATTGAGGCAGGCGGAGAACATCAAGTATCCCGCGGCATGGAAGAAGTCGCCAAAAAGGGCGAATGGTGGCGTGACAATTTTGAGGTACACAGCACACGAACCAACGATCCTATTGTGGCCGACAACTGGTTTACCGTTCTCCACGAAATGGACATTACCCACAAACCCAGTGGCGAACGTAGCCAAATGGCAGAACTAGGAGTGTATCAGGTAAAGGATGGTAAGATTGTGAAAGAACAATTTTTCTACGACACAGAATCCTAAGTGTGTACAATAGGATTATACCATACTTCATGCCGAATCAACCATTCCTATTCTAGGTCCTTGGGAATTTGTCCGTGTCTTCGGGTATCTGCTTTAGTGAGCACTTTATAATCCTCGGTTTTTTCGACCCCGTCCAAAAAGGTAAACAGCTCTTCGGGCAAAGGCGTTAGCTTTCTGGTTTTCAGGTTTATCCAGGCGCCCAGCATATCGCACCTGCCCAGGTTTTGTCCTTTATGGTTGTAAAAGTTATGCCGAAATTCAAAAAAAGTCCCATCTTCCGAAAGTCCTTTTAGCTGCAGCGAAACCTTTAAGGGCTTTTCGGGAAAGGCCTCCTTAAAATAGAACATATGCTCATACAGTGCTACCGGCCCTAAGTTGAGCTCGGCAAGGTGTTTTTGGCCAAATCCCCTATCGCTGAAAAAGCTCATTCGGGTGTGGCTCATATAGTCGATATAGGCGCTGTTACGCAGGTGCCTGTTGGCATCTACATCGTCCCATCTAATTTCAAATTCTTTTATATACATAGTGATTCTTTTTCATCTTTTGTTAAAAATTGTACAATGCGATTGGGCGTTTCTGGCGCAGTGAGGTTATGATCTTGTCCGCTGGTGAAAAAAGTGGTAAACCGATCGCGTGTTGGCAGTGATTCCCGTATATGGGCAATGGGCGTTACGGAGTCTGATTCCTCATGAACTACTAGCACAGGCGCGTCAACCCTATTAAAAAAATGTTCCATTGTAAGCTCGTGTGCAGGTACTTTTAACACCGAATCGATTTTGACCTTCAAATTTTTCAATGTATGCTCCTTGAGATACAAATTCTCTTGGAAGAAATCGAGAATGGAATGCAACCCGGCTGGTGCCCCCATGATAACATAGCGACCTACCGGAATATCGGGCTGCGCCAAAAACGAATAAGCCCCTACCAGACTACCCAACGAATGGCATACCATAGAGTGGAATTCGCCATACATGTCAATCGTTTTCGCAACCGCCAAGCGGTACATTTCTAAATGAAGTTTCTTTCCCTTGGACAATCCGTGAGCCGGTGCGTCTATGCTGTACAGGCTAAATTCATTGGTGTCCAATAAATCCAAATAGGGTTTCCAGCGTTTGGAATGGCTCATCCAACCGTGGAGGAAAAGTATTTTTTTAGGGCCATTTCCCCATTGGTGCAACGCTACCTCGGCATCGGGCACTTGTATGTATCGCGTCTGGGCCGATTGGAAAAACTGTTCCCCTTCGGGCGTTAACGGCACCCTATCTACCCGGCATAGCAACTTAAATGCCTGTTCCCTGTTCAGTTTTGGAAATACAGAAGCCGTGGTATTTAGGTATCCCCCAATAAGTTTTGGCACTATCTTCTTCATAATTTCTATATCCTATCTTTTCGTTTTGCCCTATTGTAGCGAGAGGGTGTGTATTAGGTTCCGCAGATGTTGCACCGTCCTTGAAATGGCCTGTGGAGTTTGTTCCAATTTACTCATCATGATGCCCCCCTCGAGCGTAGCAATAAAGATGGTGCTGTAAAAAGCTACATCAATATCTGGTTTTACCTGTTGGTTCTTGATCCCGTTTTCCAATAATTTTGTAACTGAAGTTTTTAATTCTCCCAACATCGCAAGAGCTTGTTGGCGTAATATGGGGTTGCTATCGTCTGCTTCCACGGCCGCATTCATAAGGGGACAACCTCCTTCGTACAAGGGAGTTTGCATATAATTTTCAAAAAAACCGAAAATGGCCTCGAACTTCTGCTTAAAATTAGGCGCCTCCCGTACGGCCGTCGCAATTTCTGAAAACATAACCGTCGACAACTTCTGAAGGGCGAGCCGTTCCAAATCCTGTTTGCTGTTAAAGTGCCTGTAGATAGCACCCTTGGTAAAACCTGTAGCCTTGGTAATATCGCTTATAGAGGTCGCCTTATACCCTTGCGTATTGAACAGGTTCGCGCTTTCCCGTAGAATGGTCTGCTTGGTCATTTCTGCATTTCTCATACCACAAAGATACCAATCGGTATCTTAAAAGCAAAAACACGGTGGCGGTTTATGATAGTTTTAAGTAATTTTGAGCCAAAGCAGCGTGCCTATGCCCTTAGTTCCCTCTTCCTTCAAGGCCCGGGGATTGTTCAAAAATGCCCATTTCTCTACTATTTATTCGGCCAAGTTGCGCCCTGCCCCGACCCTCAAGCAGGAGCGTGAGCGCCTATGGCTACAAGATGGTGACTTTCTCGACCTCGATATGACACTCTCGGCGGTAAACGACAAAATAGCCATTCTCCTGCATGGACTGGAGGGCAACGCACAACGAACGTATATGGTTGGGCAAGGGCGCGTTCTGGCCAATCATGAGTGGGACGTTTGCGCGATGAACTATAGAGGCTGCAGTGGCGAGCCCAACAATCGCTACGCATCTTATAACGCCGGAAAAACGGAAGACCTAGAGGCCGTTGTGACACATCTTCTCCAAAAAGAGCAATACCGTACCCTAGCACTGGTAGGATTTAGCTTGGGGGGCAATTTATTGCTGAAATATCTGGGGGAGCGCGAAAACGTTCCTTCAGAAATAAAAAAAGCGGTGGCCATATCTACCCCGCTCAACTTACGGGGAAGCCTCGAGGCCCTGTCTCAATTCAACAATATAGTGTACCGCACGAGTTTTTTGCACAACCTTCGGAAAAAATATAAGGGGAAAATGGCTCAATTTCCAGATAAAATGAGCCCAGGAGAGTTAAAGAAAATAACTTCCCTGCTAGAGTTCGACCATCGCTATACGGCACCGGCACACGGCTACGACGATGCCTTCGATTATTATGAAAAAAACAGCAGCGGTCAGTTTATCGATGCCATACAAATGCCTGTGTTGCTGCTGAATGCGAAGAACGATTCCTTCTTAACCCACAATTGCTACCCTTACGACTACGCTCGAGATTCAAAAAATTTCTATCTTGAAACCCCAGATCACGGGGGGCACGTTGGTTTTCACGTAACCAATTCAGTGTATTATTCAGAAAAAAGAACCGTACAATTTCTACATGGAACCTGAAACACAACTTTTTGCGGGCATCGCCTATATCGTGTTTATGATCCTCTTGGCGTGGGTGTTCAAAACCTATCCGCCTAAGGAGATAAACGCGTTATATGGTTATAGAACCAAACGCTCCATGGCCAACCCGGCAGTTTGGAAAGCAGCCAATTTGTATTGGACACGCTTGTTCTATCGTTGGCAGTGGTATTTATTGGCAACTCCGGTAGTGTTCTATTTTATATGGCCACACTACGGAATATTGGGTACCATTCTAGTACATACCCTTATGTTATTATTAACCATTCCCGCCACCGAGCGCTTTTTAAACAAGCATTTCGACGCTAATGGCAACCCAAGGTAAATATCCTTCCGTTTTCATATTTGATTAGTACCTTTGCCGCTAAAGAAAGAATCTATGATCCAGTCCATGACCGGTTATGGCAAAAGCGTGGTGCAATTGCCTTCCAAGAAAATTACCGTTGAGATAAAATCGCTCAACAGCAAGAACCTGGACCTCAATGCAAGGGTGCCATCGGCCTATCGCGAAAAAGAACTTGAGTTGCGCAACCGCATTGCGAAGTCGCTTTCGCGCGGGAAGGTAGATTTTAATCTCTATGTAGAATTAACGGGCGAGGAAACCGCAACCGTGATCAATGAGGCTGTGGTACGGCAGTATATGAAACAGCTCGCACATATAAGCGACGGGAACCCCATAGAGCTCATGAGAATGGCAGTTCGCTTTCCAGATGCGCTTACGACCGAGCGGGAAGACTTGGACGAAAATGAATACAGCGCCATCCTTACGGCGGTGGAGGAGGCCCTTGAGGCAATAAACGCATACCGAACTGATGAAGGCGCCGTCTTGGAAAAGGACTTCCAGCAACGCATCGATACCATCTCACAATTGCTCGAAAAGGTTATTGCACTAGACCCGCAACGCATTGAGAATGTTCGGGAGCGTCTGCAGAAGGCTATTGCCGAACTTAAGGAAACGGTAGATGAGAACCGATTTGAGCAAGAATTGATGTACTATCTTGAAAAATATGATATTACCGAAGAAAAGGTGAGGCTCCAAAATCATTTGGACTATTTTTCTGAAACGCTTCAAAATGCTACTAGCAATGGAAAGAAATTGGGATTCATATCTCAGGAAATTGGCCGCGAGATTAACACTATTGGCTCTAAGGCCAACTTTGCGCCCATGCAACAGCTGGTGGTGCAAATGAAAGATGAACTGGAAAAGATAAAGGAACAAGCGCTAAACGTACTGTAATGGTCGAAGGAAAATTAATCGTATTCTCTGCTCCCTCGGGCAGCGGTAAAACCACCATTGTACAGTATTTGCTCGCCCAGGAAGAACTAAATTTGGACTTTTCCATTTCATGCACCTCGCGCGAGCCC
The DNA here is from genome assembly GCA_964639255.1 of uncultured Flavobacteriaceae bacterium. GTDB lineage: Bacteria > Bacteroidota > Bacteroidia > Flavobacteriales > Flavobacteriaceae > NZQO01. The sequence goes on from CAZXDP010000006.1 coordinate 28,997, forward strand.
AGGGGCGAAGAACAACACGGAAAGGACTACTACTTTATTAGCTTAAAAGATTTTAAGCAACATATAAAAAGAGGTGATTTCTTAGAATGGGAGGAAGTATATAGAGACAACTTTTATGGGACGCTTAAAAGCGAAGTTGAACGTATTTGGGCGACGGGCAAAAATGTCATTTTTGATATTGATGTGGTAGGAGGATTGCGTATTAAGAAAAAATATCCCGAACAAACGTTGGCCGTTTTCGTGAAGCCTCCTAGCGTGGACGAACTGAAGAGACGCTTAAAAAAACGCAAAACCGAAAGCGAAGAGCGCATTAATATGAGAATTGCCAAGGCTTCTGTAGAATTGGCCACCGCACCTCAGTTCGACTATACCATCAAGAACCACGATCTACAAACCGCGTTGGACGAAGCCAAAACCCTAGTGGGCGATTTCATAAAGCACGGTCACAAATTGCCCAAAAAAACGTAGCGAGATGGGCCAAGGGAAGAAAATAGGACTTTACTTCGGTACGTTCAATCCCATACACATAGGGCATTTGGCTATTGCCAACCATATGGTCGAGCACAGCGATCTGGAGGAGGTATGGATGGTGGTAACTCCGCACAATCCGCATAAGAAAAAGAAGACATTGCTCGAGGACCACCACCGTATGGCAATGGTAGAGCTGGCCCTAGAGGATTATCCTAAGTTAAGGGCTAGCAATATTGAGTTCAACCTGCCGCAGCCCAACTACACGGCAACCACCTTGGCGCACCTAGAGGAAAAATTTCCGCAGCATGATTTTTGCCTCATAATGGGGGAAGATAATTTAAAGAGCCTTCAAAAATGGAAGAATTATGAAGTCATCATTGCGCGGTACCACCTCTATGTCTATCCTCGCATATCGGAGGGTTCGGTGGCATCCCAGTTCAAACAACACCCAAAGATACACCGGGTAGATGCTCCCATTATGGAACTCTCCTCTACCTTCATCAGAAAATCCATCCAAGAAGGGAAAAACTGCAAACCGCTGTTGCCACAACCCGTATGGAAGTATATAGATGAAATGAACTTCTACAAATAGAAAGCCGCCCCGAACTAATTAACACTAGTGAGGCGGCCCCTGCTTACTAATCAACCTGAAATTTTGGAGTTTATTGCCTTGAAGGGTATTCAACTCCTGTTAAATGTTTTGATTCCTTTCGGTATGGCAGCTACATCATCATTTGCTGTAACTAAGGTCAAC
>CAZXDP010000006.1:30321-82509 GCA_964639255.1 uncultured Flavobacteriaceae bacterium
TTTTTTTGAATCTCCAAAAAAGTAGACAATCGGGTTATTATTATGTATTTTTGAATGAACACAACGGTATTCTATGAGCGAGACACCAAAATTTGCGGTATTTGGGGGCGGCAGTTGGGCCACAGCTATTGTAAAAATGCTAAGCGAAAATCTGGATGAAGTGGGGTGGTATATGCGAAGTGTGTATGCGCTTGAGCATATCAAGAAACAGGACCACAATCCAAATTACCTCAGTTCGGTGGAATTTAAGGTTTCCCAATTGCGGCTAAGCAACGATATCAACGATATGGTAGCGTATGCCGATTACCTCATCTTTGCCATTCCTTCGGCCTTTGTCGATGCCGAACTTAAGCAAATTACCGCTTCATTAGACGATAAGATCATTTTTTCGGCCATAAAAGGCATTGTCCCGGAAACCAGTTTAATAGTGGGCGACCACTTCAATACCCAGTACGGGGTCCCATTCCATAACATTGGCGTGATCTCTGGACCTTGCCACGCAGAAGAAGTGGCTCTAGAACGGCTCTCCTACCTTACCATTGCCTGTGCCGATGAAGCTAAGGCCAAATGCGTGGCAAAGCATCTAAGCAGTGATTATATTAAATGCACCACGAGCGATGATATTATTGGTACCGAATATGCCGCCATGCTGAAAAACATCTACGCCATCGCGGCGGGAATCGCCCACGGACTTGGATACGGCGATAATTTTCAAAGCGTCTTGATGAGCAATGCCATACGCGAAATGAAGCGCTATGTAAAACGTGTCCACAAAATGAAGCGGGACATCAACCAATCTGCTTACTTAGGCGACCTCTTGGTAACAGGATATTCTGTTTTTAGCCGGAACCGAATGTTCGGGAACATGATTGGGAAAGGATATACCGTGAAAAGTGCACAAATGGAAATGAGTATGATTGCCGAAGGATATTATGCTACAAAAAGTGCCTATATGCTCAATCAGCAAAAAGGCAAGAAAAAGGCGAAAACGCCAATAATTAATGCGGTTTACGGAATTCTCTACGAGGGTAAAGATCCAAAGAAAACATTCAAAAAACTTACAGAGAAGCTGGATTGATTACCGCGCCAGTACACCCTCAATATCCATAACAGGAAGGGAAACAGCATTGTCTTCCATGATGCTATGGGCCGGAAATTCAAATCGCTTGTCGTACAGCGTGTCCCCCACAAAATAGGTAAGGCTAAAGTAATTTGTAATTTGGAAGACCTGTTCTTCCAGAAATTCGATTTTTGCGTAGCTCTTCGCCGGCAATACCTTGAGCGAATGTCTCATTTTGGTGGTTTTCTTCGTTGCGCTCCTTCCCTCTGAAACAATGAGAACCGTTTCCAAGGGTTGTGGCGTGTCGTTGATAAGGTATGCATTCCAATCGAAAGTGTTGAAATCACTATTGAATTCCCTAACCGCCGCAATATAGACGTGCTCCACCTTGGGAATTTGAATATCTTTTCGCACCGAGCTAGTCTTTTTTTACCTTCCAGGTAATCCATAGCCCCAGCAATGCCAGCGCCATAATACCTAGGAAAACGGCGCCCACGGCTATTTCAAGAACGGCTAAGATAAAGGTAAGGTATGCTACCACGAGCAGCCCCACTACCAACAGTGCAATAAGAGCGTATTTTTTCATAAGGCGCTTTTAAATTGTTCTAAGAAGCGAATGTCATTTTCACTGAACATCCGTATATCGGGTATTTGGTGCAACAATAGTGCGATTCGATCGATACCCATACCAAAGGCAAAGCCAGAATAGGTGCCAGGATCGATACCGCAATTTGAGAGAACGTTGGGATCTACCATACCACAGCCCATGATTTCCAGCCAGCCCGTACCCTTGGTCATCCTGTAATCGGTTTCTGTTTCGAGACCCCAATACACATCTACTTCAGCGCTAGGCTCCGTAAAGGGAAAATACGAGGGCCGCAGTCTAATTTTCGATTTTCCGAACAATTCGGTAGTAAAATACTGTAAGGTTTGCTTTAAGTCGGCAAAACTTACGCCTTTGTCCACATACAGTCCCTCCACCTGATGGAAAAAGCAGTGGGATCGTGCCGAAATGGCCTCATTTCGGTAGACGCGTCCTGGAGAGATGGTGCGTATGGGCGGTTTATGGGTTTCCATATAGCGAACCTGAACGGTACTGGTATGGGTGCGTAGCAGTACATCTGGATTGGTTTGGATAAAAAAGGTATCCTGCATATCTCGGGCAGGGTGGTATTCCGGCAGGTTGAGCGCGGTAAAGTTGTGCCAATCGTCCTCTATTTCGGGCCCTTCGGATACATTGAAACCAATACGGGAAAAAATTTCGGTAATTCTATTCTTTACGATGTTTATGGGATGCCGGGAGCCAACGGCAATAGGTTCGCCGGGCCGGGAAAGATCGCCATAAGACCCCGTGCTTTCCTGCTTTGCCTCGAGAGCAGTCTTGAGCGCTTCAACCTTCTCCTGTGCCAATGTTTTGAGAGTATTCACCGCCTGCCCGAATTCCTTTTTCTGATTGTTTGGAACATTCTTGAATTCGGCGAAGAACTCGTTGAGCAATCCTTTTTTTCCCAAATAGCGAATTCGGAATTGCTCTACCGTCTCCATATCATTGGCCTCAAAGCTTTCAACCTCGGCAATATGCTCTTTGATTTTCTCTATCATTTTCAAATACATCTAAAGCCGCAAATTTAAGGAAATTATATGGCTAGAGCGCATACTAACTCTACGATTGTCTGGGTAGTCTATCTTGATAGATATAGAGCATCAGAAAAAACACGGCTACCGCACCAAAGCTGTGCCAAAGCCAGTGGCTTCCCATAGGCAACGTATCGATGTGGGAGTCGAACGATCGAAAGGTCACGGCAACGGCGAAGCTTAGCACTGCAAGCAGAACCCATAACACATTCCTGAACTGTGTTTTGTACAGATATAGGAACAATGGCAGTAACAGGCCCAATACCGTGAGTACATAGCCCGCCGAAATTTGAACGGAAGCGGGCCAAGGCAGCATCCTTCCCCCTACCACAATACTGAGTACAACTATTAAGATAAGCACATTATGCCACCATTGATGGGCAATTTTGAATATAAAATACACCGAAACAGCCAAACAAAGTGTTACAATGGGAACCCAGTCCAGATAGAGCCACAGTTGGGCGCTGCGGGTTGCGTGGTACATGGTGCCACCAATCCAGGATACAACAAGCACCGGCAGGCAGGCCGCCAAGAAAAGATGACGCTTGTAATTCCGGATCACGAAATAACCGAAATAGAGTATAATTCCCAGAAAAAGAAAGTTGCTGTAAGTATTGTAGGGCTCTACCGGAAAACGCCCGGCCACGGTCTCGGCATAAATGGGACCGCTATCGTTGGGAAAGTTTTCCAATAGCAACGATATCATCATGAGATAAATTCCTTTTCAACAAAATAGTGCACCAGAGCTTCCTTCATCAATACAGATTGTTCACCCGCCTTGAGGGGTGGGAGGGGCTCCACGACTTTATAATGGGGCCAGCCATCGGCATCGAAATAATCGAATTCGTAATACCCAAAAGGTTCCAAAAGCCGGCAAATGGCGATGTGCATCAAATTGATCTTCTCGTCTTTCTTAAACTTACGGTGCAATTGTCCCAATTCCTGCACCCCCACCAGATAGATAATGGCATCCAAATCTAAGGTATCACCATCGGCAAACCGTCGTCCCAAAAGAGCTACCAACGATTCCCATTGCTTTTTCAATTGCTCATCTCTTGCCATCTCAAATCCTTTTTTTAAAGGTACAAAAGTAGTTGTATAATTTGGCAATCGATAAAATTTGGTACTAGAAATAGGGAAATGCTATCTTTATCGAAAAACCTCCATGACCACGATAGATATTATCCTAGGCCTTATTCTGCTAGTCGCCTTTTATATGGGATATTCAAAAGGACTTTTTGTAGCGTTGGCCTCTCTAGTTGGATTGGTGGCCGGTGTATATGGCGCCATTCATTTTTCGTACATCGCCGGCAACTGGCTCTCCGCCCGATACGATTGGAGCGAGCAAACCACGCAGTGGGTAGCGTTCGGCATCACATTTGTTGGTATCGTCATTATCATATCCCTTGCGGGAAAATTTTTGACCAAAGTGGCCGATTTCGCAGCGCTAGGGTTTGTAAACAAACTGCTGGGCGGCATTTTTGGCGTGTTAAAATATGCCTTTTTGGTAAGTGTCCTGTTTATGATTGTACACGCAACAGAGCGGTACCAAATCGTTTCTGAAGAAGAACGGGAAACATCCCTTCTGTATCCGCCTATTGCAAGTTTGGCGCCTTCCATACTGCCTCAGTTCTTGGACGAGACAATGCTAGATGTAGATCCTTCAGAAGAAGAGCTGCCAGCAGAGGCAAAAAAAGACAGCATAGAATAAAAATCCCCGAGAAGCGAATTCTCGGGGATTTTTCGTTTTAACGGTCCACCATCATATCGTTCTTCTTCTTTTGGCTGAAGAAAGCGTCGAAGCTCTCTGGGTTTGTCACCTTGCCACGTTCTGAGATGAGCGTAATGGTTATGTTCCTATCCTGTGCCTTAATTCTGAAGTCATCGAACACCTCAATTATGTCATGATCTAGAAACCGCGTTTTGGTAGTATCGATTTCGAGGTAGCTATTTTCCTCTATTGAGTCGAGTTCTTTGATAATAGCACCCTTGTTGATAAAAGTCACTTCTTCTGCCAAGGTCATTTTTACAACATCTAGATTGTTCTGTTCCTCCTTGCGTATGTGGAGGAAATGACTGTTTTGGTAGCTTTTCACCAAAACCACAAAAATACCGACGGCCAGTCCCAGACTAATTCCAATCAACAAATCGCCGAACACAATCCCCAAAATCGTAGTAAGGAACGGAACATATTGCTTCCAACCCTTTACGAACATATCCTTAAATACCGAAGGCTTGGCAAGCTTATATCCTACCAAAAATAGAATGGCTGCCAATACCGATAGCGGAATCAGGTTCAGCACCGTGGGAATTAAGATGATGGAAATAAGCAACAAAAACCCGTGCATAATGGCAGACGCCTTGGTTTGACCCCCCGATTGGATATTCGCAGAACTGCGAACGATTACCTGTGTAATAGGCAAACCACCTATAAGCCCAGATAGCACGTTGCCTGTACCCTGAGCAAACAACTCCCTATTGGTTGGCGTGGTGCGCTTATGTGGATCAAGCTTATCGGTCGCTTCAACACAAAGCAAAGTTTCCAAACTTGCCACAAGTGCAATGGTAAAGGCCGTTATCCAAATTTGGGGATTTGAAATAGCGTTGAAATTTGGGAAGGTAAATTGCCCAAGAAACGAATCAATACCATCGGGTACCGGTACCGAGACCAAATGATCTTGAGATATGGCCAAGGTCGACGAATCTTTCGTAAGCAAATAAAACAGAATACCAACGGCTACAGCCACCAAGGGGCCTTGTATCAGCTTAAAAATTTTATATCTTTTACTGAGCACGACTTCCCATAGAATAAGGATGGCCATACCGATAATCGCGATGGTAGTCGCCCCCGGACTAATATTGCCAACGATGTTACCAATTTCTGAAAAGGTGGTTTCACCATCTACCTGAAAAAATGCCCAGTCCCCCTCAGGATCGGCATCGTATCCAAAAAAATGTGGTATTTGCTTCAATACGATAATGATACCAATTCCCGAAAGCATCCCCTTAATCACGGAGTTGGGAAAATAATAGCCAATAATTCCGGCCCGTAATACGCCAAATAGAATTTGAATAGCACCACCAAGCACAACGGCCAATAGAAAGTTCTCAAAACTTCCCAAGGTGGCCAAGGCTGCCAGTACGATGGCGGCTAAGCCAGCCGCAGGGCCGCTCACTCCCAAGCTGGAGCCACTAATGGCGCCTACTACGATGCCTCCTATAATTCCCGCTATGAGTCCAGAGAACAGAGGCGCGCCACTGGCTAAGGCAATCCCCAAGCATAAGGGGATGGCCACAAAGAATACCACAATGGAAGCGGGAAAATCGCTTTTAAAATGTTTTAACATGTGTAGAGTATTAGATTATTGAAATGTAATAGCCCTAGGGCCATGAATATTAAATCGATCGAAAATACCTATGAGAAAAACGTTACGTCTCCGTTTTCCACGTGGTACATCGCGCCAATAATTCTAATCTCATCGTTATCCTCCATTTCTTTCAAAATAGAACTTTCCGAACGAATATTCTGTATGGTCTTGTGCACGTTCTCCTCTGCCACCTTATTGACAAATTTCAAGTTGGCCGACGTGCGCTGGGATACGTCTTCAGGCTCCTTTACTGCCTTGACCGCAGGTTTTATCTTTGATATAAGCGTTGAAATGTGACCTAATTTAACATCATCGCAAGCACCCTTAACGGCACCACAAGACGTATGGCCCATAACCACAACCAATTTTGAACCGGCTACCTTGCAGCCAAATTCAATACTGCCCAAAATATCGTCGTTTATAAAGTTTCCTGCCACGCGAGCGCTGAAGATATCGCCAATGCCTTGATCGAAGACTGTCTCGGCCGGCACGCGGGAGTCTATACAGCTCAATACCACAGCGAATGGCCATTGGCCTTGACTGGTAGCATCGACTTGCTCCAGTAAATTGCGATCTACCTTATTGTTGTTCTTGAATCGTTCATTCCCTTCCTTAAGTGCTTCTAGCGCTTTTGTAGGGGTCATTGAAGCTTGTGTCTCTTTAGTATGTGCTTTCATAAGTGTTGAGTTATGTTATTAGGGCCAATACCGCCAATGCGGGCGTGGCCACAGTGTTAAGTTATTGTGTGTTAGAGTTAGATGAGTTTTATTTCCAATAAAGTTCCGTTAGGCGAATAAGCCTTCGGGAGGGGGCGAAAGGGTGTCGAAATAGATTGCCTTCCAATTGAAAAGATGGCGCGACTCCACTCGATTGCGCAGTGCAGTCTCCAAGTGGGTTTCAGGCAGGAGGTTACGTACGCAAGGCGTTCGGTCGCTTGGCTCTACTTTAAAGGTATCGGTATTCTCTTCTTCCGTCATCGAGAAATACGAGGTAATGTTTACCTCTAAATTGGACAGTACCATTACCGCAGGAAGCAATAAAAATCCTGAAAACAGTACTAGGAAGAAAATACTTTTTAGTTGCAAAGCCTTGATTTTAGCGGGAAATTCAAAAATACCATTTACCCGTTAAAATCTTGTTAACAAACTATTAAAACTATAGCTTTTTCAGATCAGACGAAGGCATCCAGCCATCTTTACCATCGGACAATTCTATGCGAACCCAGTTGCCTTCTTCGGCCAATATTTGCACTTTGGTCCCTTCGTGCAGCAGGAAGGAGGAGCTACTGCCCATATTTGGCTCGCTTTTCACCTCGACCTCTTCAGAAAAAATAATGGCAGGTCGGTCGTTTTGAGCATCGCCATAGGTGCTAAAGGCAAGGACTAGGGCCACAATTAAGATTACAATGGCGAGCATAGCGCTCACGAACAATATTCTTTTCCTTTTCTCGCCCGTGGCAAAATAATAGAGGAGAAAAAGAACCGTAAAGAGGATTGAGCCACCGACCGATACCATAGCCCAGCCCTCGTACGATAAAATACCCGCGATGGCTTGATACCATTTTGAAAATACCGTTTTGGGCAGTGGTTCTATGGCATCTATCCTTGCATTTTCGGCAAATGCAAGATTGTTTTTTACTTCACTATCATTGGGGTCTAACTGAAGCGCTTTTTCGTAATAATAGATGCTTGGCCCAATGTTGTTAAGTTTATAGTGGGCATTCCCCAAATTGAAATAAAGCTCTGAAGAGTGCAACCCCTCTTGATGAATCTGCATCCAGCTATCGATGGCTTGCTGGTAGTCCTGGTTAGCATACTGCTGTTTGCCACGCTCAAAAAGTGCATCGTACTGTGCAAAGGAAAAGGCGGAAATAAAGAATACCAAACTACATACTATCTGTTTCATCATCGTTTGTGTTTTACTGAAGTATCTGTTTGTCTATTTCTGAGATAACGCTCACGGCCCGTTCGTAATCCTGTTGTATGCCAACGGTAGAAGCCGGGGTATACCGGGCCAACTCACACGATTGCAATAAGCCAAGAAACTGTTGTACTATTTCTTGGTCTACACCGCGCTCAATAAGCAGGGCAGAGATGCGCTCTTTTGAAAAATCGGAAGTTTCTATAGATAACTTCGCCTTCAGGTAATTATGGAGGGCCCGCTCTAGCGCATTATAAAAGGCAGTCTTATCTTTCATATTGCGCTTTGCTTCGCCAAGGTATTTCTTTGCCAGGCGATTTCTCTTTCTCAGCAAATTACCCTTAACATCGGCTCTTCTGCGATCCCGACTTCTGCCCAAGGCAATAATCAGTGGAACGAGCACCAAGGGTGCGCCCAGCAGTATCCAATATAGCACCGATTTGAAGAACGGGGCCTCTTCAATGGGCTCCAAACGTGTGTTTAGCTGTATATATTTAAATTGGTCCTTGCTCAAGGTAACCGGCTTTTTACCCGTACCTGTGGTGGATGGGGTAGTTCCCGCAACGGCACTGGCTGGCCCGCTCTCTACTTCAATAACAATTTCTTCGGAAGTAATAGTTTTGTAAGTCTTGGTCGCTGGATCGAAATACGAAAACGAAACAGGTTTTACGGGGTACATTCCCTTAAATTGCGGTACCACCGTATAAGTTTCGGTAATTGAACCGCTCATTCCCTCTGCAGTGGTTCGCACGTTCTCGGTTCGTTCGGGTTCATAGACCTCCAACGAACTGGGCAGCTTGAGCGTTGGCGGATCGAACAACTTCAGGTTCCCTTGTCCAGAAACGCGTACACTAAGTTCTAACGACTCATTGGCATCGAGAATGTTCTTGTTGGCAGAAACGTAGAATTTAAAATCGCCCACTGCCCCAGTAAAGGTATCTGGCCTCCCCTCGGTAGGCAACGGTTTAACATCTATGGTTCGCTTACCGGCAGAGATGGTCTTGTTAACGCGAGTCATCAACCTACGCCCAAACAAATCGCGTTTGTTGCTGGGAACATCTATGGGAACATCGAGGGTTAGGGGTTCTATTTCGAGCTCCCCCGTTTTTTGGGGATATAGCACCGTAGTTCTCAAAATTACATAACGGTAATCTTGGCCTTGGTATTTGCCATCGTATACCTTTAAATTGCCTTGATTATTGATGGTTTGGCTCCAGAAATCGGCGTATTTTGGGGTATCCAATTCGCGCCAATTGCCTGAAATGCTCACATCTCTAGATACGTACATTTTATAGGTAACCGTAATGGCCTCGTTGAGGTATGGGTTCAGCTTCGAGATTTCGGCTACCAAATGCACATTCTCGCTCGCTAGGTATTCGGCGTTGTTCTCATCCTTGGGGACTTCCACAGCACTGGTAACCTCTACAGTTATGGGTACTGTTTTATAGACTTCGCCATCAATTTCAATAGTGGCCTGCCCAATGGTGAAGGTTCCTTTACCTTGGGGCGCTAAAAAGTAAGAGTATGTTTTAGAATAGCTGCGCCTCCCATTGATGTACGAGTTGCTAATAGCTTGGTTGGGGCCTCCAACGACGCGAAAACCGTTAAAGTTCGGCGGATTGAAATTATCGCCGTCTTGGTTCATTTCAAAATCAATTCGAAGACGTTCGTTTATGCCGAGTCTTTCCTTACTTACCTTAGCTTCGAAGCGAACTTGTGCCTGTAAACCAGTAAGGCCGAAAAGCAATACGATAAGTAAAATGATCTTCTGAAATTTCATAGCATTACCAATCTTTTTCAGATATAACCTTGGCGCCTTTTTGTTTCTGGGCATTTATCTTATCCTGAACTTTCTTTTCCTCATTGTTCATAGCCTCCAACAAGCTCTTTACCTGCTGCGGTGAGAGCTGACCGGGCTGTGGTTGTTGGGGCTGTTTTTGGTCGCCCTCCTGATCTTTGGGATTGTCTGGCTTTCCTTCATCTTTCTGGTCGCCTTCCTTGTTCTCATCTTTCTGGTCGCCCTGATCTTTATTTTCCTCATCATCACCTTGATCGCCCTCTTGCTGTTCGCCCTTGTCGTCTTGATTTTCCTGATTCTGCTCGTCTTTCTTATCTTCGTTCTGGTCCTCATTCTCGTCATCGCCGCCACCGTCGCTCTTGGGCGGATTCTTCTCAAGCAAGTCTTTGGCCAAGGCTAAGTTGTACCGCGTCTCATCATCGGTAGGATTGTTGCGCAGTGCATTTTTATAAGCTTCCACAGCAGCTTGGTAGTTTTTCTCGTTCATATAGGTATTCCCTAGGTTATGGAATGCCTTATGTTTTTCAGACTTTGACTGCGCCACGGCAACGGCTTGCTTAAAGCGCTCCATCGCTTCGGCGTTCTTGGCCTTACCGTAATAAGCAGTACCTAAATTGTATTTGCCCGTCTCATTTTCTGGCCGTATTGCAATAGCCTTGCGGTATGCCGCCTCAGCAATGGCAAATTCATCATCCTGTAGCGAGGCTTCGGCATCGTGAAGCAGTTGTTGCGTTAGTTGCAAGTCTTTCCGTTCTTCTTTACTTTGCTGTGCCACGGCCGAGTGAAAACCGAATAGGCCGACGATTAGGCAAGCAACTACCAAATTGAGATATTTTTTCGTCTCCATACTAGTCATCCTTCCTTTCGTTGAACAAATTTAATTTTTTTACCCAAGCTGTTTTACGTTCCAATAGGAACACATCCAATACAAGCAAAAACAATGCCCCTCCCAAAAACCATTGGAATTGATCTTTAAAATTGGTGAACTGTTTGGTTTCGAATTCGGTTTTTTCCATACCGCTCAAAATTGCGCTCACCGTATCGACAACCTCTTGGGTGTTGCGTCCGTCGATATATTCACCATTGGCTTCTTGGGCGATTTGCGTCAATGTTTCACGGCCCAGCCGGGTAATTACCTGCTCGTCGTTCTGGTCGCGCTTATAGTATTGCAACACTCCATCGCGTTTTATGGGAATGGGGCCACCCTGCTCGGTGCCCACCCCTATGGTGAAGATTCGAATGCCTTTATCGGCAGCTTCCTCGGCGATGGGTGTCACATTGCCCTCGTGGTCTTCCCCATCTGAAACGATAAAGAGCACCCTATTGGTTTGCCCCGCATCGTCGTAGTAGGTCTCTGCCAGTTGAATTGCCTCGGTAATAGCCGTGCCCTGAGAGGAGACCATGTCGGTTGTCATTCCATCGAGAAACAATTTGGCAGAGGCGAAATCGGTCGTAATAGGTACCTGGGGAAAGGCGCTGCCGGCATATCCTATAATACCGATGCGGTCGCCAGCCAAGCTGTTGATGATCTGGGTAATGAGCTGTTTCGATTTTTCAAGCCGGTTGGGGGCGATGTCTTCAGCCAACATACTTTTTGAGACATCGAGCGCGAATACAACGTCTACCCCCTCGCGTTTTACGTCTTCTATTTTTGTGCCAATTTTAGGGTTTACCAAACCCAGGCTGAAGCAAGCCACCGCCAAGCATAGTACGATACTTTTAAGCAACGGCTTGAAGACCGAAGTGTTGGGCGCTAGTTTAATGAGCAGCGATTTATCGGCAAAACGCCGTTGCGTGCGCTTTTTCCAAAACAGCACTATGAGGTATAGCACTAGTATGGCCGGTATCGCCAACAATACGTAAAAATATATGGGTTGTTCCAGCTGGTACATCTATACTCTGCTTGTTTGTTGTTCCAATTTGGTAATGAAATTTTCAAACTGCTCCTTTGAATGAACTGCCATTACCGAAATATTGAATTTTATCTTGTTATTTGCTGAAGTTATCGTAACCTCATCGGCAAACCGTTTTATCGATTGTATTTCTGAAACGAGCATCTGTTTGAACAGGATATCATTTCGTTTTATCCACTCTTCTGAAAGTTCAGCGTAGCCAACATATTTTTGATATAAATACGTGATAACATATACTAACCCTATAGCGCCGTGTAAAAATCCAACGATATAGTTGCCTTCTACCAGCATAGTAGCCGCTGCCAAACCCAAAAAGCTCACGCCCAAAAGTGTGAGGCCTATTAGTATTTTATTTGAATACTGTAGCATCATACTATACAAAACTTCGGAACAGCGTATACCGCAATAACAACTCTACGCCCAGCAAGGCCAAGGCCAGCAGGGCCCAAGGGCGGTAAAGCTCTTCATAGTTGGTATATTTAAATTCTTCTATTTCGGTTTTCTCCAATTTATTTATTTCCTCGTAAATTTCCTCTAGCTTGGTGGTACTGGTAGCCCTAAAATATTGGCCGCCCGTAGTTTTGGCGATTTCCTTCAATAATTCTTCATCAATCTCCACCTGAATGCTACCGTATTGAAAACTCCCGTCGCGGCGAATGCCAATGGGCGACATAGCCATACCATTGGTACCAAGGCCAATAGTATACACTTTTATGTTGAATTCCACAGCCAGTTCGCTGGCTATTTTGGGATCTATGAAACCGCTGTTGTTGACGCCATCGGTTAGCAAAATGATTACCTTGCTCTTTGCGCGGCTTTCCTTAAGCCGATTTACGGAAGTAGCCAATCCCATTCCTATCGCCGTACCGCCCTCAATAACGGTATTGTACTTAATTTCCTCTAATGACGACAGCACTACAGATTTATCACTGGTGAGTGGGGTTTTGGTAAAACTTTCCCCAGCATATTCCACCAACCCGATACGATCGTTGGGCCGGTCATTGATAAATCGTGCCGCCACCGATTTTAAGGCCTCTAAGCGGTTAGGGCTTAAATCGCGCGCAAGCATACTGGCAGAGACATCGATGGCCATAACAATATCGATACCCTGGGTTGTATTAATTCTAGTGGCTTCATCTACCGTTCGGGGCCGCGCCAATGCCACTATCAGGGCCGTAATGACCAGCAAACGCAAGACAAACAATAATGGACGCAGCTTCGCCAACCAGTTACTCGCATTTTTAAACCCCTTAGTGCTTGACAACTGCAGTGTGGCTGTAAGCTGGTTGCGTTTCCAAATATACCAAGCTATCAGCACCGGCAGCAATACTAGCAACCAGAAAAACTGCGGATGTACAAATTCAAAGTTATCCATCATGGCGTTTGCTGCGTTTCCTGTATTTCCAATTCTACCGAGTTTATGATTCGATCTTTGATGCCTTCTGCAAAACGCTCGTCGTCTTGATACACTACCAAAATTTGCTGCAGGGCCCCTTGCTGTGCAAATAACAGAAGTTCGTACTGGCTCGCCTGTCTCAGCACTTTGTTTTCAGAAACCTGAACATTAAATTCGCCATACGCTTTTATACCTGTTATGCCCTTCTCGGTTTCAAAGCCCTCGCGCTTTACGAGCAAATTCTTTGCACCGCCCTCCTCCAACTGTACCAGTACGGCATCTAAAGCTTGCTCAAGGTTCAGTTGTTGTTGCGGCAACGTAAATGTGCTTATGCTAATGTAAAGTTCCTCGGTTAAACTGCCCATACTGAAGACATCTATCAACGATGTGCCGTTCGAGGCTCCCTGCGGAACAGAATCGGTATTTCGCACCAAGATATCGGGTGTTTCAATGACGATAGCTGGAGAACCATATTCGCTCTTATACCAGCGGCCTTCGGCCATTTCCTTCAGGTCGTTACCCAAAAGGTCGTCGCGCAATTCCTGAAAGCCTACCACACTCCCATATACCAGAAATCCAAGAACGAAGGTAGCCACCATTCCAACGGCCAATTTCACCCACTTTTGGCGTTCCCGTTTTTTGCGTTGTGCCTCTTGATATTCAATGTCTTCCTGTAGTTCTTCTTCAGTAGGCTCTGGGATGGCAGCCTTCGTTTCATTGATGATTTGCTCTACCGTGCTGCGGTCTGCCGATGCCTGACCTTCGGCCTGTTCCATCTTGGCAAATTTAACCAGGTCGGCGCGCTTTAGCAGTGCATCCAGTTTTTTTATGGTATCGGTGCTGAAATTAAAATGCCCAGCATCCTTGTGCAATTGCAGCCGTGCAATGAGTTCGTCGCTGGTACTTTCTAAAGCCGTTTCATCTACCTCACGGTCTAGGTAGCGTTTAACAATTTCGGTAAGCTGTGAGTAATATTCTTTCGATCGCTGTTCTCGCAACAGATTGGAACTATCCAGTTGCTGTAGGGCGCTTATGGCTTCTTCGTAAGGAGGAAGCTGTTTTGCTTCGGCCTCTTTTCGTTTTTTTCTTCGGAAAAATAAAAAGCCCGCAAGTGCCAGCAACAAAAGTAAGGGCAATAGCCAAAGTACAATCTTCCCCCATGCTATTGACGGATTCTCAACCTGCAGCGCTGGCTTTATATCATACATTCGCTGTTTTGTAGTATCTACGGCCACATCCCGTACTTCGACCAAGAAAGAATCGGTAGCGACCACGCGATTGTCAATCGCAATGCGCTGCGACGGAATGGTATAACGCCCCGAGTCGAACTGCGTAAGCCCATACCTCTTTACAAGGCGGTAGTAGGCGTTTTCGAAGGTAGTATCAATCTTGTACGATTCGATAACCTCCAATGGAAGAAAGGTTTGTCCCTCTGGAAATTGCACTACGGAAGTAGTATCAACCTGTACGCTAATAGTATAGGAAATCTCTTCGCCAATTTGTATGCTTGTAGAATCAATAGCCGTAGTAACCTGTGCAGTTAGGGGCGCCCAGGCGAAAAATAGCATCAGGAAGAGTCCAAAAAACGGCAGCGATGTTCTCTTGACACGAGACTTTCCGTTTAGTAAGCACGCTTTTTTATAACAATATGTTATTTCCATATCTTCCATACCTTACGCCCTGCGTTTAAAGTAGCCCAACAGTTTTTTTACATAACTTTCGTCGACCCTACAATTGATGGCTCCTGCCCCACTCTTCTGAAACGATTCCTGAAAATAGGCAACACGCTCCCGGTAATGGAGGTGGTACGCTTGCCGTACCGATTTGGAAGCGGTGTTCACCGATAGGTACTCACCGGTTTCGGCATCCAAAAGTTGTACCATACCTAAATTAGGCATTTCCTCCTCGCGCGTGTCGTACACGCGTATGCCCGTAACGTCATGCTTTTTGGCAACGATTTTAAGCGTATCCCGATAGCCGTCGGTCATAAAATCAGATAACACAAAAACAATGGCTTTTTTCTTAATGACATTGGTAAAGTACTTCAGCGCCTGTGCTACATCGGTTTGAGTGCTCTGGGGTTGAAATTCCAATAGTTCCCTGATAATTCGCAATATGTGCGATTTGCCTTTTTTGGGAGGAATGAAAAGCTCTATGGTGTCTGAAAAAAGGACGAGCCCTACCTTGTCGTTGTTCTGCAAGGCAGAAAACGAAAGCGTGGCGGCAATTTCGGTAACGATCTCATTTTTGAACTGGCCTTGGGTTCCGAAGAACTCAGATCCGCTCACATCGACCAGCAGCATCATTGTAAGTTCGCGCTCCTCTTCAAATATCTTTACAAACGGCTCGTTATACCGTGCGGTAACGTTCCAATCGATACTGCGAACGTCATCGCCAAATTGGTATTGCCGCACCTCGCTAAAGGTCATACCCCTTCCTTTAAAGGTACTATGGTATTCGCCGCCAAACACATGATCGCTAAGGCGCCGTGTCTTGATTTCGATTTTCCGTACTTTTTTTAGAAGTTCCTTGGTATCCATGCTTTGCTAGTAAACAGTTGGCCGTTGCAACAGTTAATTTAATAGGTGCCCCAAAAGGCGTCTCTTGTGGATAGTATTTGTGTATCGCTTACGGGCTTAGCCTGCACCTTAAGGTACTTCAATGACGTTCACGATTTTGTTGATGATATCCTCGGAGGTGACGTTCTCTGCCTCGGCCTCGTAGGTGATGCCAATTCTGTGGCGAAGCACATCGTGCACTACGGCCCGAACGTCTTCTGGCACTACGTAGCCCCTACGCTTTATAAAGGCATAGCATTTGGCGGCAATGGCTAAGTTGATACTACCCCGCGGGGAAGCCCCGAAGCCAATTAGGGGTTTAAGATCTGCCAATTTGTAGTTTTCTGGCATACGCGTGGCGAAAATAATATCAAGGATATATTTTTCTATCTTCTCATCCATGTACACCTCCCGCACGGCCTTCTGGGCTCGTTGAATCTGCTCTATGGAAACCACCGGCCTAATATCTTCGAATGCGCCCTTTAGGTTTTGGCGCACTATAAGTTGCTCTTCGGCCAGCTGAGGATATTTTATAACGGTTTTCAGCATAAATCGGTCTACCTGCGCCTCGGGCAACGGATACGTTCCCTCTTGCTCGATAGGGTTTTGTGTGGCCATTACCAAAAAGGGTCGGTCCAGTTTAAAAGTTTCCTCGCCAATGGTCACCTGTTTTTCCTGCATGGCCTCGAGCAGTGCAGACTGCACCTTGGCGGGTGCCCTGTTTATTTCATCTGCCAATACGAAATTCGCAAAAATGGGACCTTTTTTAATACTGAAATCGTTCACCTTCATATTATAGATGAGCGTCCCAACTACATCGGCCGGAAGCAAATCTGGAGTAAACTGGATCCTGCTGAAGCTTCCGTGCACCGCTTTGGCCAAGGTGTTAATGGCAAGGGTCTTTGCCAGCCCGGGCACACCTTCAAGCAAAATATGGCCTTGGCCCAATAGTCCTATGAGCAAACGTTCCACCATATGCTTTTGGCCAACGATCACTTTGTTTATTTCAAGTGTTAAAATGTCTACAAAGGCGCTTTCCCTTTCTATCTTTTCGTTCAGCGCGCCAATGTCCAAAGCTGTATTTGTTTGTTCCATATCGTTCTATTTTTCAGTAATGACGGGGGGTTCCCACAACCGTGCAAATTCAAAATTTAATACCTAAATACCTGTTAACAATTGGTTAAAAATATAAATTTAATTGAATGGATATGCCGCCTGAAATAGACCGCTTTTTCCTATTTTTAAAGGAATCACTTTCGCTTGAAAAAGAACTACTATGACACATCGCACTGCACTTATAACGGGAGCTACATCGGGCATTGGCCGTGCCACGGCACGAATATTCGCCCAGCACGGACTCTCCTTGATTCTCTGCGGAAGAAGGGAAGAGCGGCTGCGCGAACTTTCAACTGAACTATCAAGACATACAAATATACACACCTTACGTTTTGATGTTCGCAACAAAAATGAGGTTTTCTCAGCGATCGAATCGCTTCCGAAGCCATTTTCAAACATAGACATCTTAATCAACAACGCGGGAAATGCCCATGGCCTCGATCCCATTCATCTTGGTAGCACCGAAGATTGGGATGCAATGCTCGATATTAACGTAAAGGGATTGCTCTATGTCTCTAAGGCTATTTTGCCACAGATGGTGGCTCGCAAAAGTGGTCATATTATCCATATTGGCTCTACGGCGGGCAAAGAGGTGTATCCCAATGGAAATGTATATTGTGCCAGCAAGCACGCTGTAGATGCCATTAACCAAAGTATGCGTTTAGATTTAAATGGCAAGGGCATCAAGGTAGGCGCTATCAATCCAGGATTAGTAGCGACCGAATTTAGCCAAGTACGCTTTAAGGGCGACGAGGAGCGGGCCGAAAAGGTGTACCAAGGCTATACACCGTTGTTGCCCGAGGACATAGCCGATATTATCTGGTTTGCCGTAACCCGGCCTCCGCACGTAAATATTGCCGATTTGACCGTGATGTGCCTAGATCAAGCCTCAAGTACCCTAGTGAACAAAACAAATTAGGCCATGATTAACAAGCGCCTTCTTATAAAAAACCTACTCGCCCATAATGACGAGAGCAGTTTTTACGACAAGAAGCGCCGTATCGATTTGGGAAGCAAAGAGGGGAAGGCTAAATTCTTAAAGCATATTTGCGCCTTGAGCAACTCTAACCCCAACAATAACAGCTTTATCGTGGTGGGGGTAGAAGATGAAACCAACGAGATTACCGGTGTCGATTTTTTCGATGACAGCAAATTGCAAAATCTAGTCAACGCTTATTTGGCCAATCCACCCCTAATTAGCTATGAAAATGTGATGTTCCCGCACCTACCGCCCGATAAGGTGGTGGGTCTAGTCACCATAAGACCCAATGGCCTAATTACGTCCCTTCGAAAGAACATCTGGAAATACTGGGGCGGATCTATCTTTCTTCGGGACGGAAGTATCTCGATGCCCAAAGATTTCGATATTGAAATAAAGGATGTCAACTCTGAAATTGTCAACGCCATCGAGAATCGAGCGAAAAACAACATCGAGCACACGCTGGGCGGCGTTATCGACTTCATCAACAATCGGCATAGCGACCTAGAATCGCACTACAAGGTTTTTAAAGAGCAATTTGTGGTGTGTTGGGCGGGGCACACCAAAAAGGTAAAAAAAGAAACGTATTACTCGCGGGTAGATATCGAATTGATAAACGAACAGGTAAAGCTCTTCTATTCTGCCCTCGATGAAGTGACCATCGAGGTTACCGACGATTACTTTAAAACCGTCGAATATGTGAGCCTTGGCCTTAGCGATCAACAAAAATATTATCCATTGGAAGAAGTAATTATCACTTTCAAGGAAAATGGCTCGTACCATATAGATAGTCAGCTTATTTTCAGTCCGCCGCGCTTCAACAAAAAATCGCTCTTTCATATCTACAACGCCAACAACGCCCTACTTGCGAAGCTTGAAAAGAACATCCCATTACGGCCGTCTGAGACGCGCGATCTTCAAAACCTTCCCGAGACCTACCTCATTTGCTATCTCAACGGCTTCGACGATGCCAAGGAAAAACTTCTGGAGGCAAAACCTCTTTTAAGAAACCACGATGAAAAAGTATATAAGGCCTTTAAAGAATCTACCCGTATTCTTCGTAAGGTGAACTATAACTAATGGGGTGCGATGGCCTGGAATGTTAGCAAAGCGTTAAACCCTTTTTAGACCCTTGTAATTTTTTGTTTCTTTTGAAATAAAAGCTATGCGCACTCTAGTAATCGGCGACATACATGGTGGCCTTCGCGGCCTTGAGCAAGCATTGGACCGTATGAACCTTAGGCAGGACGATCGCTTTGTTTTTGTAGGCGACTATGTAGATGGATGGAGAGATAATGCCGAAACCATTTCTTTTCTCATAGATTTTTCTGAACGGTACGAATGTATTTTCATACGTGGAAACCACGATGAACTGGTTTATAATTTTCTGAAGAAGGGCGACACCAATCCCGTTTGGCTCAACCACGGCGGCGAGTCCAGCCGTAAAAGTTATGCGAAGCTATCTTCCGAAGAAAAGAAAGAACACATCGTGTGGCTGGAGAACTTAATGAACTATTACGTAGATGAAGAAAACCGCCTGTACCTGCACGCCGGGTTCACCAGCCAGCACGGCCCACAGCACGAGTATTATCCCAATATGGTATATTGGGACCGTACGCTCTGGGAAATGGTTTGCGCACTGGATACGAACCTATCGAAAGAAGCAGATACCTATCCCAAGCGGCTTGCCCTGTTTGAGGAAATTTATATAGGCCATACCCCGGTAACCCGCATTGGTTACGACACACCCGTAAATTTCGCCAACGTGTGGAATGTTGATACCGGTGCGGCTTTTAAAGGACCTGTTTCGATAATGGATGTTAAGACCAAGCAGGTTTGGCAAAGCGATCCGGTTTGGAAATTATATCCCAACGAAGAGGGTAGAAATTAAGAGATCTTTGGCACCGCTTCCAAATTTTGCTTCGTACCTTTAGTATTTTATTAACAAGGGCCCTTGGGGGAACTGTGTGGCACCCTTGCCCTATTTATAATATCGATCATGATACTTAAAAACAAACGCCTTGAGGTAATGCAAACGGTAGAAAAAACCGTAGATGCCTATATAGAACAATACCTAATTCCAGTAGACGAGATATGGCAACCCACCGATTTGCTCCCCAACCTGCAAAACGATAATTATAATGATGAGCTTCTTCAGCTTCGCGAAGAGGCAAAGGAGCTTAGCTATGATTTTTGGGTGGTACTCGTCGCCGATATGGTTACCGAAGAGGCGCTACCTACTTACGAATCGTGGCTTATGGACATGGAGGGAGTGAACCAGCACGGCAAGGATGGTTGGTCGCGCTGGGTACGGCAATGGACAGGGGAAGAAAACCGTCACGGCGACGCACTTAACAAATATTTGTATCTATCTGGCCGCGTGAATATGAAGGAGATTGAAAAAACCACCCATCACCTCATCAACGATGGTTTCGACATTGGTACCGGCCGTGATCCATACCGTAATTTTGTGTACACCAGTTTTCAAGAATTGGCCACGAACATTTCGCATAAACGCGTGGGCGAATTGGCCAAGAAGAAAAATAACAAGCTATTGGCAAAAATGTGCAAAATCATCGCTGGCGATGAGATGCGGCACCATTTGGCGTACCGTGAATTCGTAAAGATCATTATGGAATACGACCCCAGTGAAATGGTGTTGGCATTTGAAGATATGATGCGGAAGAAAATTGTGATGCCCGCCCAATTTTTGCGCGAATCTGGAAAGAAAATAGCCTCGGCATTCGAAGATTTTTCCGATGCTGCACAGCGTTTGGGGGTATATACCACCTACGATTATATCGAAATATTGGAAAAACTAAACAGCTACTGGGAATTAGATAAATTAAACTCGCTTACCGACGAGGCAGAAAAAGCACGAGATTATTTAATGAAGCTTCCAGACCGTATGAAGCGCGTAGCAGACCGTATTCAAATTCCGCAGTATCCCACCCGATTTAAATGGGTAGAGAGCAATGGTATCTTGTAGTTTGGACTGCTGAAAGGCCATCAATAACCGCCTTAAAATAACAACCCCAAGCCACAAGGCTTGGGGTTGCTTTTTTAGGTTACTACCCAATTAAAGGTCGAACTTAATTCCCTGTGCCAGGGGAAGCTCTGTAGTGTAGTTAATGGTATTTGTCTGTCTGCGCATATAAATTTTCCAGGCGTCGCTACCACTCTCACGACCGCCTCCCGTATCTTTCTCGCCGCCAAAAGCTCCGCCAATCTCGGCTCCTGAAGTACCGATATTTACATTGGCAATACCGCAGTCTGAACCGGCAACGCTCAAGAATCGCTCTGCTTCCCGCAAGTTGTTGGTCATAATGGCGCTTGACAGACCTTGCTTTACCCCATTCTGTATGTCAATGGCATTTTCGACATCACCACTATACTTCAGTAAATATAAAATGGGGGCAAAAGTTTCATGTTGTACGATTTCAAAATCGTTTTCCGCTTCGGCAATGGCAGGTTTTACATAACAGCCACTTTCAAAGCCTTCGCCCTCTAGTACGCCGCCTTCAACCAAGATATTTCCGCCTTCTTCCTTAACCTTAGTGAGCGCATCTTGGTACATTTGCACCGCATCTTTATCGATCAAAGGTCCTACGTGGTTATTTTCATCTAAGGGATTGCCAATCTTAATCTGCTTATATGCGTCTACAATGGCGTTCTTCACCTTATCGTAAATAGCTTCGTGGACGATAAGTCGGCGGGTCGAGGTACATCGCTGTCCGCAGGTACCAACCGCACCAAACACGGCGCCTATAACGGTCATTTTAATGTCGGCATCGGGCGTGACGATTATGGCGTTGTTGCCGCCCAGTTCCAACAAGGTTTTTCCAAGGCGCTCGGCCACGGTTTTTGCAACGATTTTTCCCATGCGGGTAGAGCCGGTAGCAGACACTAAAGGTATGCGACTATCGGTAGTCATAAATTCGCCCACACGGTAATCGCCATTAATGAGGCAGGAAATACCTTCAGGCAAATTGTTCTTCTTAAACACACGTGCCGCAATTTTTTGGCAGGCAATACCGGTAAGCGGTGTTTTTTCAGATGGTTTCCAGATACACACATCGCCGCATACCCAAGCCAGTGCGGTGTTCCAGCTCCAAACCGCTACCGGGAAGTTGAAGGCAGAGATAATTCCCACTACCCCCAACGGATGGTATTGCTCGTACATACGGTGGCCTGGTCGCTCACTGTGCATGGTGAGACCGTGCAACTGACGCGAAAGACCTACGGCAAAATCGCATATATCGATCATTTCCTGAACTTCGCCCAATCCTTCTTGATAGCTCTTCCCCATTTCATAGGAAACCAACTTCCCTAGCGGTTCCTTCAAGCGGCGAAGCTCATCGTTGAACTGGCGAACGATCTCACCACGCTGTGGTGCCGGCATAACGCGCCAAGTCTTGAATGCCTGCGTCGCAGCAGTAATTACTTTTTCGTAATCGTCTTGGGTGGTGGTATTGACCCGTGCGATTTCCTTGCCATCCACCGGTGAGACGGAGGTTATTTCCTCGCCTCCGGCATACCATTGGGTGCCTGTTGAGGTGCCCTTATTGGTCTTTTCTATTTCTAATTGCTCTAATGCCTCTTCGATGCCGAAGCTGGTAGCTACTGTTGCCATGTTTCAATCAATTTTTTGTTCTCTGAATAATTGAACGCGAAGGTACGCATAAGCCGATAGAATAGGAAATGAATGCCCTATGGATTCCCAAGATGTTGTTGAATAGATATCTAAATATGCATTGTACCGAAATAATGAAACGCGTAAACCCTCGCCTTTAAGTAAGAAATGATTGTGTGTAAGGAGGCCAGGAATGTATAAGAAACGAATAGCAGTTTCAATTTCTTTATTAGGAAACGA
Organism: uncultured Flavobacteriaceae bacterium; assembly: GCA_964639255.1. GTDB lineage: Bacteria > Bacteroidota > Bacteroidia > Flavobacteriales > Flavobacteriaceae > NZQO01. Next base: position 52,938 of record CAZXDP010000006.1, read on the forward strand.
ACCGTTCGTCGGCTTCCATCACGTGGCCGCACTTATCACAGGTTCTTAATTCCTTTGAATTATAAAAATGCTTGAAGTGTTTTAAAAAATCCTTTTCGATATCCTCTAGATCGAAATATACTTCGTAAAGCTTGTTGTTGCAATTTTCGCAAAACCAAAGGAGGCCATCTTTTGCTTGTAAGTTCTTCCGTTTTCGTTCTACCACCAAGCCTATGGAGTTTTCATACCGCACCGGACTGTGGGGTACCTTGGCAGGATGTAGGTACATATCTCCCGGACCCAATTTCATCGTTTTCTTTTCGCCACCCTCTTGAATGTGCACCTCTATCGTGCCTTCAAGTTGGTAAAAAAGCTCTTCTGTTTCATTGTAGTGGTAGTCCTTACGGGCATTGGGACCGGCGACAACCATGACTATGTAATCATCAGACTCCTTGTAGAGGTTTTTATTGCCTACGGGAGGCTTTAGGGTCTCACGGTTGTCCTCTACCCACTGATTCAAATTAAAAGGTTCTAAAATAGCCATAGCCGTACTTTTTCGTTTTTATAAAAATACGGCAAAAGCTACGAACTTAAAAGGAGGAGTTATTTTTTATAGAACAATTGTGTAAAGTAGTAATGACCCTTGTCGTTCTTGAGAACGCCAAAGCCCGAATGGGTATAATCTCCCTCTATAATGGTTCGGTGGGCATCGCTGTTGAGCCAAGCGTTTACCAGTTTTTGGGCAGTGTCGTAACCAAAGGCAACATTTTCGCCCACTGTCTTGGCACCTTGTTGTCTCAACGCGCTGGAGCGTACCCCAAAATTATCGTGGCTTATCTGCTCTACATCGATCATGTACTGGGTGTGGTCTACCGCATAAGCAGAGGCGTACTGTTGGTCTTTCTTGATTTCAGAAAGGCCTAGTGAAGCCCGATGTGCATTGACCAAGTCTAAAATTTCTTGGGCCATCTGCCAATCGGTTTCATTGGCTAGGTTAAGATTGATTGTGTAATTGGTGTCTTCTGGAGCGACTCCCTCATCTTTCTGACAAGAGGTTACTAGACACATTAAGGCCATTGCCAGGAGGCTGGTTTTTAGTAGGTTCATAAGCGGGGGGGCATCAAATTTGGGGCATGATGCTGATTCAAATATAGGAAAAAATCTTACAAAAAATACACTTAATCGAATTATTAATGCATTTCGTCGATGTTTCAAATATCTATTGTAGGAATTTTAGAAAGAAAAAAGGGCGCAGACGGTAGCAAAATAGGCAGTTTTCCGTTATCTTAGTGAAATTAAAATTCAATTCAGAATGACTAAAATTTTAACATTTTTTACCGGATGTTTATTAGTGCTAAGCTGCCAAAACGGTGAAAATAACGCACCAGAACCAACCCCGAACAAGGTTGAATCTTCTAAAACAGTCAATCAAAATGGTGCTTTTGGCATCGTAATTCACGGCGGTGCCGGCACAATTCTAAAAGAAAACATGAGCGATTCGCTCGAGGCCGCCTACAAGCAAAAGCTGGAAGAGGCCATTCGCACCGGTCATGAGATATTAAAAAATGGCGGTACTGCTATGGAGGCCGTGACCAAGACCATTAACGTTATGGAAGATTCGCCGCTCTTTAACGCAGGTAAAGGGGCCGTTTTCACGCACGAGGGCACCAATGAGCTGGACGCTTCGGTTATGGATGGCGCTACGCTTAATGCAGGTGCGGTGGCTGGCGTTACGCGTATTAAAAATCCGATAGATCTCGCATTGGCCGTTATGAACGATTCTCCCCACGTGATGCTTTACGGCGAGGGTGCCCAGAATTTTGCACAAGAGCAAGGTTTCGAACTAGTCGACCCTTCTTATTTCTATACCGAGAACCGCTTTCGATCGCTCCAACGCATCAAGGACCGAGAAAAAACGGAGCTGGACCACGATGCCAAGATTTCTTTTTCGGAAGATCCTTATATAAAAGATTCCAAATTTGGAACTGTGGGTTGTGCGGCTCTCGACAAGAATGGGAATTTGGCCGCGGGAACCTCTACCGGTGGCATGACCAACAAACGCTGGAACCGAATTGGCGACGCTCCCATAATCGGCGCCGGAACCTATGCGAACAACGCTACCTGCGCGGTTTCCTCAACGGGCTGGGGCGAGTACTTTATTCGCGCCATGGTAGCCTACGATATTTCGGCCTTGATGCAGTACACGGGCGCCACTTTGCAGGAGGCAGCTCAAGAGGTGATTCAGAAAAAAGTGCCCGAATTAGGTGGAGATGGGGGCATTATCGCCATCGACAAGGAAGGGAATGTATCGATGGAATTCAACACCGCCGGGATGTACCGCGCCCATATGAATGCAGATGGCAACCTAACCATTGGTATCTATCAAGAAAATTAATAGTGACGCCTCCCTATTTTGCTGTGATCTTTACGAACGAGCAGAGCGACGCACTCGATGGCTATGAAGAAATGGCCGTTGAAATGGAGCGCTTAGCAAAACTACAACCTGGATTTTTGGGAATGGATTCCGTACGTAACGGTTTGGGCATTACGGTGAGTTATTGGAAGACCGAGGCCGACATTGCCAAATGGAAAGCAGAGGTAAATCACCAACTGGCCCAAAAATTGGGTCGAGAGCGGTGGTATTCAAACTATACTATTCGTATTTGCGAAGTAAAGCGCGATTATTCTTTTGAACGCTAGCCTAGCGCAAGGGATAGCCTTTGGCCGCCCACCAAGGATGCACTTCTATCTCTAACCTGCCTGCACGAACCATAGGGTCTAGGCTTGCCAGACTGTCTGCCATTTTTTGCGTAGGTACGTTATAGATGGTGATGCCCCGAATGTCCCCATCATCACCAAACGGACCCGAGATATCGGCATAGCCCAGTTTGTACATGCGACCAAGATGCTCTAAATGTAGTTTCTGGAGGGAATCAGATTCCGCCTTGTTCTGTGAGCGGTTCTTTCCTTTTTTCAGGAATACCATAAAATATTGCTGCATTAAAATGGTATCGCCTGTTTCGGTATCTACGTAGTCAAATATTTGATACCCTTTTTCGATTAGTTCTTGCTTTTGACGAGTGGCCGATTTCTCCCACAATTCATCTGTTACCACAGCAGGGTCATCGGCATCAGAAGTTGATTCGTTAGAATTTCCGGGGGAATTTCCATCGCAGGCGAGAAACAAACTCGTCGCCATAACTAAAAAGATAAATTTAGTTCGCATCTTTCCAATTTTTAAAAGGGTTCTTACTTAATTGCGAATTATAATAGCGTTGCTGTCCCGTTATTTCTTCTCCTAGCCAAGCCGGCTTCTCAAATAGCTCGTTTTCTTGTCTCAGCTCAATTTCCGCCACCACCAAACCGGCATTCTCTCCCTCAAATTCGTCCACCTCGAACGTATGCCGTCCGCATTTTACCTCGTAGCGCGTTTTGGTAAGGGCGCCGGGTTCGCAAAGTTGCAATAAATCTGTGGCTTCCTGAAGGGTAATTTGTTTTTCCCACTCAAAGCGCGTGGTGCCAGTTTTATTTCCCAAACCCTTCACGGTAATGAATCCGTCATTTCCCTGAATGCGAATGCGTACCGTACGTTCGGGATGGGTGTTCAAAAAGCCTTGTACGATTTTCTTTGACGCAAAGGCTTCCAACTTATAGGCATTGGAGCGGACCAAAAATTTTCGTTCAATTTCAACCATACCGAAGCAATTGCCTGGTAAAGCTACTAACTTTTCAGGTAAGAGTTATTATCTGGCCGCTGCGATTGTTTTTATTTCATCGGAAGAGATGCGGCCCGAGGCGGGTTTACTCTCTGAAAGCACCAGCATTGCCTTGGCGATGGTCTCGGGGTGGATCATTTCATACCGCTTCGGAATTAAAAACTTGAAGGCGCGTGCAACTAGTTGCGCCAAATGTTCGCCGGTGCGCTTTTCCGAGCGGTTACCTCCCATGAGCGATGGCTGTAATACATACGTATATGGAATTTGAAGCGCCAGCACATCGCGCTCCATTTCACCTTTCACCTTATTGTAGAAGATACGGCTATCGGGATTGGCCCCCATAGCCGAAACCACCGCAAACGTGTCGATACCGTTCTTCTTTGCCAAGCGTGCCGCTGATACTGGAATACCGTAATCAATTCGCTTATACATTTCTTGGTCGGGTGTTTTGGCCTTGGTAGTACCTACGGTACAAAAAACCGCATCCCCTTTAAATAATTCCCCATAATTTTCCAATTGGAATAAATCGATGAGATGCTCTTCAATTTTTGGGTGGTTCACCTGGGGCGAGCGTCGTGAGAAGAGAACCACCTTAATTATTGTGTCATCCTGTAGCAACAAGTTGAGCAGATGACCTCCCACGAGACCTGTAGCACCTAGGAGAATGACCGTTTTTTTCATAGCAAAAATTTTAAAATAGGACGAGGATGGCTGTTTGCCTTTTAAAGGTACTAATTTTGTAGCATGCAGGAACCAATGGCACCCCGTAAAATCATCCACGTAGATATGGATGCCTTCTATGCTTCGGTAGAGCAGCTGGACCACCCCCACCTTCGGGGTAAGCCCATTGCTGTGGGTGGGAGCAGCGCCCGAGGAGTCGTCGCGGCTGCAAGCTATGAGGCACGAAAGTTTGGCGTGCGCTCGGCCATGAGCGGTACGTTGGCCCGCAAGCTCTGTCCGGACCTGATTTTTGTGAAGACCCGGTTTGACCGCTACCGAGAGGTTTCGGCCAAAATACGAGCCATTTTTTTTGAATATACCGATCTTGTGGAACCACTCTCGCTAGACGAGGCTTATCTGGATGTAACAGAGAACAAGAAGGGCAATCCCAGCGCCAGTCTAATCGCTATGGAAATACGTGAAAAGATAAAGGCAGAAACCGGTCTCAATGCATCGGCAGGAATAAGCGTCAACAAGTTCGTGGCCAAAGTGGCCAGTGATGTTAACAAGCCCAACGGACAAAAAACCATTCCGCCCGAAGCGGTACTCGAATTTTTGGAGCAGTTGGACATCAAGAAATTTTATGGCGTGGGGAAGGTCACGAAGGAAAAAATGTACCGCCATGGCATCTTTACAGGAGCAGATCTAAAAAAGAAACCGCTTGCCTATCTAGAAGAACATTTTGGAAAGAGCGGTTCTTATTACTACAATATTGTGCGGGGCATTCATAACAGCCCTGTAAAGCCCGAGCGTACTCGAAAATCGCTCGCCGCTGAACGCACGTTCTCCGAGAACATTTCCTCCGAGATATTTATGGTCGAGCGTTTGGCAGACATAGCCGCAGAGGTAGAGCGGCGCTTACAAAAAAACAAACTTGCAGGCCGAACCATTACCCTAAAGATAAAATATAGCGATTTTACCATACAAACGCGCAGCAAGACCCTTTCTGTTTACGTTTCCCAAAAAGAGTTGCTGTTAGAGCACGTTAAAGATTTGTTATTTCAAGAAGGAATGAAAGATTCGGTACGTTTGTTGGGAATTTCTTTATCAAACCTTAATAACGAAAAGAAAGGTGCTTCCTCTTCAGAAGAAAGCATTGACGTTCAACTTAAATTTCTGTTCTAACTATATGCAGCATCGCTACTTTTTCAGTATTTTATTAATCTAAAAACCTTCACGATCATGAAATTAGTAGCCCAATGCACCGTCTTCCTTTTTATGGCCCTTGGCCTTGTAGCCTGTAAAGACAAAGAAACCCAAACGCACATTCCAGATGAGGATTTTGCGCTAACACAGCCTGAAACCGAAATTGCTCCCGACTTTCTATACGTAAGTGCACCCAGCGGACTCACCCTCCGGGAACACAACAATGTGAATAGCGAAAAATTGGCCGTGATGCCCTATGGTACAAAAGTAAAGGTTGTGACGCCAGAAACCCGCGAAACCATGACTGTTGGAGGTATTAAGGGGGGAATGCATGAGGTGGAATTCAACCATAAAACAGGATATGCCTTCAACGGATACCTTTCTCGTTTTTTTCCTCCGGAAGAAGATATGAAACCAAAGGCATACGCCGATGCGCTCAAGGAACAGTACCCGAAGGTTAGCTATTCTGAAACTACCGGCGGCACCGCCAGCAATCCTTCAAACACCATGGTACTCTCCCTCCCTACAAGCCGTTGGCACGAAGCCTTTTTTATCGCTACGGAACTTTACAATATTCCGAAAAATTTCGCCTTCCCCGATCCCAAGGGAAGTCCAACCGAAACGGTACAGGATACTAAAAAACCAAATAAGGTACAACGAAGCGAACTCATTGTTACCCGAAACGACGACCAATTGTCGAAAGTAGAATATTATTACGCCACCGAAGGTTATGGATATACTGTTACCATTACCCAAGAAAATGGCGCGATGGTATTGAAACGCACCGAAACAGCACAGTAGTGCAAAGAGCCCTCGAAGTATTTCGAGGGCTTTTTTTACTTCTTGATAATCTTTTTGGAAACGCTGCCCGCCGAGGTCTCTATCGAAACGAGATACATCCCTTGAGGAATAGTTGACATGGGTAACTTTAATAGATTGGTACGATCCATAATCGTATTGCTAACTATACGTCTGCCATCGATGGAAAAAAGTTCCACGCTTTCAATAGCCACATGCGAAGGCACACTAATATGCAGCCACTCCAGCACGGGATTAGGGTATAGCAGCAGGGCCTCTTCCAAGGTAGGCGAAGCGGTACCCAGTACAATCGAATCGGTTGTTAATACCACTTCAGTATCGTTTCTACACGTAACTAAAAAGGTGTAGGCAAAACCCCCAAATGTTGCGGTAACGGAAGCCGGTACATTGCAATTGGTAATGGTCCCCGTTGTACTTGCAATGATAAATTCATCGTTTACAGAGGGCGCGAAATTCAAAATGGGCCGAACGGTACCTTGAAAATCGGCATCTCCTATAATTTCCAATAGATCATATTCTGTGCCCTGCACTAAACCGTCGAGCTCCACCTCTAGAACCGCTTGCGACTCACTATCGAATGTGCCGTTGTACGTTAGGATACCTGGAGAATTTCCCGGCGCAAAGGTGCCATTATTTGTAAGCGGCGTATTTGCCGTAATTGTTAGGGTTCCCGCTCCAGAAACGATGCCCTCGGTAAGGTTTTCAAAACCCAGTGATGAGTTGACTGAAAGAATACCGCTTTCTATTTGCAGCAATCCATTGTTCTGAAACAATACTGAACTAACCGTATTTGTACCGGTTGCCATTTTAAAAATAGCACCTTCATTAATAACAGTGCGTGTCGTTGCGGTACCCGAAGTACTGAAGCCGCCACCAGTTTGGACTTGTATCGTACCAGAGGGAGCGTTTAAGAAGACGCCATTCACTACCTGAAGGACCGCAGCAAGCGTTAGGTCGGTTTCATTTCTTAAGGTCGTATTTCCCACTATACCGTCGTTGGCACTTTCTATCTCAAAATCGGATAGGATGGTAAGTGTTCCTCCGCCCAGTAAGTTGTTGTCTTTCCAATACACTTTTTCATTGCCGCCGAAATCAAAACTCGCCTCGTTAGAAACACTCACATTGCCAAACCAGTTCAACGGCCCGTTCAAGGTTCCCGTTAAATTACCTTCCAAAGCTGTAGTACCGCCAATCCACCGCATTTCTGCTCCAGACGCGACATTGTACTCGCCATCCTCCAACTTTGAATTTGGGTCGTTGAGAATACAGACTCCTGAATTCACGTTAACGGTACCATCTTCATTTTCAAAGCTCACCAATAAATTTAGGGTGCCTGTAATATTTAGGGTGCCAAGATTGCGAAGCACCCCTACATTGGTAGTACTATTGATGTTCTGTGCGCTAGCGGCACTTGTTACGGTTCCATTGGTGCCATTAACGAATAGGCCTTCAATGAGAAAATCGCCAGATCCCGGAGCGAGCTCGTAACTGCCGTTGTTCTGGAGAGATCCAGTTTGGTCAATAATCTTGGCGGTTACCGTAGCGTGTTCTATGGTGCCATTATTGGTGAGCACCCCTGGACCAGAGAGGGTTCCCGCATTCCAATTTACAGTAGCTCCAGTACCTACGGAGGACGCTTCGTCTATGCCCCAGTGGCCCAAAACGGTCAAGACCGCATTTCCTTGCATGGTAATTGATTTGACCCGAAGGGTTTGGGTAAGCCCGAAAATTTCGGAACTGGAACCATTGGGTAAAATAACATCGTTAGAAGGTCCTGGAACCACTCCGGTATCCCAATTGGCAGGGGTTCGCCACCGGTTATCGCCGCCTCCACCTATAAATGTCGCTGTTTGTGCTTCGCAAAGCAATCCTACCAACAATAGGATACTGCTTAAAAAGATAGTTCTTCTCATAATGGTATGTTTGATGATCAACTACCATTACATCGGGAAACTCTCAAAATGTAAGCAAGGTTGCTATTATTTTATCTGTGAAACCCTTAGGGTATTCACCATGCCCTTATCAACCACTGGCATGGCAGCTAAGTTGATCAAGTACTCGCCTTTTTCAACAAAACCCCGTTGCTGTGCTATCTTGTTCACGTCTTCTACGGTTTCATCGGTACTTACAAAGCGGTCGTAGTAGAAGGCCCGCACGCCCCACAATAAATTAAGGCGCGCCAAGATGCGTTTGTTGGAAGTGAAGGCCAAAATGTGCGATTTTGGACGCCAGGCAGATATTTGGAAGGCAGTGTAACCGCTATTGGTAAGCGTACAGATAGCCTTGGCCTCAATCTCGTTTGCCATAATTGCTGCGTGGTAGCAAACAGATTTGGTTACGTAGCGGTTGGTACGCACGTGCGGAGGTTCGTGCGGAACCGAAATTAGCTTCGAATTTTCGACGCTCTTGCAAATATTGGTCATGGTTCGTATTACTTCCACCGGGTATTTTCCTACGGAGGTTTCACCGCTTAGCATAACGGCATCGGCTCCATCCATAACGCTATTGGCCACATCGTTTACTTCGGCTCTTGTGGGGGTGAGCGAGGTGATCATGGTCTCCATCATTTGCGTGGCAATGATAACGGGTATACGGGCTCGCTTCGCGGTGAGCACGAGTTCTTTTTGAATGAGCGGAACCTCCTCGGCTGGCACCTCCACCCCCAAATCGCCCCGAGCCACCATAAGTCCGTCGCAATAGGCTACGATTTTATCTATGTTCTTTACGGCATCGGGTTTTTCAATTTTTGCAATAATGGGAATTTTATATTCTGAATGTGCCTCGATAATCGCTTGGAGCTCTTTGAGATCTTGTGCATTTCTAACGAAGGATAGTGCAATCCAATCTACCTCCTGCTTCACGGCAAAAATGGCATCCTCTTTATCCTTTGCGGTAAGGGCGGGTAATGATATGTTGGTTTGCGGTAGGTTGACCCCTTTTTTGCTTCGCAACGGCCCGCCCTGTATCACCTTGGTTCTTACCTTATTCTTTTTATTGGTTTCCAATACCTCGAAAATAAGTTTACCATCGTCTAGAAGTATGCGTTCGCCCGCATTAACATCCTTCGGAAATTCATCATAGTTCATATATACTTTGCTGGCGGTACCTTCAAATTCCTTTCCAGTACAAAAAAGTACCTCATCGCCAGGCGATAGTACGGCTTCCTCTTTCATCATTCCCACGCGAAGCTTTGGGCCCTGTAGATCGGCAAGGATGGCGGTATGGTGCCCCATCTCTTCGCTTAGCTCGCGAATGGTGGCGATACGTTTCTTAACATCGTCATAGTTGGCGTGCGAAAAATTGACGCGGAACACGTCCACCCCAGCCTTCATCATTTCACGCAAAGTTTCCTTATCTGAACTGGAGGGTCCCAGAGTAGCTACAATTTTTGTTCTCTTTTGGTTTGGCATTAGTCGTATATTAAATGGTTTTTCGATTTCAGCTTATCTAAGGAAACCTCATAGGCCGAAATAACTTGTTTAATCTCAGCAATCTTTGATACATACTTTCGTATGGGCACAATGTCTTGATCTGTTTCGATTTTCAGGAAAAAATCTACTTTCTTGAATTCTGGCACCAGAAATTTTGTTACCATCTCTTCGGTAGGTTCCGTTTCAAATAGGCTGCCACTCGCCGTGGTGCGCGCCGTTGTGGTTTTGCATTTGTTGGCCAATAAGCTAAAGGTGGTGTACCGCTCCGTTTGGTCAAACTCATAAAGCTCAAAGAACACATCTAGACCATCGCTCGAGAAATCGAGGTCAGTTCTTCGTCGGTGCAGCCGCAGTCCCAGATGTTTATTGAGGGTAAAAGCCATCTTGTAGGCTTCTGTACTGCAGTGAATGGCTATGAGCGAAAATTCATCGCTTGGCAATTCCTCTAAGACTAATTTGTGATGTGCCATGGCAAATAGAATGGCTTAAAGGTAGCGATTGTAGGTTAGATTTGGCAACCTCACATTTTTAAATTAATGTGAAATATAGGTGGGTTCTTCCTATTACAGATCTAAGTCTCGCTCAATGGCCGACTGGAATTTAAAATAGGCCCTTTTCGCAGCGCTTTCCTCAGCTTTTTTCTTGGAAGTAGCCCTTGCCTTTCCTACCACTTCATTATCTAGGGTGAGACGCACGGCAAAATGCTTTAGCTCGCTTTTACCGGTATCTTCATAAACCGAGAATTTGAAAGGCTTCTTGTTTTTTTGGCACCATTCGATAAACAGGCTTTTGTAGCTAATAATTTTGCCCTCCAGCCGTTCGATGTCAACATACGGTTTAATCACTCTTTTCTTGATGAACTTCTCGCAATATTTAAAGCCGCGATCCAGATAGATGGCGCCTACCAAGGCTTCAAAAATATTACCGTGAATATTGCCTCCAAACTGGTTTAGGGGAATGGAAGTTTTTAGAAATGAGATGAGATTGAGGTCGCGTCCCAATTCATTTAAATGCTCCCTGCTTACAACCTTAGATCGCATTTTGGTAAGATAGCCCTCGTCCCCTTCGGGCACTTCGTTAAATAAATGCGCCGCAATAACCGAGCTTAACATGGCATCGCCCAAAAATTCCAAGCGCTCATAATTCTGTGGGGCGCCCTTTTTGTTTTTCTCGTTCATTGAACGATGGGTAAAGGCCTCTACATAAATAGATATATCCTTCGGTTTAAAACCTAAGATGCGCTTCATGGCGTAAAAAAAATCCCCGTCCTTGGGGGTACGGGAATTAAATATGTTTTTTATGGATGCCATTTACATAGATTAGGCATCGATTTTCTTGAAAAGCACACAAGCATTATGGCCTCCAAACCCGAAGGTGTTGCTCATAGCCACCCTAATATCCCTTTGTTGTGCTTTATTGAGGGTAAGGTTAAGCGAGGGATCGATATTCTCATCTACCGTGGTGTGGTTGATGGTGGGCGGTACCAGACTATACTCCATGGCCAAAATTGAAGCGATGGCCTCAATAGCGCCTGCCGCACCCAGTAAATGACCCGTCATAGATTTTGTGGAGTTGATGTTGATTTTCTTGGCGTGGTCGCCAAATACACTTGTTATGGCTTTTAATTCGGCCACATCGCCAAGGGGGGTGGAAGTACCGTGGGTGTTGATGGTATCTACATCAGAAGGTTCCAGACCCGCATCACGCAGACAATTGAGCATAACGCGTTCTACACCGATGCCATCTGGATGTGGGGCCGTCATATGATAGGCATCGCTAGACATGCCTCCGCCGATAATTTCAGCGTAAATCTTTGCACCTCGCTTCTTGGCGTGCTCATATTCCTCCAAAATGAGCGCTCCCGCACCTTCCCCCAAGACAAACCCATCGCGGGTTGCATCAAATGGCCTTGAGGCGGTTTCTGGGCTATCGTTTCGGGTAGAGAGCGCGTGCATGGCATTAAAGCCGCCCATTCCCGCTTGGGTAACAGCGGCTTCGCTTCCGCCGGTTACGATAATATCGCAATGGCCCAAACGAATGTAGTTGAGCGCATCGATCATCGCATTGGCAGAAGAGGCACATGCAGAGACCGTTGTATAGTTGGGCCCCATAAAACCATGCTTGATAGAAATATTGCCAGGGGCAATATCTGCGATCATCTTAGGAATGAAGAAGGGGTTGAAACGCGGTGTTCCATCCCCTTCTGCAAAATTTATTACTTCATCTTGAAAGGTCTCTAGGCCGCCTATTCCGGCACCCCAGATAACACCCACCCGAAACTTGTCGATGGCATCCATATCGATCTTCGCATCGGCAATGGCCTCATCAGAAGAGACTAGGGCGTACTGCGCAAATCTGTCGAGCTTGCGGGCTTCCTTTCTGTCAAAATGATTTTGTGGATCGTAGTTCTTTATCTCGCAAGCGAATTTTGTCTTGAACTTCTCGGTATCGAAATAGGTAATGGGAGCGCACCCGCTTTTGCCATTCTTCAAGCCTTCCCAATATTCGGGAATGCTATTGCCAATGGGTGTTAGTGCGCCAAGACCTGTAACAACAACTCGCTTTAACTCCATAAAGAAACAGATTTATTTTTTTGCTTCTTCTATGTAGGAAATGGCCTGACCAACCGTAGCAATATTCTCAGCTTGATCGTCTGGAATCTGAATGTCGAATTCCTTTTCAAATTCCATGATAAGCTCTACTGTATCAAGGGAATCTGCCCCAAGATCATTGGTGAAGCTTGCTTCGTTTACAACTTCGTTTTCGTCAACGCCTAATTTGTCTACGATGATTGCTTTTACTCTTGATGCAATGTCTGACATAATCTTTGTTTTTTAAATTTTAATTAAGTGGCAAAAATAAAATTTTTTAATTTAAAACGTCATTTATGCGCTAAAATGTGCTCACCAATTTAACAAATTTTGGGCGAAGTAAAACCCTATTCCCTTACTTTTGTGATTTATTTTGCGATTGGCCTGCACAATCCATTTCAAAAACAACCTCCTTCATGAAGCGCCTCGTAATTTTCGCCTCTGGCAGCGGTACCAATGCCGCAAATATCATTTCTTATTTCCAGAAATCTGGGGTAACTAGGGTGACCCTCGTGCTTTCGAATAAAAAGGATGCGAAAGTGCTGGAGCGTGCCCACGATTTGGGGGTTGCATCCCGTTTTTTTACCAAGGAAGAACTCTATGATACTCAGGGTATACTCCCCTTGCTAAAGGAGCATCGACCAGACCTTATTGTACTTGCTGGATTTTTGCTGAAGTTCCCTTCGCACATCCTCCAGGAGTTCCCAGGCAAAGTAGTGAACATTCATCCTGCGCTGCTGCCCAAATATGGGGGCAAGGGCATGTACGGCGCCTTTGTGCACCAAGCGGTGATTGAAAACCGAGAGCTCGAATCTGGCATCACGGTGCACTTGGTCAATGACGCGTACGATGAGGGCGCCATTTTATTTCAGAAATCGACGCCCCTTTCAGCAAATGAGACGCCCGACAGCTTGGCGGCGAAAATCCACGAATTGGAGTATGAGTATTTCCCGAAGGTATTGGAGCAACTTCTCCTTTCAGAAGATTCTACCAAACCGTAACAGATGGCAAAAAAGCAGAAATATTATGTAGTGTGGTTTGGGAACCCTACGGGCATTTTCGACTCGTGGGAAAAATGCAAGAAGGCCATTACAGGAGTGCCGGACGCACAGTATAAGAGCTTTCAAACATTTTCGGAAGCGAAAAAAGCCTATTCTGGAGAGTATATAGATTATAAGGGGAAGAAAAAAAACACAAAGGGCAAAACGCTCACTGCCAGGCAACGAGCGGCCATTGGCGAGCCCAATCTATACTCTATCGCAGTAGATGCAGCAAGTAGTGGCAATCCTGGGAAAATGGAATACCGCGGGGTCGACACCCAAACTGGACGGCAACTTTTTCATCAAGGGCCATTCCAGCAAGGTACCAACAATGTGGGCGAATTTTTAGCTTTGGTACACGGACTGGCATATTTAAAGAAACAGGGCAGCGACCGAATTATTTACACCGACTCGAAAATTGCCATGGGTTGGGTGAGGCGTAAAAAGTGCAATACCAAGCTGAAACGCACCCCAAGGAACAAACCTGTTTTTGAATTGGTGGACCGCGCTGAAGCCTGGCTTCGCAACAATTCTTATTCCACTAAAATAGTAAAATGGGAAACCAAGGCCTGGGGCGAGATTCCGGCCGATTTTGGCAGAAAATGATCAGGACCGCCATTTGACCCAAACGACAAATGCAGTGTCTTCTATAGCACTTCCCGTATTTGTGACAAAAACTGTGATATAATCGCCAGCATTAAAATCTATATTCAAGTTGTGTTCATTTAATTGGCGAGTTGTATAAGTCACTGTGTGTACAGAACGTGTGGTACTACCATTGCGTACTCGAATTTCAAAAGGTTTTGTAGTATTGCCAGCAGCAGACATGGCTGTTGCGTATACTATCGTCCCATTAAATGGCATTATGGGACCACTGGTATTGACACGTAAATCTCCACCAAAGCGCAATGGCGCATTGGTTAGAACATCTCCTTTGTTATATTGAAGTGCCGTAGTTTCTGTACTCAACCATTTTCCACGTACATTATCGTACATAAATAGTTTATCCCCTATAACGGCCAGCTGCCCCATAGCGGTACCCGTTGGGGTAGCCTGCGGTGCTAACTCTAGGGCAGGAAGGGAACCGGTTGGAACGTTGATCTCCAGCTGCGCCGTAGGCGACGTGGTGCCTATCCCTACTTGAGCGCGTGTTCCATACGTGCCTACTATCAACAACAAACCAAATGCGAATGTCCACTTCATTTCCAATGTCTTAAATGTGCCACAATTGTAAGAAGAAGTGTACAATTCTCCGAAACTATTCGGTGTGTTCCTTAAATACTCGTTGAGTGGTTTGCGACATTGAATGCGTGTGAATGTAGTTACGCATTCAGAAACTAAAAAAAATTTTATTATGCTAAGTTTCCTATTAGCGTCCGTAATTGCCAGGCTGTTAAAGAGCGCCGCAAACCATTTATTTTCCGTAAATTTGCACGCTCAAATCAAAACCATTTTATGAGCAAGCTGGTTATTGTGGGCACCGTTGCCTTCGACGCAATTGAAACCCCATTCGGGAAGACAGATAAAATCCTTGGTGGAGCCGCTACTTACATTGGCCTGGCGGCTTCTCAAGTTGCTGCCGATGGCGCGATTGTTTCAGTGGTTGGGGGCGATTTCCCAGAAGAATACATAGCCATGCTGAAAAACCATAATCTTGACGTTTCGGGATTGGAAGTAGTAGAATCGGGCAAAACATTTTTCTGGAGTGGCAAATATCGAAACGATATGAACTCGCGCGACACCCTTGTCACCGAATTGAACGTGTTGGAGAACTTCCAGCCCCAAGTGCCCGAAAACTATAGAGATGCCGAGGTGGTTATGCTCGGCAACCTACATCCGCTGGTACAGCTCAGTGTCATTGAGCAAATGCAAAATCCGAAACTGATCGTTTTGGACACCATGAATTTTTGGATGGACCATACGATGCCCGAGCTCAAGCAAGTAATTGCCAAAGTAGATGTCATTACCATTAACGATGAGGAGGCTCGGCAACTTACGGGAGAATATTCACTGGTAGTCGCTGCACAGAAGATTATGGAAATGGGGCCAAAATTTGTCGTGATCAAAAAAGGTGAACATGGAGCGCTACTATTTCATAATGAGGATGTGTTCTTCGCGCCGGCCCTTCCGTTGGAGGAGGTCTTTGACCCCACGGGGGCTGGGGACACCTTTGCCGGAGGGTTTACGGGCTATTTGGCCAAAACGGGCGACTATAGCTACGAGAATATGAAAAATGCCATTATCTACGGTTCGGCACTAGCTTCATTCTGTGTGGAGAAGTTTGGTACAGAGCGCTTGGTTTCCCTTACAAGAAAAGAAGTGCACCGCAGATTACGGCAATTCCAAAACCTAACACAATTCGATATAGAATTAACATAAGTATGCGCCCTGTGTATCGGGGTGTTTTTAGTTGAAAATAATTTTTCTGAACCTATGAGCGACGCTTTAAAGCACGAATGTGGAATAGCCATGGTACGGCTGCTAAAACCATTGGAGTACTATAAGGAAAAGTACGGCACTGCCTTTTACGGCATAAACAAGATGTACTTGATGATGGAAAAGCAGCACAACCGTGGACAAGACGGGGCGGGCTTTGCCAGCATCAAACTGGACGTGTCCCCCGGCGAGCGCTATATAAGTCGCGTGCGATCCAACAAATCGCAACCAATACAGGACATCTTCGCCCAGATTAATGAGCGCATTAACCAAGAATTTGAGTCCCATCCAGAATATGTAGATGACGTTGCCGCCCAGAAAAAGAACATTCCCTATATCGGTGAGTTGTTCTTGGGCCACGTGCGCTACGGAACCTTTGGGATCAACAGCGTGGAAAATGTACATCCCTTTCTAAGGCAAAACAATTGGATGCACCGCAATTTGATTATTGCTGGAAATTTCAATATGACGAACACCAACGAACTTTTCAATAATTTGATAGCGTTGGGAATGCACCCCAAGGAAAAAGCAGATACCATCACGGTTATGGAAAAAATAGGCCATTTCTTGGATGAAGGTGTGCGCAAACTGTACAAAAAAGCCAAGAAAGCCGGGATGACCAAGATGGAAGCCTCACCTTACATCGTAGAGCACCTGGACGTGGCGAAGATTTTACGCAAATCGGCTCGCGACTGGGATGGCGGGTATGCCATGGCCGGCCTGTTGGGGCACGGTGATGCCTTTGTGCTGCGCGACCCAGCCGGTATTCGGCCCGCATACTATTACAAAGATGAAGAAGTGGTTGTGATTGCCTCAGAGCGGCCCGCCATTCAAACGGTTTTTAACGTTCCTTTTGAAGGTATTGAGGAGATTAAGCCCGGTCACGCGGTTATTATCGAAAAGGACGGCACGTTAAAGGAGAAGAAGATCTTGGACGCGTTAGAGCGGAAATCCTGCTCTTTCGAACGTATCTATTTTTCCCGAGGAAGCGATGCAGAAATTTACCAAGAGCGCAAGGAATTGGGACGCTTGGTAATGCCCAAGGTGCTTGAGGCGATACAATACGACACCGAAAATACGGTTTTCAGTTTTATACCCAATACCGCCGAAACTTCTTTCTACGGAATGCTCGATGCCGCGCAAAATGAGCTCAACAAGCAGAAAAATGAAGCGATTTTGCATGAACGGGAAGCATTGACCGTCGAAAGGCTGGAAGAAATTCAATCGCATAAAATACGTACCGAAAAAATAGCCATTAAAGATGTTAAGCTAAGAACTTTCATCACCGAAGATAGCAGCCGTGACGATTTAGTGGCCCACGTGTACGATGTAACCTACGGCGTGGTTAAGGCAAACGATAATCTGGTCATCATCGACGATAGCATAGTTCGCGGCACGACCCTTAAAAAGAGCATCCTTAAGATGCTAGATAGGCTAAACCCGAAGAAAATAGTCGTGGTTTCCTCTGCCCCACAGATTCGCTATCCAGACTGTTATGGCATCGATATGGCGCGCTTAGAGGATCTAGTCGCCTTTCAAGCGGCCTTGGCCCTGCACAAGGAACGGGGTACCTATGCAATCGTTGAGGAAATATACCATAAGGCAAAAGCTGAAATAACTAAAACTGGGGGAGAGCGCACCAACCACGTGAAGCAACTGTACGCACCGTTCAGCGATGAGGAAATTTCAGATAAGATTGCTGAAATAATCAGTACCGAAGACATACAAGCCGAGGTGAAATTAATCTTCCAATCGGTAGACGACCTGCACAAGGCGTGCCCCAAAAATTTGGGCGATTGGTACTTCACCGGAAACTACCCGACGGAAGGTGGTAAAAAAGTGGTCAATAGAGCCTATGTACATTTCTTTGAGGGAAATCCGGAGCGTGCGTATTAACTTTTTAAGTTAAATTTTCATCTAAGATGCCGTTTAACGATTTTTAAAAACACTTTATCTAAAAGTAGGAAAACACTTAATCCAGTTTGGAATTTTGGTCTATATTTGACACATACCATAGCATAAGTAGGTTAAGTTTATGGTAAGATTTGGGGCAAAAAAGGTAAACTCTTGTTTACCTTTTTTTTTGCCCTAAATCGAACGGGGTGGCGAGCACGGCCTGCGAAATTAAACGTTATCAATAGTTCCACTGCGAGCCGCATCCCCTTTCCCCCACTACGATTGTTTACCTTGTTTTTGCCCTAAATCGAACGGGGTGGCGAGCACGGCCACTGAATGAAAGATGTTTCTGGAGCATCGTCATTAGCCGATTAAAATAATATAAGAATTGTTATTTATTATTTTTTTCAGCTGAAACAGCCATATAGGAACTGAGATTTCCTTACAATAAAAAAAGCGATCTTTTTTCGTTGAAAAGACCGCTTTTATATTGGTTTCCATTCCACCTCAGCTCCGCAACATACGATAGTAGGCCTGATTGCAGTTGGTTCCAAAATTTTTTATCATGGAAAACCATCGGGTAAAAACCGATGGGTGCTCATCATTGTGTGAAAGCCGCAAAGAAGATTCCAGCGCGGCCATTTTCTTCTCTAAATCGGAAGGGGTACTTATAACATACAGTTTTTTAGATTTCTTGCTCCCTTTACGTATCCATCGACTTTTCGATTTCAAGCCCACTTCGGCATACTGTATTTTTACTTCATAAACATTGGTTCCGTCTCGCTGCATACTTACTTCATTTTAAATTTTAAATGTACAAAAAATTAACCACATAACGTTAATTTTACATTACAATAACATTTAGGTAACATTGCAAGTATCTCATTCTTTAACATGCTATCGGTTCAACATCTTCAACTTCAGAATATAATAAATATTACATTTTAACGAAAAAACAGACGCTTTATCTAAAAGTTTAACAAGTTCGAAAAATTATAATCTATATTTGGGTATACCATAGCATAAGTAGGTTAAGTTCATGGTAGATTTGGGGCAAAAAAAGGTAAACTCTCGTTTACCTTTTTTTATTGGCCCAAATCGAATGGGGTGGCGAGCACGTCAAACCTACCAATATTCCAAATAAAAAGCACTGCGAGCCGCTTTTACCCTCTGCCGACACTCGTTTACCATTTTTATTGGCCTAAAATCAAACGGATGGCGAGCGCTCTCCCTGATGTATTCCAGCACCACCTCCAGACTTATATAGGCCCTCTCTACCCATTTCAATCAACCGAAATGAGTTGTTTTTAAACAAGAATGCCACTTGGGTTTCCCCAAATGGCATTTTAAAAATATAAAAAATTGTTACTTACTTATTTTCCTCATAGCGCCTTGAAACTTCCTCCCAGTCGATGACATTAAAGAAAGCTCCCACATAATCGGGACGCTTATTTTGATACTTAAGGTAATAAGCATGTTCCCACACATCCAATCCCAAAATGGGCGTACCGCCACAGTCTACTCCCGGCATTAATGGATTATCTTGGTTAGGGGTAGAACACACCTCTACCTTGCCTCCCCTGTGTACACACAACCAGGCCCAACCCGATCCAAACTGTCCTTTGGCCGCTTCAGAGAACTTTTCCTTAAAATCCTCAAAACTTCCAAAAGCGCTGTTGATGGCCGAGGCCAAATCGCCAGATGGTTTTCCGCCGCCGTTTGGCGACATTACTTCCCAAAACAAGCTATGATTGTAAAAACCGCCACCGTTATTCCTAACGGCTTTATTGTCCATATCCAAATTCTTCAGTATGTTCTCTATCGTTTTTCCTTCCTGATCGGTACCTTTGATGGCATCATTCAGTTTATCGGTATATCCTTGGTGATGCTTGGTGTGATGTATCTCCATGGTGCGCGCATCGATATGGGGCTCTAGGGCATCATAAGCATAGTTTAGTTTCGGTAATTCAAAAGCCATAATTCGTTTCTTTTTAGTTATCAATAGTTATCTATCTCAAATATACACATAGGGCTTTCTAAAAAATGTTATAAAATTGATAAGATTTCTATCGCAGAATAGATTATTTTGATGTGCCTTTTTACACCTATCACAAAATGGGTACTTTTATGGAAAACGATACCTTGCGTATGCCAATCCCCTTTACCGTATACAATGCTTCCGCCGGTAGCGGAAAAACCTACACCCTTGTAAAGGAATACCTATCTACCGTGCTTTCTTCTGAAAATCCAGGTTATTACCGCAACCTGTTGGCCATTACCTTTACCAACAAGGCCGTCGCCGAGATGAAGCAGCGCATCGTAGCGAACCTAGTGGCTTTTGCGGAGGATAAACTTACCCATAGCGCAACGACGATGCGAGATCAAATTGCCAAGGAAAAAAAACTTTCCCCTTCAGAAATACAGCAAAGGGCACGGGCAATTCTTACGCATTTGCTGCACCACTACGCTGGTTTTAACGTGGAGACTATAGATCGCTTTAACCACCAATTGCTGCGCACTTTCGCCCGCGATTTAAAACTATCGACAAATTTTGAAGTGAGCCTGGAGGTTGAGGCCCTCCTGGTAGAGGCTGTAGACCGTTTGGTAAGCAAAGCTGGAACGGATGCAGAAATCACCAAGACCCTGCTCGAATATGCCTTGGAAAAAACAGACGATGATAAATCGTGGGACATCGCACGCGACATAGCCAAGGCTGCAAAACTACTAACGCAGGAGACCGATGCGCCTTTTTTAGCACAATTGAAACAACATTCCCTGAAAGATTTCAGAAAATTCAAGCATGGACTGTTGAAGCAACGGGAAGAAATAACAGAGAAGCTTAAGGAAACAGCAAGGGAGGTTTTAGAACTGCTTGCGGCAAGCGGCTTAACCCCCGAACATTTTAACAGAAAGCTGTTGCCCAACTACTTTGAAAAAATAGCGGCCGGTGAACAAGGCACCCACTTGTATGGTGCCAAATGGCAGGAAACCATTGAGGAAACCCCCTTGTATCCGTCGCGGGTAAAACCCCCCGAAAGTACAGTAATCGATTGTCTAGCACCCCAACTATCTCGCGCTTTCCTTACTACCAAAGCGTGGGTATACAGGATCGCGCTTATCGATAACATTTTGGGCAACCTCACCCCGCTTTCGGTGGTTACCTTGGTTCAAAGAGAGCTTGATGCCATCAAGACCGAACATAATATTTTGCCCATTTCAGAATTTAATGCCCTTATCAATGCAGAGATAAAAGGGCAGCCGGCACCGTTCATCTACGAACGATTGGGCGAACGCTACCGCCATTTTTTTATCGATGAGCACCAAGATACCTCGCAATTGCAGTGGGAAAACCTTATTCCGCTAATCGCCAACGCGTTGTCACAAAACGATGGGGAACCAGCCTCCCTGCTTGTGGTGGGCGACGCTAAGCAGTCCATTTATAGATGGCGAGGCGGTTTGCCCGAACAATTTATGGGTTTGTATGGAACAGAGAACCCCTTCCACGTGCCAAAGGTAGTGCTCAACTTGGGCACCAATTTCAGAAGTGCTTCGGAAATTGTTTCCTTTAACAACGAGTTTTTTCGGCATATTGCCCGCTATTTTGGTAGTTCAGGGCATCAGCAGCTATACGATGCCGGAACTCAGCAGAAGCCGAACACCCAGGAAGGTGGATACGTGCAATTGGAGTTTCTTGAAAAAGAGAATGCCGAACAGTTGGAAGAGGCCTATGCAACTCGGATTGTTGAAACTATAACGGAACTTAAAGAGGAAGGGTACAGCGAGGCCGACCTTTGCATCTTAACCCGCAAGCGCAAGGAAGGTGTACTCATAAGCGAAGCGCTCTTGGCCCGCGGGATTGCGGTGGTCTCGTCTGAAACTCTTTTGATTCAAAATGCGCCCATAGTGCAATTTCTGGTAGCGGTCGTTACCCTAACCGTATATCCAGATACTGATGCTGCCAAAATTCACATAATCGATTTTCTGCACCGAAAAGGGGTTCTTTCTGGTGAAAAACATCTATTATTTACCGCCTGCATTTCAAAATCGCACCATTGGCTCTCACAGCTGTTCCAAGATCACGGGTGTGCCTTTTCCTTTGAAAGGGCCAGTAAGCTCCCCTTATATCCACTTTTGGAATATGCGATTGAAAACTTCGACCTGCAGACGCACGGGAACGCATTCCTCTTTGGTTTTATGGACTTTGTATTTGACTACGTCCAAACACCGCAGGCCTCGATTCTAGGATTTTTGGAGCATTGGGAAACGCAACGCGAAAAAGCTTCATTAGCGATAGGTGAAGGTGTGCCGGCGGTTCAGGTTATGACCATTCACAAGGCGAAAGGGCTAGAATTTCTAGTGGTGCTATATCCTTATGCGAATACGGGAATCTATTCCGAAGTGGAGCCAAAAACCTGGTTCACGACCAACTTAGGGCCGGATAGTATCAATCCGATGCTACTCAACTACAATAGGGACCTAGCCGAGTTGGGGGAGGAAGGATACGAATTATACACCTCCCGTAGGAATACCTTAGAACTGGATAGCTACAACCTGCTTTACGTTACCTTGACCCGAGCAGTGGAACGGCTATATATTTTTTCAGAAAAACCGAAGCCTATACAAAATAGCGAGCCTACCCAATTTTCGCAGCTCTTCCGAAGCTATTTAGAGGATCGTAACGAGTGGGAGGATACCAAAACAGTGTATTCCCGAGGGATAAGGTCGACTCCGCAACAGGATGGCACCAGAGGCAGCGAAGCAGTCGAGCTTCCTAAATATCTTGTTTCTCCTCCCGAAAGTCACGACCTCGCCATAGTGACGAAAGAGGGGCTGTTGTGGGGACAAGAGGCACAAGTTGCTTTGGCAGCAGGCACACTGTTTCATGATACAATGGCAACGATACACTATAAAACCGATATGAAAACCGTGTTTTCGCGTATGGCCCAGCGCGGAACGGTAGCTCCTTCCGAATTGGATTCTCTTAAACAAACGGTACATCGCGTTGTCTCGCACAAAGAACTAGCGCCCCTGTTCGAAATAGGGGATGTAATTTTCAACGAAAAGGACATTATAACTAGTTCGGGAAGGCTGCTTCGGCCAGATCGAATTAATATTCATATAGATAAATCGGTAACAGTAATCGATTATAAAACGGGGCATCCCAACAGCTCCCACGCCAACCAACTAAAAGAATATGCCGAAAGCCTGGAAGACATGGGTTATTTTACGAGGCAATTGCTGTTGGTTTACGTGAATGATAGGGAGATAGTGGTAAATAAAGTATAATTTTGTAATGCCTTTTAGAACAATTAAATATTAGCATATGTACGGAAAAATTAAAGAACATCTCCAACAGGAACTTGAGGAAATAAAGGAAAATGGACTTTTCAAGAAAGAACGTATAATCACTTCTCCACAAGATGCCGTTATTAAAATAGCTACCGGCCAAGAGGTTATTAACTTTTGTGCGAACAACTATTTGGGCCTGTCGAGCCACCCCGAGGTCATACAGGCCGCCAAGGATACTTTAGACAGCCACGGGTTCGGGATGTCGTCGGTTCGATTTATTTGTGGCACACAAGACATACATAAGCAGCTGGAACAAAAGATAGCCGATTTCTACCACACGGAAGATACCATTCTATATGCCGCCTGCTTCGATGCCAACGGTGGTGTTTTTGAACCGCTGTTAACCAGTGAGGATGCTATAATTTCCGACTCGTTGAACCACGCCTCGATAATCGATGGGGTGCGCCTATGCAAAGCGGCACGCTATCGCTATGAGAATAGTAATATGGAAGATCTCGAAAAACAATTGATTGCCGCGAACGAGAATGGCGCCCGTTTCAAAATCATCGTTACCGACGGGGTCTTTTCCATGGATGGTTTGGTAGCTCCCTTAGATAAGATTTGCGATTTGGCCGACCAATATGATGCTTTGGTTATGATAGATGAGTGCCACGCCACCGGATTCATTGGTGAAACCGGCAGGGGAACCTTAGAGGAGAAAGGTGTGATGGGACGTATCGATATCATTACTGGTACTTTGGGCAAAGCCCTTGGTGGTGCAATGGGGGGTTATACCACAGGCAAAAAGGAAATTATAGAATTATTGCGACAGCGCTCAAGACCTTATTTATTCTCGAACTCACTGGCCCCAGCCATTGTGGGCGCCAGTATCAAGGTTTTCGACATGTTGGAGAATGATACGAGCCTGCGCGATAAGCTCGAGCACAACACGACATATTTCAAAAAGGAAATGAAGGCCGCTGGATTCGATATTATCGACGGTGATTCGGCCATCGTACCTGTAATGCTCTATGATGCAAAGCTTTCACAACAAATGGCAGATATGCTGCTGGAAGAAGGTATCTACGTAATAGGGTTTTTCTATCCCGTGGTGCCAAAAGGCAAAGCGCGTATACGAGTTCAATTATCTGCGGCGCATGAAATAGAGCACTTAGACAAGGCCATTGCCGCCTTCAAAAAGGTGGGAAAAAAACTGCAAATAATTGAGCAATAACGCGGTTTATTTAGGTCTAAGGAAGGTTCCATTTGTGAAAATTTTAATAGATTTGCTTTTGTTTATAAATTTTAACAACTTACTTTTGCTCTAATTAACACTTAAAAATTAAACAATCGAATATGAAACATCTTAACAGTATTTTAGTTGCTGCCCTCTTGCTTTTTAGTGTGGGAGCGGCAAATGCACAAGACGAAAACAACCCTTGGGCAATCAGTATCGATGTCAATGCCGTTGACACATATCCTGTAGGTATTGATGACGAAGGGAGACTCCCAGCTGCTGCCAAAGGCGAGCTTTTTGATGAGTACTTCAACGCAAATGACCACTGGAACATTTTGCCTTCTGTATCGAGATTATCTATTGGTCGTTACATAGGTAGCGGTTTCAGCTTTGCCGCTGTTGGTTCTATCAACCGTATAGATAAGGTTGGTGATATTTCAGTAGACGATTTAACCTACTACGCTGCCGATGGTGAAATCAAGTACAGCCTACGTGACCTAATTAACGGTCCTGGAGGATGGTTCGATCCTTCTCTTGGTGTTGGTGGTGGTTACACTTGGGTAGATGATATCGGCTTCGGTACGGCCAACGCTTTGGCAAACGTACGTTTTTGGGTAGGTGAGAACATCGCTCTTAACTTCCAATCTACTTACAAGCACGCTTTCGAAGATTCTTACGGTATTACGCACTTCCAGCATTCTGCAGGTATCGTATTTAAGTTTGGTGGAAAAGATACTGATGGAGATGGTATTTACGATGTGAATGACGAATGTCCAGAAACTCCAGGTCTTCCTGAGTTCAACGGATGTCCTGATACTGATGGTGATGGTATCGAAGATAGAAATGATGCTTGTCCTAACACTCCAGGTCTTCCTGAGTTTAACGGATGTCCTGACACCGACGGCGACGGTATCCCAGATCCTCAAGATGCTTGTCCTACCGTAGCTGGTCTTGCTGCCCTTAACGGTTGTCCAGATGCAGATGGTGATGGTATCGCCGATGGTGAAGATGCTTGTCCTAACGAGGCTGGTCCTAAGGCTAACAATGGTTGTCCTTACGAAGATCGTGATGGCGACGGCGTTCTAGACAAAGACGATGCTTGTCCAGATGTACCAGGTACTGTAGCTAACAACGGATGTCCAGAGGTAACTGTAGAAGTTATCAAGGAAATCAACGAGTTCTCTAAGACTATCCTGTTCGACTACGACAAGGCTACCATCCGTCAAGAGTCTTACTCAGCGCTTCAGAGCATTGCAGATATTATGAAGGAGTATCCTAACACTGTATTCCACATAGAAGGTCACACAGACAGCCGTGGTAGTGATTCTTACAATATGAAGCTTTCTAAGGAAAGAGCTGCTTCTGTAATGAATTACTTGACTACTATTGGTATGCCTGCAAACCGTCTTACCTCTGAAGGTTACGGCGAAGAGCGTCCAGTTGCGACAAACAATACCGCAGCCGGAAGACAGCAGAACCGTCGTGTAGAGATTTCTCTTCAGAAAGACAGAGAATAAGCTTTAAAATAGCTTAGAAATAAATTGAAAAGCGCCTCCGAAATTCGGGGGCGTTTTTTATTTTTAGGCAATGCGAACCTTTCTTCGAGAGACACTTGAATACCTCTACCAAGAGCACGAAACTCTATCATCACTAACCCTCATTCTACCTAGCAAGCGGGCCGGTGGGTTCTTGAAAAACGAACTGAAGCTTATGGCCAATAAGACCCAGTTCGTGCCCAAAATTTTGAGCATCGAGGAGTTTATCGAGCAAGTTTCAGGATTGGAAATCATAGATACCACTGAACTCCTGTTCAAAAGCTACATCGCCTACCAAAATACCCCGGGCATCACCGAAAAAGACAGCTTCGATACCTACGCCACCTGGGCGCAAACACTGTTGAATGATTTTAATGAGATAGACCGGTACTTAGTCGATCCAAAGGATTTTTTCGCCTATCTAGACAGCATTAAAACCTTAGAACGCTGGAACTTAAAAGAGGAACCCACTGTAATGGTCCAGAATTACCTTTCTTTTTGGAGCCATCTGCCAACAGTGTACAATAACCTGTACCAACTTCTAAAAAAGGAGTCGGTAGGATACCAAGGTATGGTATACCGTGAGGCCGCCAATGCCATTGATATCTATAGCCAAGAACACCAAAGCTCAAAATTTATATTCATTGGTTTCAATGCCCTCAACAATGCTGAACAGAAGATTATTACCACTTTGCTCGAAGCGAATATCGCTGATGTACATTGGGATGCGGACTCATATTTCCTGAATGATAACAAACATGGCGCATCGCTATTTCTGCGGCGGTATTTTAAGAACTGGCCGTACTATGCAAATAGAGCGCCCAAAGGTATTAGCTCCCATTTTGAAACTGGGAAAAACATTCACTTGGTGGCCACACAGAAGAATGTAGGACAGGCAAAATATGTAGGACAACTTTTGGCAGGTTTTTCAGAGGAAAAACTATCGAATACCGCAATTGTATTGGCAGACGAACAACTGTTGGTGCCTATTTTGCATTCCTTACCTCCCAACGTGAAATCTGTAAATGTTACCATGGGTATGTCGCTAAGGGAGTTTCCCATTAGTGGTTTTTTTGAATTGCTGTTCCATCTGCAAACCCAGGGCGGAACCCCCTATTACTATAAAGATGTGCTTACCCTATTGCAACACAGTTTTGGGAAGCGCCTACTTCCCCAAGCCGAAGAAATAATACGCAAGATGCAGTTGGGCAATAGATCGCATATAGCGTATGAAGAGCTCAATACCCAGACCCCAAACGAACATCACCTCATAAAATGGATCTTTGAGCCATGGCAGCGTAGCGAACAAGCCATTTGCTGCTGCCTCAATATTCTTGAGCATTGCCAGGACCGCTTCCAAGAGCAACCCTTGCAACGGGCCGTTCTTCATAAGTTGTTTCAGGTATTTACAAAATTGCAAACATTAAATGCTCAATTTGACCATTTTTCAAGTGTGAAGAGCGCCCAGGCCGTTTTTGTCGAGGCTGTCGCCACCACAACCTTGGATTTTGAGGGAGACGCCTACAGAGGGCTTCAAATTATGGGAGTGCTAGAAACGCGCGTACTCGATTTTGAGAATATCATCGTACTATCGGTCAACGAGGGCATCCTCCCCACGGGAAAGAGCAACACGTCTTTTATCACCTACGATTTGAAAAAACAATTCAAACTACCGCTTTATACCGAGAAAGATGCCATTTACACCTATCATTTCTATCATATGCTACAGCGGGCAAAAGATATTACCCTACTCTACACGACCCAGGCCGAAGGGCTTTCCGCAGGTGAGAAAAGCCGTTTTCTGCTTCAGTTGGAAATAGATCGTCCAGCCGCCCATAGCCTAACCCACTCAGTCGTTTCACCAACCATACCTATATCCTCCGTAGTACCCGAAGAAATTGCAAAAACACCTTCCATACAACAGCGTATTCGCGAATTGGCCGAATATGGCTTCTCTCCTTCGGCCTTAACGGGTTACATTCGTAACCCCATTGACTTCTATTTTGAAAAAATAGTACAGGTAAAGGAGGCTGAAATGGTAGAGGAAACAGTAGCGGCAAATACTCTGGGAACTATTGTGCACGATACTTTGGAAACCTTCTATGGCAATCATATTAATGAACGGTTATCGTTGAAATCCTTGCAGGCGATGAAACCTCAAATTGAGGGGGAGGTGACCCGTCAGTTTGAAAAAACCTATCGACAGGGCACTTTCCATAAAGGAAAGAACCTTATCATCTTTGAAGTCGCAAAACGGTACGTATCCAATTTTATCGATTTCGAAATTGCTGAAATTGAAAAAGGAAATACTATTGAAATCCTATCGGTCGAAAACAAACTCGAGGCACCGCTGCACCTGCCAGAATTGGACTTTCCGATAAAAATTAGGGGCACGGTAGACCGAGTAGACAGGTATAACGGAAAGCTGCGCATCGTAGATTACAAAACGGGATCGGTAAAGAGCGGCGATGTGCAGCTTTCAGATTGGGACGTGCTTACACAAGACTATAAGTACAGCAAGGCATTTCAGGTTTTAACCTATGCTTGGATACGCTACCAGAACAGGCCTTTTGAAGAAGCCCAAGCTGGTATTATCTCGTTTAAAAACTTAAAGCAGGGCTTTTTGCCTTTCGGATTAAAAACAGGCTATCGCGAACGTGATACAGTGATTACTCCCGAAACCATACAGCAATTTGAAACTGAACTGCTGAAACTCATTTGTGAGATTGCCAACGCCTCCGTACCTTTTACCGAAAAGGAAATTTCAAAATGAAAAAGCTCAAGAACCAAGTACTTCGGCAAGAGGGAAAAAAACCCATCGTATACGATGTATTCTACAAAGAAACCTCTCACAAAAAACCCGTTGTCGTCTTTTGCCACGGTTATAAAGGCTTTAAGGATTGGGGTGCGTGGAATTTAGTGGCCGAACAATTTGCCAAAGCCGGTTTTTTCTTCCTCAAATTCAATTTTTCCCACAACGGAGGTACGGTGTCCCAACCTATCGACTTTTCAGACCTTAATGCATTTTCAGAAAATACATATACATTAGAACTGGAGGATCTCAAACGCGTCTTGGACTTTTTAGCACATTCAAATTCCTATGCGGAAGAGGCAGATTGCTCATCTATATCATTAATTGGTCACAGTAGGGGTGGTGGAATCGTGCTCATAGCGGCCAGCGAAAATCCCAACATTGAAAAAGTGATTACCTGGGCCAGTGTAAGCGATTACAAACGTAGGTTTAACATTGGTTCCAAACAATTTGAAACCTGGAAGGCCAATGGTGTAAAATATGTGGAAAACGGTCGTACCAAACAGCTAATGCCACATCTGTATCGGTTTTACGAAGATTTCGAGCAAAACGAAAACCGTTTAACTATAGCAACGGCGGTTGAAAACCTCTCCCAACCCCTACTTATCGTCCACGGTAGTGAGGATAGTACGGTACCTAAAAATGAGGCAGAACAGTTGGCGGCTTGGAGTGACAATGCTACACTTCAAATTATAGAAGGGGCGAATCACGTGTTTGGCTCCACGCATCCGTGGAACGAAACTACGCTACCGCCACAGCTTATGGAAGTGGTGCGGAATTCCATCGGTTTCCTGAAAGAGTGATGGGTGTAAAGTATTTCCAGGGTTAGAGCGCAGCCCTAAAAAAAGCCGTCCCATACGGACGGCTTATTTGTGGAGAATATCGGAGTCGAACCGATGACCTCTTGCATGCCATGCAAGCGCTC
>CAZXDP010000007.1:0-74491 GCA_964639255.1 uncultured Flavobacteriaceae bacterium
CATTGGGTCCAAGGTTCACCGTTATTTGCGTGTTTTTGTGGCTTAGGTGCGAAAAGGTAATTACCACATCCTTGTTGGCGGGGATCTCCAATAGGTAATATCCGTTAAAATCGGTAAGCGCGCCCTCGCTGCCCGCAATCACATTAACGCCTGGAATGGGCTCATTGTTCTCGTCTAAGATAACCCCTTTTATGGTTGCCTCTTGAGCGGTAAGTGTTGATAAAGCTGAAAAAAGGAATAGGAGTAGGGCTAGTGATGTTGTTTTCAAAAGCGAAGTTTATGATTGTTTTCTGAAAAAAGTCGCTTCAAATGTAGCACTATTTCCCACATTATCTACAACAATGACTTTCAAATTATTTTCGGTATCGGTCACGATAGCGTCATCGAAATTATAAGTAAGAACGTTGTTCTTGTAATTGTATTCCATTAAAATGAACTTACCGTTAATGGTGGCGCGATAGCTACTTATGCCACTAAGATCATCGGTGATTTTTACTTGAAGCGTTTTATGGTTGCTTATCCATTTCCCATCTGAAAAATTTACGGGTCTAATTACCGGGGGCTTTTCGTCGGAAACCAATGCGTATTTTCCGAAGGTTTTGGTGTGGGTGGACAGTTTATCACCTTTTCGATAAGTGGTGTTGTAATAAGGCTCGCCACGGTAGTTTAAGCGGCCTATGAACAACTTATCCAAATCTTCCTCGGCATAATTGGAGGCATCTACCGAAATGGTAATGTTCTCATGCAGGGGAATGTTGTCTTTATGCAATACCAATACATCACCTTGGTCTTCAATGTTTAAATGCGTATCCTCGTAAAGGCTGCCGGCAGGCAGGTACACACTAAATTTTCCTTTCGTAATGCTCGTGGCCTGGTTGGCATAGATAAAATCGGTTGCAACAGGCTCTTTCTTCGGCTCCAAAACCTCTAGCTGTTTTCCCTCAATGGGAACATGAATGGAAACTGTATTGCCTTTATAATCTGAAATTTGAATGCTGTAGGTAGAATCGAACCCTTCTTGAACGGTAATATACCCATCCTCGTGCTCGCTTACGATAATGCTCAACGGATTGTTGCTTTGCCTGAACAACTTCTGTATGCGCGATCTGTTTTCGCTATAGTAGGCGTAGTCGATATACCGATTGAGATAGCGGGTTTCCGCAAAACTGAATTTATCGAACTGAACGGCAAAATTGGGCTGTCCGTTATAAGTGGTTTCAATTTTGTAAGCGCCATTTTTATTGGAAGCGCCGTCAAACTGGTCGTTCGTGGAAACACCAAAACCAATTTTCCCCAAGGCGGTAATTTTTTCGCCTTTGTAGGAGCCATCCTGTTGCAGCATAAGCCTGATTTTTTGAAGATTGGCAGACTGGTTTACGTGGGCGTCCTCGCCTATGGGATACACATGAACGCTATTTACCAGTGGCTTTTTGGAATCTGGTATATCAACCCCGAACAAAAGTGGATTCATGGGTCTAGAGGCGGCATCCCTAATCTCATAATGCAGGTGTGGTCCGCCACTGCTGCCAGAATTTCCCGTATATCCTATAAGGGCTCCCTTTTGCACGGGCAGTTGTCCTGCCGTTGGAAACAACTCGATCTCGAAGCTTTCTTTTTTATACTGCTGCGCCTTTACATAGTCTTGAATGGGTCCCGCATAGTCTTGCAAGTGCGCATACACGGTGCTATAACCATTGGGATGCGTAATGTAGAGTGCCTTACCATAGCCATAATGGGCCACTTTAATTCGGCTAACATACCCATCGGCCGGCGCATACACCGGTAACCCCTCACGCTGCTGTGTTTTTATGTCCAACCCGCTGTGAAAGTGGTTGCTTCGCAATTCCCCGAAACTGCCAGAGAGTATTAAATCGATGTCCAACGGATAGCCAAAATAATCGGTGGGAACTTCCTCCTGTGCCACGGCGCCCATCCCCAAAAAGCAAAGGCCCATTAGTAGTCTCTTCATACGTGTAAATTTAAGTATACGCAGTAAATATAAAAGGGGAGTAGCGGCATTTATTGTGTTGCCTTTTCAATAATACAAAAAATATAAGAAAACAGTTGGCATATTACTACCGGTATGTTAACTTTGTGTTAGAAGTATTGAATCTGTTACCGTATGGGCGATCTTTCAGAAATTGTTGATTCCTTGGAAAATAGAATCAGCAAGCTATTGCACCGGTTCGAAAAATTGAAGCAGGCAAACACAAAACTGGAAGAGGAACTCTCTGAACTTAGATCGCAGCGACAAAATGACCAAGAGGAATTCGAGTCGCTACATGAAAAGTACAGCGCCTTGAAACTGGCAAATTCGATGCTTGGCAGCGACCAACATACCAGAGAAACAAAGCTCAAAATAAACGCTTTAGTTCGGGAGATTGACCACTGCATAGCGCAGCTTTCCGAATAAAGTTTTAAAAATATGTCGAACCAACAAAAAATCAAACTCTCTATTGCGGACAGGGTGTACCCGTTAACGATAAATCCCTCACAAGAAGAGGGGCTAAGGCTAGCCGCCAAGAAGATAGAGGAAATGATCAAACGGTTTGAAAGCAGCTACGCCGTAAGGGACAAGCAAGATGTACTGGCCATGTGCGCCTTGCAATTTGCCGCCCAGGTGGAGCAAAAGGAAATAGATAAAAAAGATGACAGGCAACAAATGGAACAAAAGCTAGAGGCTTTAAACCAATTGTTGCAGGAGCACCTGTCATAACGTTCTTTACATAGCATAAGGTTACTGCCTACATTAATATATTTTGGTAAACTCAACACGAATTCTTTAAAAAGGGTGAGTCTAAGTTGTAAAAGCGCGCCGTCTTTGAGCGGATTCTTGACCAGCTTGTTAGCCCTAAACTTGTTTTTAAGGAGTTTATTCAAATTTTAATTAATGTAGGCTTTTTTTATATACTAACTTAAACAGATCATGGATATACTAATAACGAGTATTATAGTTGCAATCGTCGCACTGGCGATAGGCTTCGCCATAGCAAAGCTACTGGAACGAAACCAGGGCTCTGCGGTCATTGCCGGCGCCAAGAAGGAGGCGGCTAGCATTATAAAAGATGCCAAGAGCGAAGCAGAGGCTATCAAAAAAGACAAAATCTTACAGGCCAAGGAGAAGTTCATTGAAATGAAATCGGAACACGAAAAGGTAATCAACAGCCGTGATAAGAAGATGTCCGAGGCAGAAAAGCGTACCAGAGATAAAGAGTCTCAGGTTTCTAACGAATTGGCAAAGACAAAAAAGCTGAATGCCAAGTTGGAGGCGAAAGAAAAGGATGTGGAAGAGCGCATTGAAATATTAGAAAAGAAGAAAAATGAGGTCGAAAAAATGCACCGAAGCCAAATAGAGCAGCTAGAGGTAATTTCAAGCCTCTCTGCCGAAGATGCCAAGGCGCAGTTGCTCGAAAGCTTAAAGGAAGAGGCCAAGACAGATGCCATGGCCTTCATACAGACTACCTTGGAAGAGGCCAAAATGACGGCCCAGCAGGAAGCCAAGAAAATTGTTATCAACGCCATACAGCGTATAGGGACAGAAGAGGCAATAGAGAACTGTGTGTCGGTTTTTAACCTGGAGAGCGACGATGTAAAGGGCCGTATTATTGGTCGTGAAGGAAGGAACATTCGAGCTATAGAAGCTGCCACGGGCGTAGAGATCATCGTAGATGACACTCCAGAAGCCATTATTTTGAGCTGTTTCGATTCGGTACGTCGCGAGGTGGCAAGGCTATCGCTGCATAAATTGGTAACCGATGGCCGTATTCACCCGGCCCGAATTGAGGAAGTGGTTAAAAAAACAACCAAACAGATTGAAGAGGAAATCATAGAAGTGGGCAAGCGTACGGTGATCGATTTGGGTATCCACGGGTTAAACCCAGAGTTGATCAAAGCCGTTGGCCGAATGAAGTACCGCTCGTCTTATGGACAAAACTTGTTACACCACTCCCGCGAGGTCGCAAGGCTTTGTGGCGTTATGGCCTCAGAATTGGGACTTAACCCGAAACTGGCAAAAAGAGCAGGACTCTTGCACGATATTGGGAAAGTTCCTGAAACTGAAACTGAAATCCCCCACGCAATTTTAGGAATGCAGTGGGCCGAAAAGTACGGTGAGAAGCCAGAGGTTTGTAACGCCATTGGCGCACACCACGATGAAATTGAAATGACGAGCCTACTTTCGCCTATCGTACAAGTGTGCGATGCCATAAGCGGCGCACGCCCAGGAGCGAGACGTCAGGTGGTAGACAGCTACATACAGCGCCTTAAAGATTTAGAAGATATCGCATTTGGCTTTGGCGGTGTTAATAAGGCCTACGCCATACAAGCTGGACGTGAACTTCGCGTCATGGTAGAAAGCGAAAAGGTAAGCGATGAAAAGGCCGCCCAGCTATCCTTCGAGATTTCCCAAAAAATCCAGACCGATATGACTTATCCAGGACAGGTGAAGGTAACGGTAATACGCGAAACCCGAGCGGTTAATATAGCGAAATAAAATTTGGATCATCATTGAAAAACCCCTTCAAAATTGATTTTTGAAGGGGTTTTTATTAGTAAAGTTGGTGCTGATTACTCGTCGAATATATTTTTATATCCTTTTTTAGGCATCTCGAAGAACTTCCCGTTTATAAAACGGTAATTTTTGTTGAGACCGGCAATGGTCTTCATATCGCCATCATCTAACGTGATGCTCGCTGCCTTAAAATTGTCGATGATGTGCTCCTTCGTGGTAGATTTAGGTATGGCGGCAGTATCTCGATGATTGTGCCAAGCGATGAGTACCTGCGCGGTCGAGGCATTGTGTTTTTTTGCGATTTTTTGGATTTCTTTAATATCCATTAAATTCGGTTCGTCATCACCTTTCATTTCCTCGCTTCGGTCGCCCGAGCCCAA
Organism: uncultured Flavobacteriaceae bacterium; assembly: GCA_964639255.1. Classification (GTDB taxonomy): domain Bacteria; phylum Bacteroidota; class Bacteroidia; order Flavobacteriales; family Flavobacteriaceae; genus NZQO01. Next base: position 4,891 of record CAZXDP010000007.1, read on the forward strand.
TGGCGAATAGGCGGTCATGAAAATACCTTCAGAATTGCAATAATCTAATAAATTTTGCTGTTGAAGTAGAGGGTGCATCTCAACTTGATTCATCTCAGGCTTGATGGAACCTTTTGATACAAGGTTCTGCAATTTTTCCTTGCTGAAATTTGAAACGCCGATGTGTCGGGTATAACCACTTTTTTTAGCTGTTTCCATTTGTTTCCAAGTCTCGATAAGAGGAGCTTCCTCCAACGAAACAAAATCGGACGGTTTTTCGGGAAAATCTACTCCGTGCTTGAAGGCCACCGGCCAATGTATCAAATATAGGTCGAGGTAGTCCAGCTGAAGCCGTTTCAATGTGTTGGTAAGCGCTGGCATGACTTGCCCTTCTTGGTGGGAGTCGTTCCAGAGTTTGGAGGTTATAAATACTTCTTCCCGCAAAATAGTTCCTTCGGAAAAAATTTCCTGTAGAGCTTCCCCAATTTGCTCTTCGTTACCATAAATTGCAGCTGTATCAATGTGCCTATACCCTGCGCGTAAGGCATCCTTTACGGCTTCTTTTACATCATTTCCCTTAGATTTCCAGGTTCCCAAACCAATGGCGTGCATCGTATCCCCATTGTCGAAAGTAAGTGTTTTCATATCGTTTTATTTTTATTTTTAAGATACGAAACAACATTGCTTTATGGGAACGCTGCGCTCACTTTAGCGTTTTTTTAACCCAGCTTTAGCACAGTTTAGGAAGTATCCCGCCTAGGATGGTATTGATTGATAACTTCTGTTAAATGGCGTGTGTCCAAATGCGTATAGACTTCTGTAGTAGTAATGCTCTCATGACCGAGCATTTGCTGTATGGCGCGCAAGTCGGCTCCATTTTCCAATAAGTGGGTGGCGAAGGAGTGCCTAAAGGTATGCGGACTCACATTTTTTCGGAGGCCTGCTGTTTCCGCTAAATCCTTTACAATGGTAAAGATCATGGCGCGGGTAAGTTGTTTGCCCCGCCGGTTTAAAAATAAGGTATCTTTGTAACCTTCTGCGATCTCTTGGTGCACCCGTATCTCGCGTCGATAGCGCTCAATATGCCTAATTGTACTTTGGGCGATGGGGACGAAGCGTTGTTTGTTGCCCTTTCCGGTAACCTTTATAAAACCTTCCTCAAAAAATAAATCGGAAATCTGCAGTGCAATTAATTCTGAAACCCGTAGGCCACAGCTGTACAATGTTTCGAGAATGGCGCGGTTGCGCTCTCCTTGCGGTGAGGAAAGATCGATCGCACCAATGAGGGTATCGATTTCCTGGGCACTAAGGGTATCGGGTAATTTTCTACCCGTTTTTGGAGACTCGATCAATTCCATAGGGTTTGTGGCACGGTAATCCTCAAAGACCAAGTATGTAAAGAAACCCCGCAATCCGGAAATAACCCTACCCTGGGTGCGTGCGCTCACTTTTTTTGCAAGGTCGTACACAAATTGTTGAAGTGTCTCTTCTGAAATTCGCACGGGAGAAACTTCAACACCATGCGTTTCTAGCCAGCCAGTCAATTTTTGAAGATCTAGTGAATAGTTCAAGATTGTATTTTGGGAGAGACCCCGTTCAATGCGAAGATAATCTTGATAATCTTTTATAGCTTGCTGCCATTTCATATACCAGTGTCCCTCTTTTTTCGTTTATATTTACAGCTCAACTTTAAAAAATGAAATTATGAAAAAAATGATTGTTGCCCTAGCGCTTTTGGCTAGCACCGCCATTATGATGGCACAGGAAATTGACTTCGGAATTAAGGCCGGTGCCAACTTCGCCACGATTACCGATGCTTCTGGGCTTTCGAACAAAACAGGATTCCAGGCCGGTATCTTCGGCGGATTTAAATTTACTGAAAAATTAGGGATTCAAGCCGATATGCTCTATTCCCAACAGGGAGCCGAGTTTGATGCTGGCGAGTTCGACCTGTCGTACATTAACGTACCTATTGTATTGAAGTATTATGTTGCCCAAGGCTTTAACTTGCAGGCGGGACCTCAATTTGGTTTCGTGGTGGATGATGAAATTTCCTTCGATGTGTTGAACGATATCGCAACTCAGGTAGATGCCGAATCTTTTGATTTAAGTGGAGTAGTAGGCTTGGGTTACGATTTTCCATTCGGTCTCCGTTTTGACGCACGCTATAACTTCGGTTTAACTGAGGTAGCTAGCGAAGAAGGGGCCGAAGGCAAAAACAGTGTCGTATCGCTCGCGTTGGGCTATTCCTTCTTATAAACTAATGCTATATAAGTCTAAGCACGGCTTTCCAAAAAGCCGTGCTTTTTTTGTGACCAAAATCATTTTCCGATAGAAGAAAATGGCTCGATTTCCCGCGATGTTTTTTGCATATATAAATTTCGTAGTTTTGGCGCCTAACTAATAAATATTCTACTTATGAAAAATTTTTTTGTTTTTGCTGCCATTGCGGTATTAAGTGTAGTTTCCGTTAACGCACAAGTTGAAAAAGGTAATTGGTGGTTTGGTGCAGACGCCGGATTATCACTTAACTCAACGAGTAATACACCCGAAGTTAACCTTGATGGTAATGATTTTGAAACCAAAATAACCTTCACCGAAATTTCCTTTACACCTAGTGCTAATTATTTTGTTATAGATAATCTATCAATAGGTTTGGATTTTTCTATTGCTTCTACCAAAACAAAAGCAGAGTTTGATGATGCTGAAGATGAGTCTACCACTACAAGTTTAGGTATCATACCAAACGCTACCTATTTCTTTGGAGATTCTAATTTTAAACCTTTCTTAAGTGCTGGGGTGGGCTACTTATATTCAGGGGGTGAAGATGATATTACAAAATTTAGCGGACTCGCATTGAAAGGACAAGGGGGTCTCGCGTATTTTGTAAATAACAGTGTATCAGTTAATTTTTCCGTTGAATATATCAATGCAAATCTCAAGAACAAAGAAGATGACAACTTTGAGCTAAAGACGAATACTTTCGCCCTAGGTCTTGGTTTCGCTATCTTCATATAAAACCAAAACTGTAATACTTCAAAATTTTGTTAGCGGAAGGATTTTCCTTCCGCTTTTTTATTTGTAATTTTCTGAATAGCTATAGATTAGGTTGAAAAAATTTTAATATTTTTACCTTATAACTAAAAAATAACTCAATTATGAAAAAAGTTTTATTATTAGCTGTATTTGCATTTTTTAGCATAGGAACCTGTTTTTCCCAGGGAGAAGTTAAAATTGGAGTAAACGCAGCCTTACCTTTGGGTGACGCAGACGATGGATATACTTTTGGTGCCATTGCTGATTTCGCCTATCTATTTGATGTAAACGATGTTTTTAAGGCTGGACCAATGGCAAGTTTTCTATACTATTTCGGTGACGAGGAAGAGTTAGACACACCATTAGGATCTATCGAAGTTGAATTTGACGATGCCGCATTTCTTCCCATCGGCGGAACCGCTAGATTTATGTTAGAAGAAGTTTTTTTTGGTGCTGATCTTGGTTATGCAATTGGTATAAGCCCTGAGGATATAGAAGGAGGTTTCTATTATCGCCCCGAGGCAGGTTATAATTTTGGGGCTGTTGCAATAGTTCTCTCTTATTCGGGTATAGCGTTAGATGGAGGCAATTTTAATTCCCTTAACGCTGGTGTCGAGTTTGGATTTTAGAATTTATTTCATTTCTACTAGCGGAAGGAAACCCCTTCCGCTTTTTTTATTTAAAAAAGTCTATTTTTGTCGCAGTCGAAAAACAGTCAAACTACCTATTGTATGAAAAAATTTCTTTTTGCTGCTTTTGCCTTGATGGGCGCTTATTCAGCCACTTCGCAGACCTTCGGTTTGGGTGTTTCGGGAGGTTATCTTACCGAAATTGAATCGATAGGTGTTAGTGGGGATGTAGTATATGAATTCAATGATTCCTTCGGAATCGCCACCACTGCCACGTTTACCTTTACTGAAGAAAGTGGGGTGCGCACCAAATGGTTTGCTCTCGACCTTAACGGACGGTACAAGCTCGTGGAAGAGCTCTATGTGCTAGCCGGCGGACAGTATCTTGATGTAACTGTAAAACAACTGGGCCTTGGCGGAGGCGTAATTGGTGATGCGAGTACTTCTAGCGATTCTGAATTCGGTATCAACGCTGGTGCCGGGTACAAATATAATTTGGTAGACAATGTGAATCTATTTACCGAGGTAAAATATGTCTTCCTGGATGCTGGGTATCTACACGCGCGTTTGGGCTTGCAATTCGATTTTTAGAGTAACATTGCAAAAGGTTATTAGGGCGGAGCGATATGGGTTCCGCCTTTTTATTTCAGTATCTTTAGCCTTATGAAAATAATCATCATAAACGGTCCCAATCTCAACCTTTTGGGAAAACGGGAAAATGACATTTACGGGGACGAATCGTTCAACGATTTTTTCAATAGATTGCAGTCTAAATATCCGTCGATAAACCTATCGCAGTTCCAATCAAACATCGAAGGCGAATTGATCGACAAACTTCAGGAGGTGGGGTATGAATATGATGGGATCATTCTAAACGCAGCGGCCTATACGCACACTTCGGTAGGTATTGGCGATACGGTAAAGGCCATTTCTACTCCCGTGGTTGAAGTTCATATTTCCAACACTTTTTCACGCGAAACATTTCGGCATATCTCATACATTTCGCCGCACGCTAAGGGAATAATTCTAGGCTTTGGTTTGCAAAGCTACGAGCTTGCCGTGCAAAGTTTTCTGAACCAAAAGTAATGTTGCCTACCTGCTTGCATTGGAGCTCTGGAAAAGATGCCGCATTAGCCCTATACTTGCTTTCTAAGGACCCCACCTACAAGATAACCCAGCTTGTGACGATTATGGTAGTAGACAGCCGAGAAGTGGGGATGCACAAGACACACGAGCGGTTACTAGATTTACAGGCTGAAAGTATTGGGCTACCGCTAATAAAAGTAGCGATCCCAGAAAATGCTCCGCTCACAACGTATACTAACGCTCATAGCGCGACATACCAAAGACTACGCGAAACTGGTATTGAAAACGCGGCGTTTGGCGATATTTTTTTGGAAGATCTTAGAACGTATCGTGAAAAACAGTTACAGAAATCTAGATTAAAAGCCCTTTTCCCGCTCTGGAAAAAGGATACTACCCATTTGATGCACCAGTTTATCGATTTGGGATTTAAGGCTGTAATTTCATGTGTAAATACAAAATACCTAGATACTCAGTTTCTAGGAAAAACGATCGATGCCGCGTTGTTAGAAAAATTGCCTCCTCAAGTAGATCCCTGTGGTGAGCACGGTGAGTTTCACACTTTCGTGTATGATGGTCCCATCTTCAAATTTCCCATTCCCTTTACTATAGGAAACACGACCAAGGTAAGCTATGCCCCGCCCAGCCAAACAGAAAGCGAGTCAGCTCACGGATGGGACACCCAATTTACCTATTTGAATTTGTTACCCCATACAAAAAGCCGTTAGAGACAAAATCCCGATGTTGGAATTTCCCTAACGGCCTCTTTTAAGGTTTATGTAGTTTCTCTTATAAGTGAATTACCTCGTCATAGGCTGCAGCGGTAGCTTCCATAACGGCCTCACTCATGGTGGGGTGAGGGTGCACTGCTTTGAGCACCTCGTGTCCAGTAGTTTCCAGTTTGCGGCCCAGCACGGCTTCTGCGATCATATCGGTAACGCCAGCGCCTATCATATGGCAGCCCAGCCACTCGCCATATTTGGCATCGTAAATTACCTTCACAAATCCTTCCTTATTACCGGCGGCACTTGCCTTACCGCTAGCCGAGAAGGGGAATTTGCCTATCTTTAATTCATAACCGGCCTCGCGCGCTTGTTTCTCAGTCATACCCACACTGGCAATCTCTGGGGAGGCATAGGTACAGCCGGGGATATTTCCGTAGTCTATGGGCTCTACGTTCATTCCCGCAATTTTTTCAACGCAGGTTATTCCCTCTGCAGAGGCGACGTGCGCCAATGCTTGTCCAGGAACCGCATCGCCTATGGCATAATAGCCGGGGATATTGGTCTGGTACCAATCGTTAACCATAATTTTTCCCTTATCTGTGGCAATACCAACGTCTTCCAAACCAATATTTTCGATATTGGCAGAAATACCTACTGCCGAAAGCACGATATCTGCCTCTAGTATCTCTTCGCCATTTTTCGTCTTGACGGTAGCCTTTACATTTTTGCCCGAGGTGTCGACCTTTTCTACGGAAGCGTTGGTCATTACTTTTATACCCGCTTTTTTGAACGATTTTTCAAATTGTTTCGAGACTTCCTCGTCTTCTAAGGGCACGAGGTTGGGAAGAAATTCAACGATGGTAACATCGGTTCCCATGGCATTGTAAAAGTGGGCAAATTCTACACCAATGGCGCCACTACCCACTACGATCATTTTCTTGGGTTGCGAGTCGAGGGTCATGGCCTCGCGATAACCAATTACTTTTTTGCCATCCTGCTTCAGGTTGGGCAGTTCCCGTGAACGGGCTCCTGTTGCGATAATTATATGGTCTGCTGTATATTCCTTGCCATCTACATCTACCTTCTTGCCGGGCTTTACCTTCCCGAAGCCTTCAATAACATCAATTTTATTCTTCTTCATCAAAAACTGAACGCCTTTGCTCATACCATCGGCCACATTTCGACTGCGCTGTATTACCTTCCCAAAGTCCTTGTCGGCACCCTTGACGGTAAGACCATAATCCTCGGCGTGGTTAAGATATTCAAACACCTGTGCGCTTTTCAACAGGGCCTTTGTGGGAATACACCCCCAATTAAGGCAAACACCGCCCAAGCTTTCTTTTTCCACCACAGCCGTTTTAAAGCCTAACTGTGAAGCCCTTATGGCGGTTACGTAACCACCGGGACCGCTACCAAGAACAATAATATCGTATTTACTCATCGTATCTATTTAAGTCATTATTTTGAAGCAACGAATTTACAAAATGTAAGGCATAAGCACCAATACTTATTGGTATAAATAAGTGCATAAAAAAATCCAAACCCTTCAATGGATTCGGATTTCTAATTATTATAAAACCATTTTCTATTTTTCCTTCTCAAAATTTACAGAAAGCGAATTCACGCAGTATCGCTGTCCCGTTTGGGTAGGGCCATCATCGAAAACGTGCCCCAAATGGCTTCCGCAGTTGGCGCAAAGTATTTCTGTGCGAATCATCCCAAAGCTCGTGTCCCGTACGTATTCAATTGCACCTTCCAACGCGTCATCGAACGATGGCCAACCACAGCCGCTCTCAAATTTGCTCACGCTCTCAAAAAGAGGGACTCCGCACGCTCCGCAATTGTAGGTGCCGTCTTCAAAATGTAAATTATACTTACCGGTGTGAGGACGTTCGGTGCCCTTTTCGCGCAAAATTTTGTAGCGCTCCTCGCCAAGTTCTTCGCGCCATTGCGCTTCCGATTTCTGAACTGGATATTTACCTACCATTATTCTTCGTTCTTTATACGTTTGGGTTGCTTGGCGCCCTTGGGTATAAAATCGAGCGCAGCGCCATTGATACAGTGCCGAAGGCCTGTGGTCTCTCTGGGTCCATCGGTAAACACGTGGCCTAGATGTCCGCCACAAGTTGCGCAATGCTCCTCCGTACGTGTATATCCCAATTTATTGTCTTCAGAAAAAGCTACGTTCCCTTCTATCTCCCTGTCGAAACTAGGCCAACCTGTACCGCTGTCGAACTTATGCTCGCTTTCAAAAACTGGGGTCTGGCAACCGGCGCACACATAGGTGCCTGGTTCGTAATGTTTGTTCAGCGGACTGGAAAAAGCGGGCTCGGTACCCTCCTCACGGAGTATATAGAATTCCTGTTCGGAAAGCTGGGCTTTCCATTCAGCCTCGGTTTTACTAACAGGATATTCTTCTGCCTTTTTGGTATCCTGTGCTTTGGAATTGCAGCTTATTAAAGCCACAGCAACGATAAATGCACTTAAATAATTCGTAACCATATATTAGTTTGAAGGTGTTTCAAAATTGATAAGTTCCATAGAGCCGCTTTCCAGCAATTCGTCCATGGTAAGGTTGGCATCAGCAAATTCGGCGGGTACAATAGCCACTCTGAAGGTTTGATTATTGAAAAACTCAGCATCCAAAGTAGTCAAGTCGAAGTTACCTTCAATAAGAAACTGAATATCAACAAAGGTATGCGTGAAGATGTACTGGAAAATATCGCCCGTACCATCTTGATAAAAGACATTTTGTGGCAACTGGCTCCATACATCGGCTACCTCTCCATTGCCAATATTGTCCTGGCCTTCTAGGCGGTAGACGAGTACTGCGTCGCTTTCAAAAACCTCTACATTGGCGGGGAACGTAAGGAAATCAGTCGTATAGATATTATTTTGTGGGTCGTATTGAAAATTCACGGTATACTCAAACACTTGTCCTAAAATGTTAATACCTGGTGCACCGGGAGGCCCTTGATCGCCTTCACAGGAAGAAAATAAAATGGCCGAAAAAATTGCGAATAAAAGAGTTACTTGCTTCATAATTGAATGGATTATTTGTTTCTACAAAGGGTGTAGAGCAAAAGCCGTTCCAGTTTTTAAAGAAATTTTAGTAAAAAACTATTTTAATATTTCTAAATTTAAAAAACGAAACACGAAGACTATGATATTTAAGAAAACTTTATCGCTGCTGGCATTTGCAGTTTTTTTCCTAGCTTGTACTACCAATCCCTTTACTGGCAAGAAAACCTTGGCATTGGTGCCCAATTCGCAGATCTTGCCTATGTCTTATCAGCAGTACAATCAATTTCTTTCTGAAAATAAAGTAGTAACGGGTACGGCAGATGCGCGTATGATACAAAATGTGGGACAAAAAATTGCGGCAGCGGCAGAGCGCTATCTCAACGCCAATGGCTACGCCGGCTACCTGAATGACTACCGGTGGGAATACAGTTTAATTGAAGACGAAACCAAAAATGCTTGGGCGATGCCCGGAGGCAAAATAGCGTTTTATACTGGCATTATGCCAATTGCAAAAAATGAGGCCGGTGTTGCCGCCATTATGGGACATGAAGTGGCGCACGCATTGGCAAACCATGGACAACAACGTATGAGTGCTGCACAATTACAGCAGCTTGGAGCCGTGGCCGGGAACATTGCCCTAGGTAGTGACCCTGAAAACCAACAGATTTTTAATCAGGCTTACGGCATCACTTCACAAGTTGGTGTAATGTTGCCCTTTAGCCGAAGCAACGAAACTGAGGCAGACCGGATAGGTCTTACCCTAATGGCCATTGCTGGCTATGACCCGCTGGCCGCGGCGAGCCTCTGGGAACGAATGCAGCAAAGTGGAGGGGGAGCACCGCCAGAATTCTTGAGCACACATCCCTCTGGCGCTACGCGTATTCGCAATATTCGCCAATGGGCGCCGGAAGCTAAGGCCGAGGCACGTAAATTTGGTGTTACCAATTTCAAGGGTTAGTTTATAAGAAGTATAATTTCATTACTTTAGAAGCTGCTTAATTTTGAGCAGCTTTTTTTATTTACTATGGCAACATCGCTACCCAAAGGATCTAAGAAACTTTTAAACGCTTGGGCATTTTACGACTGGGCGAACTCTGTATATAGTCTCGTAATCGCATCGGCTGTATTTCCCATTTTTTATGGTGCCCTCACTTTAGTAAAGGATGAAGATGGTGCTATCTTGGACGATACCGTCACCTTCCTGGGCATCGACTTCAACAATGATACATTGATTAGCTACGTAACCGCTGCGGCGTTCCTCGTGGTTTCAATTTTAAGTCCGTTGCTTAGTGGTATAGCCGATTACGTCGGAAACAAAAAAAGTTTTCTTAAATTTTTCTGTTATTTGGGCGCTGTATCGTGCATAGGATTGTTTTGGTTTTCCTTGGAACATCTTTGGTTTGGCCTATTATGCTATTTTTTAGCGTTAATTGGCTTCTGGGCCAGTTTGGTATTCTACAATTCTTACCTGCCAGACATTGCCTTTCCGGAGCAGCAGGACCGTGTAAGCGCAAAAGGATATTCCTTGGGGTATGTGGGCAGCGTATTGCTTCTCATAGTTTGTTTGGCTATGATCCTTATGCACGACAGCTTCGGATTTGAAGACGAGGGCCTTCCTACCCGATTGTCGTTTGTGCTTACAGGTATATGGTGGATTGGTTTCAGTCAGTATACCTATTATTATCTTCCGAAGGGAAACAAGAAGGAAAAATTTAACAAACGCCTCCTCTTTAACGGGTTCAGGGAATTACGCAAAATTTGGAACCGTTTGAACGATAACCGAAGCCTAAAGCGTTATTTGGCCGCCTTTTTCGTATACAGCATGGCGGTGCAAACCATAATGTTAGTAGCAACCTACTTTGGAATTGAAGAACTAGAATGGGGAACCACCAACGCCACCACAGGATTGATCGTGAGTATATTATTAATACAATTGGTGGCCATACTGGGAGCGTTCTTAACCTCTAGGGCTTCCGCAAAGTATGGGAATATCAATGTGCTCATAGCCCTTAACTGTATCTGGATCGCCATATGCATCTATGCCTACACCATCACCACACCCCAGCAGTTTTACGTTACAGCTGCCTTTGTGGGACTAATCATGGGCGGTATCCAGTCGCTTTCTAGATCTACGTATTCTAAGTTGATCCCCGAAGGGGCTGTCGATACGGCCTCTTATTTTAGTTTCTATGATGTTTCTGAAAAAATTGGGATCGTAATTGGTATGTTCAGCTACGGCTATGTGGCTCAAGTTACAGGGAGCATTCGGTATGCGGTGCTGTTTTTCATACTGTTTTTTGCAGTGGGACTTATACTTCTGTTTCGTGTGCCGCGAACGGCCGCTATAGCAAAGAAAAATGCCTAGAAGCATTGCGTAGTTATGCGCACCTCCAGGCATTTGTTTTTTGATTGATGAATATCGTTGAAAGGATTACATAGATTTTATGCTGCCGCTTCCCATTACCTTGGCGTCTTGTTGGGTGGGACTGCCTTTAAAGCGAATATCGCCCGACCCATTCACCCTTGCTTTAAGATTATTCTTTGCGTGAATCTGGGCATTGCCCGAACCAGACACATAGGCTTGGGCATCTTCGGCTTGAAGGCTATCGCCCTCAAAATCGCCTGACCCACTTAGTTTCACCTCAAGCAAATCGGTTCTTCCGCTTAAGGTCATATCGCCAGAACCGGTGACCTTGGCATCGACCGATTGAACGTCCAAGGCCAGTACAATATCGCCAGAGCCGGTGAGGACTGTCTCAAACTGACTGCCTGAAATGACATCGCTACCCACCACGTTACCCGATCCTGTAAGGGTTACCGATTCCAGATCTATAAACGGTACGGTCACTTTAATGTTTTTACGGGTAGAAATGGAAACACCGTTTTCAACCTTAATGGTAAGCTGCCCATTCTTGGATTCTACCACGATGTAATCTTGAAGATTTTCCTCGGCCCATACCATTACAGAGCCTTCTGTACCTCGCACTAGGGCTACATCCATCGAGCCTACCACTTGTACTGCATCGTATTCGGCTACCGACACGGTGCGCTCCACCACATTACCGTTTCCTTTAATGTTCTTGTTGCGTTGGGCGTGCCCTATCGATAGCGCACTTATAAAGCAAAGAATGCTTATTAAAAATACCTGTTTGGTTTTCATTGCGATTGGTTTTGGTTAGTTAATTTTTAATGAAGGTGACACCGCCGTAACTGGAATTGATGTTCACGTTATTGCCTGAATTTTGCCGGCCGTGATAGCCCGCGAAATATTTGTCGCTATAGTCTTTTGAAGATTTGGTGACCGTAACTTGATCTTCTCCTTTTAAATTGGAATAGCTGAGATTTACTACAAAATCGAATTGATAGGCTGGAGAAAATCCTAACTTTATGCCTGTGTAATCGCCTTTAATGGTTACATCGGTTGCATTACCTGCCAACTGGTCGATATGGATGGAGCCATAATCGGTATTCAGGTTGAGCGAGCCGGTGACCGTACCTATGCGGTTGGTAACATAGTCGCCACGACCTACTATGGTTGTAGCCCTGTCGATCGTCATTTTACCATAATCGCAGTTGTAGTTTACATCTTCGGCCTCGCCAATTTCCGACCGGGTATAATCGGCCGATATTTCTACGCGACCCGTTTTTTCTAGGGTATAACCGCTATAATCAGCCTCGATCTTCCCGCTCTTCATATACCCGATGGTGGACTTATCGGTATAATCAAACTTCAGAAGGTTATTGTCGCCCAATAGTTCTCCCAACAAAAGTTGACCATAATCACAGTGAATCTGCGCATTGCCCTGAATTCGGTTCAAATTGATAGCACCATAGTCATTGCGCAGCAATACGGCATTGGTTACAGGAAGTTTTATGGTGTAGTTCACCTCCATAGAAACATTGTTGCTTTTATTGCCCCACCAGCTCCAAGAGCTTCTATTGCTCCCGAAAATGGTTTTGGCAGCTACCTTGCTGGCACTGGCAGCGAATTCTACAGTAATCTCGTCGAGTTTGCGCTGTACCTTTTCTTCATCGTTTCCGTTGGTACTAATACGCACCTCGATAACCGTTCGGTTCTCGTTCCAGGTAACGATGTCCAGATTTCCGTAGCTGTTATCCACCTCGAGGGATGCATTGGCAGAGACGGTAAATTCCTTTTTAATGGTTTTCTGCTTGGTGTATTTGCCATTCCAAGGGCCGGTAGGATTGGTAGCCAATACGGGCAGGCAGCAACATAGGACAAGTGTTTTAAATAGTAGTTTCATTTCGATAGGCTTTAAGGTTTTTAATTTCTTCCATTGTTTGTATAACCTGTTCCAGCAATTCGATTCGCTTTTGGAAATTGCTGATCATCGCGTAGATAACGCGTTGGTCGTTTCCGCTTTGCGCCAAATCGACGGTAAGGTCTTGGTATTCGTTCTCCAACACCGCAATTTGCTTAAGGGCATCGGCTACTAGGGCTTTTGCCTCTGGAGCATCGAAACGTTGCAGTGTACGAAGTTCCTTGTTGATGGTTTGCTCGAAAAAAGACTGCGTCTTTGCCATTTCTGGCGATACGCTGGCCAAATCGGCCTTGGCAGGTTCGCTCTTCAGAAAAAACGTGCTCGCCAACAATACGGCAGCAAGGGAGGCGGCAATAGATAGCGGCTTCCACCACATTTTTTGAGCTGGCGCTTCTTTTTGCGCATGCAATTTCTCCAAGAATCGCTTTTGATGCCCAACAGGGGTTTCGTGTACATCGAAACTTCCGGCCAGGTGCTCGAACATGATTTCTATATCGTCTCTTTTCATGATGCTAGTGTTAATTGTTTTCGTAAACTCTGTTTCGCTCTAGATAAAAGGGTGCGACAATTGGCATAACTAATCCCCAATAACTCGCAAAGCTCCTCGTAATCGTAACCTTCAATAAGATGCAGCGTTAGTATCTGACTGTAGCTGTGGTGCAGGGCTTGCATACAACTTAAAACCGCAGCCGCTCGCTGATGCACAAAATCAGTTTGCAATTCTGCCTCGGCTACATCGTCGCCTTCCTCCGCCAACGGATGTTCCTCGAGCGGCAAAAAACGTCTTGATTTTTTGTAGGCCTCAATACTTTTGTTAATGACGATTCTTTTTAGCCACGCCCCAAAAGTTGCGCTACCCCGAAAGCTATCTAATTTTTGGAATGCGGTCAAAAAGGCTTCTTGCATTATGTCTTCAGCCTCAGCGGTATCTTTCACGATGCGAAGCGCCGTATTGTACATAGCGCCCTGGTACCTATTATAGACTTCCAGTTGTGCCAGTTGGTTTCCCTTGCTGCAAAGAACGAGTAACGACTCAATATTTTGGTTGGTTAGTGACACTCAAAAAAGAATTTCTTTATTTTAAAGATAGGGGGACTTTTAAAATGTTACACTTCAGGTAGAAAATTTTTTTATGTGTGGCACAGCAATTGAATAGTAATGGAAGCAAGAAACCATAACCTTATTGGTTATCAAGTGTTTCCTTATAATTTAAAGTTAAATCAATAAATTAAAATTATTGTGAAGCCTATATTTGGTGACACAATGTCTTATATATTTTTATGGCAAGATCAAAATTAACATCCATAGACAGTTTGTCATTGCAGGAATTACACGAAGATGCAGAGTTGATTCCCCTTATGTCGGCAGAAGACGAAGATGCCATGGAGCGGGAAGAACTGCCCGAAATCTTACCTATTTTACCCTTGCGCAATACCGTGCTTTTCCCCGGGGTGGTGATACCCATTACAGCCGGCCGCGATAAATCCATCAAGCTCATTAACGAAACGAACTCTGGAAATAAAACCATAGGTGTGGTGTCGCAGAAAGACGAGGAGAAGGAAAACCCCGAGTTTAGCGATATTAATACGGTAGGTACCGTTGCCAAGATTTTACGCGTTCTAAAAATGCCCGATGGCAACACTACGGTGGTCATTCAAGGGAAGAAACGCTTTGAGGTGTCTGAGGTAATTACAAATCAGCCCTATATGATGGCAACCATACGCGAAGTTTCGGAAGCGAGGCCGGCAGAGGAAAACGAGGAGTTCAATGCCATCATCGATTCTATCAAGGAAATAGCGCTCGAGATAATAAACAGCAGTCCGAATATACCCTCGGAAGCAGCATTCGCAATTAAGAACATTGAGAGCAACAGTTTCCTTATCAATTTCGTTTCTTCGAATCTCAATATTTCAGTAGCTGAAAAACAGCGGCTCCTAGAAATTAACGATTTAAAGGAACGCGCCATGGCAACCTTGAAGTTCATGAACATCGAACTTCAAAAACTGTCCTTACGAAACGACATACAGTCCAAGGTACAAAGCGATATCAACCAGCAGCAGCGCGAGTATTTCCTTCAGCAGCAAATAAAAACCATACAGGAAGAACTGGGGGGCAATACCTCGGAAGCTGAAATAGAGGAAATGCGCTTACGTGCGAAAAAGAAAAAGTGGGGCAAGGCAGTACAGGAGCATTTTGAAAAGGAACTTACCAAACTGCAGCGTATGAATCCGCAGGTAGCCGAGTTCAGTATTCAGCGCAATTACCTGGACCTTCTTTTGGACCTTCCGTGGAACGAATATAGCAAGGACAAATTCGATTTGAAACGTGCCCGAAGAATTTTGGACCGAGATCATTACGGACTCGACGACGTAAAAAAGCGTATTATCGAATACTTGGCGGTACTGAAGTTGAGAAACGATATGAAATCGCCCATTCTATGCCTTTATGGTCCTCCGGGAGTAGGAAAGACGTCGCTCGGGAAATCGATTGCAGAGGCCTTGGGGCGTGAATACGTTCGGATGTCCTTGGGAGGACTTCGTGATGAGGCCGAGATTAGGGGCCACCGTAAGACATATATTGGTGCCATGCCAGGACGCATTATCCAAAATTTGAAGAAAGCAGGTACCAGTAACCCTGTTTTTGTCTTAGATGAAATCGATAAGCTATCGGTAGGTAGCCAAGGCGATCCTTCATCGGCTATGCTCGAAGTGTTGGATCCAGAACAGAACAGTGAATTCTATGACAATTTCCTAGAACTGGGATTCGACCTTTCCAAAGTAATGTTTATTGCTACCTCCAATAGCCTGAGCACCATACAGCCCGCCCTGCGGGACCGTATGGAAATCATTAACGTAACTGGCTATACCGTAGAGGAAAAAGTGGAAATTGCGAAACGCCACCTATTACCGAAGCAGTTGAGCGAGCATGGGCTCGAAAACAAGCATTTGCGCATTGGCAAAAGGCAGTTGGAAAAAATAGTGGAAGGCTATACGCGCGAGAGTGGGGTTCGTTCCCTCGAGAAGCAAATTGCGAAAATGGTACGGTATGCCGCCATGAAAATTGCTATGGAAGAGGAGTACGAACCTAAGGTTACCAACGAGGTCATTATAGAGGTTTTGGGAAGCCCTAAGATGGAACGCGATAAGTATGAGAACAACGATGTCGCCGGCGTGGTAACGGGACTTGCTTGGACTAAAGTGGGAGGTGATATTCTGTTTATTGAATCGACCCTGTCTAAGGGGAAGGGCACCCTGAATATGACCGGTAATCTCGGGAAAGTAATGAAGGAATCGGCAACCATTGCCCTGGAATTTATTAAATCGAATGCCGATGAACTGGGTATCGACCCCGATGTTTTCGAAAAATACAATGTGCACATACACGTGCCTGAAGGCGCCACACCAAAGGATGGGCCAAGTGCAGGAATTACTATGCTAACATCGCTGGTATCGCTCTTTACCCAACGAAAGGTGAAAAAGAGCATCGCGATGACCGGGGAGATCACCCTGCGTGGAAAGGTACTGCCCGTTGGTGGTATCAAGGAGAAAATCTTGGCGGCAAAACGTGCGCATATCAAAGAAATTCTTCTTTGTGAGGATAACAAGCGAGATATCGACGAAATTAAACCAGAATACCTCAAGGGACTTACATTTCACTATGTTAAGGATATGAGTGAAGTACTCACCACCGCCCTAACCAAGGAAAAGGTAAAAAACCCCAAAAAGCTGTAGAGCGCATCTTCGGTTTTTTAGTACGCCGAAAATAAATTATACTTGCAGTCGTTTTAACTTCTGGAAAAGGGATCCTACATTTCATGCGCCAAAAGCTTTTTTACTTTTTGTTTTTCCTGCTATCTACGGCTATTTGGGCGCAAGTGGGAGGGAGGTCCACCTATCAATTTCTTAATTTGGTGAATTCGCCAAGACAAGCAGCGTTGGGGGGTAAGGTGGTCACCAATTACGATTACGACCCCACACAGGGTATTTTCAATCCGGCGAGTATCAACCCAGAAATGGACAATCAGCTTTCATTAAATTACGTGAACTATATTGGCGATGTTAATTACGGCACCGCCAGTTATGCTTACCTGTGGGATCGCCGCACCCAAGTTATCCACACCGGTGTTACCTATATTAACTACGGAAGTTTTGACGGTTACGATGAACAGGGCAACGCCACCAATAGCTTTGGAGCCAGTGAAGTGGCCGTATCGTTTGGGCACGCACGTAACATTGCCTTTACCGATTTTCACGTGGGAGCGAATGTAAAGTTTATCTCTTCAAAATTTGAACAGTACAATTCCTTCGGGGCGGCTCTCGATATAGGAGTTATGTACGTTTATGAACCGTGGGACCTGCACATCACGGCAGTGGGACGAAATATTGGTACACAGATTACGCCCTATGAAGACACTTATGAGAAGTTGCCGTTTGAGTTAATTTTGGGTATTTCGCAAACATTACAGAACATTCCCATTCGGTGGCATTTTACTTTGGAGAATATGCAGCAGTGGAATGTGGCGTTTGCCAATCCCAATCGCGATGAAACCGATTTGGAAGGCAATACTACTAGCGAGGATGTAGGATTTCTCGACAATGCCTTTCGGCATATGATTTTTGGGGTAGAGGTATTCCCCGAGGGAGGTTTCAACATTCGGTTGGGTTACAATCCCAGACGAGCCGAAGAACTCCGAATAGTAGATCAACGGGCCTTTGCCGGCTTGAGTGGTGGGTTTTCAATAAAGTTGAACAAACTTCGCCTTAGCTATACGTATGCCCAATATAGTACGGCCGCCACTTCCAGTTATTTTGGGCTCAATATAGATTTACAATAATGCGCAAAATTACCATCGCCATAGACGGTTATTCATCTACCGGAAAAAGCACGGTAGCCAAGCAGTTGGCCCATTGGCTGGAATATGTGTACGTCGATACCGGAGCGATGTACAGGGCGGTAACCCTTTATGCAATGCGGCACGGGATTATTTCTTCAGAAAAATTTGAACGGCAACGCCTTGTCGATGCCTTACCTGATATTACTTTGGAATTCAAGAAAACAACCTCGGGTTCAAATGCTGAAATGTACCTCAATGGCGAAAATGTAGAACGTGCCATACGAACCTTAGAGGTTTCAGAATTTGTGAGTCCCATCGCAACGGTTCCTGAAGTTCGTAGGAAGCTCGTCGAGCAACAACAGCAAATGGGCAAGGACAAGGGTGTGGTGATGGACGGCCGTGATATTGGGACGGTGGTTTTTCCCGCCGCCGAGCTAAAAATTTTTATGAATGCCAGCGCCGAGACCCGTGCGCGCCGACGGTATGACGAGCTTACACAACGAGGCGACCGTGTTACCTTAGAGGATGTGCTGGACAATGTAAAGGAACGCGACCGTATCGATACGACTCGCAAAGACTCGCCCCTTCGCAAGGCCAAAGATGCTATCGAGATAGACAACAGCGAGATGAACTTAGACGATCAATTCCACACCATTCTACAACTGGCCAAAGACCGTATTGCCGGCAGGGTATAGCGCTAACGGTAAGAAAGCGTTTCTTCACGGTGAACTACCATTCAATATTCAGAATATCTTTTTGAATATCAAATAAAAAACAGTATTTTTGCACCCCTTTTAGCGACAATCAAGAATAAAAGGAACCGATAAAAAACCAAATTTAAACCCTTCTGTGGGATCGTCGCGGCAACTTCTTGTAACAACACAGAATACAAATCCTTTTGAATAATAGCGTTACACGCTGGCTTTTCAAAAGAACTTATTTAAATGGCTGAAAAAGCAAACAACGAGGAAGCGGTAGCAGAGGCCACCGTACAAACACAAAACGAGACGAACTCCCAGTCTCAAGAAGAGCTTTCTTTAAAGCAACAAAACCCTGAAAAATTCTTAGAGGAATTCAACTGGCACAACTACGAGGAAGGTATTGAGCCTATCGACGATGGCAAGTTGGAAGAGTTTGAGAAATTGGTTTCAGAAAACTTCGTAGACACCTTAGACGATGAGGTAGTAGAGGGCACGGTAATAAACATTACCGATCGCGATGCTATCATCGACATCAATGCGAAGAGCGAAGGTGTTATTTCATTAAATGAATTTCGTTACAATCCAGATCTTAAGGTAGGCGACAAGGTAGAGGTATTGATCGACGTGCGCGAAGACAGCACCGGTCAACTAATACTCTCGCACCGTAAGGCGCGTACCATCAAAGCTTGGGAACGTGTTAACAAGGCCCACGATGAGGGGACTATTGTTAATGGTTACATTAAGTGCCGTACCAAGGGCGGTATGATTGTAGATGTATTTGGTATTGAGGCATTCTTGCCTGGTTCACAAATAGATGTCAAGCCAATTCGCGATTACGATGCCTATGTAGGTAAAACTATGGAGTTCAAGGTGGTAAAGATAAACCACGAATTCAAGAACGTTGTAGTTTCGCACAAGGCGCTTATCGAAGCAGATATCGAAGAGCAGAAAAAAGAAATTATTGGTCAACTGGAAAAAGGCCAGGTACTCGAAGGAGTTGTGAAGAACATCACCTCTTACGGTGTATTTGTGGACCTTGGCGGTGTTGACGGACTCGTGCATATTACCGATCTAAGCTGGTCGCGTATTAACCACCCGAACGAAATCGTGGAGTTAGACCAAAAACTGAACGTAGTAATCCTAGATTTCGACGAGGACAAAACTCGAATTCAATTGGGTCTTAAGCAACTTAAGCCGCATCCGTGGGATGCTCTTGGTGATGAGCTTAAGGTAGGCGACAAGGTAAAAGGTAAGGTAGTGGTAATTGCAGATTACGGTGCCTTTATTGAAGTAGCTGAAGGTGTTGAAGGCTTGATCCACGTTAGCGAAATGTCTTGGTCTACGCACCTGCGAAGCGCTCAAGACTTTGTAAACGTTGGTGACGAGGTTGAGGCGCAAATTCTCACCCTAGATCGCGAAGACCGCAAAATGTCGTTGGGTATTAAGCAATTGACACAAGATCCTTGGACTGACATTACCAGCAAATATCCCGTTGGTTCACGCCACACGGGTATTGTGCGCAACTTCACCAATTTTGGTGTGTTCGTAGAGCTGGAAGAAGGTATCGATGGGCTTATCTATATTAGCGACCTTTCTTGGACCAAGAAAATCAAGCATCCAAGCGAGTTTACCAATATCGGTGACAAGTTAGATGTAGTTGTGTTGGAATTGGATGTGGAAGGACGCAAGCTAAGCCTTGGCCATAAACAAACTGAGGAAAATCCTTGGGACAAGTACGAAGACGAGTTTGCAGTGGGCAGCAAGCACACCGCGAAAATCGATGAAATCGTTGATAAGGGTGCTACCATCCAGTTCAATGATGACATTACCGCCTTCGTACCTAAGCGTCACTTAGAGAAGGAAGATGGTACCGACTTGAAAAAAGGTGAAGAGGCCGAATTCCAGATCATCGAGTTCAATAAAGAATTCAAGAAAGTGGTTGCTTCGCATATGACCATCCACAAGGAAGAAGAAGCTAAGATTGTTAAGGCTGCCGCCAAAAGACAGGCAGAAGCCGCAGAAGAAGCCAAGACTACTCTTGGTGATGCCAATCAAAAACTTCAAGAATTGAAAGACAGAATGGACGGGAAGAAGTAATTCCAGGACATTATAATAATTAAAACCCCTTCCTCATCGAAGGGGTTTTTTTATACCGTCATTTCAAAAGGTAAAATTTTGTAGTATCTTGAGCGCATAATTTTCCGCAATGCCGCCAAGATCATTTCTGAACCGTTTCATAATTATACTAATAATCGGTACTTTTTCGGCTTCTTGCAAAACTGGTAACGCAGATAAAGAAATCCGCGCGCTACCGACGGTGCTAGTACAGATGGCCCCGGGGGCACAAGTTTCAGAGCTTGAAGAAAAATTTAGCGCTTATTCGCTTCAGCTCGAAAAAAAAGTAAGTCGGCCCATGGATATTTATCTTTTCAATTTTAATCCTGAAAAAATTACTGAGAAACAACTTCTTTTACTTTTGAAGAAATCAACAATGGTAAAGGAAGCCCAACGCAATAAAGAAGTTCAAAATAGAAATACCCTTTAATATGAAAAAATGTTTCCTATTCGTAATTGCAATTACTATTTGTTTAGCGGGTAACGCGCAAGAAGCCGAGTTTGTAGCGAATGAAGTGCTTGTTCAGTTAACCAAAAATGCTTCGCCGTCCGAATTAAATCAAGAAGTTCCATCGGTTTCCATATCCAACGCAAGGCTCGTATCCCGCCCGATGAATATTTGGTTGTTGCAATTGGAACCTTCAGCAATGACAGAGCAAATGGCCATTACAGAACTATCTAGGCATAATGCCGTTCTAATTGCCCAAAAAAACCATAAGGTACGTTCAAGAGCTACCGAACCGGATGATCCCTTATTCGCCAACCAATGGCAATACAATCAGGCCAGCGATGGCGATATCGATGCAGATGAAGCGTGGGACATCACCACGGGAGGTGCTACTATGAATGGAGATAACATCGTCGCCGCTGTTCTGGACGATGGTATAGAATTGAGCCATCCAGATTTTGGGGATAACCTATGGACCAATGAGGCCGAGATTCCCAATAATGGTATTGACGATGATGGAAACGGGTATATGGACGATTATCTGGGCTGGAGCATAGTTACCAATAGCGATAATATTTCAGGAGGAAGTCACGGCACGCCCGTAGCGGGTATCGTGGGTGCCAAAGGGAATAATGGTGTAGGCGTTTCTGGTGTGAATTGGGATGTGAAAGTGATGATCATTAAAAATAATTTCAATACTAACGAAGCTCAAGTTATTGAGGCATATAGCTATGCTTTAGAGGCGAGAATGCTCTATAATAGCAGCAACGGGGCCGAAGGCGCTTTCGTAGTATCTACGAACGCTTCTTGGGGCGTCGATTTTGGTGACCCTGCAGATGCTCCATTATGGTGTACACTTTACGATACCTTGGGTGAGAACGGAATCTTGAGCTGTGGTGCGACCATAAATGGAAACTTTAATGTAGATGAGGTTGGCGATTTGCCTACGGCTTGCCCGAGCGAATATTTGATAACCGTCACCAATATGGACATTACCGATACGAAGGTAACGAGTGCTGGCTATGGGGCTCAGACGATTGACTTGGGAGCCCATGGTGCCGGAGCCTATACCACGAGCAATGGAAATAGTTATGCTGGTTTTGGAGGCACATCGGGAGCTACGCCGCACGTAACAGGTGCCATAGCTTTATTATACTCAGCTCCCTGTCAGGGATTTGCAGATTTGGCTATATCAGACCCAGCACAGGCAGCTAAGGATGTACGGGATTATATTTTTGCAGGTGTGGATCCAAATCCATCTTTAAAAGGCATTACCACCACGGGAGGTAGGCTCAATTTGAATAATTCCTTACAAGGATTAATGAACGATTGTGAGGTCTTAAGCGCAAATTCCCTTGAAAATCAATCATTAGCTCTATATCCTAACCCAACTACCGGAATGGTATCGCTCGCCAACCTTAAAAACACCAATATTATAGTGGCTAGCGTATATAGCCTTGAGGGAAGATTGATAAAGAGCATTCACAATCCTGATACGAACACTATAGATGTAAGCACCTTAGACAGCGGTGCCTATTTGCTGAAAATTACTTTTGATGATGACAACGTAGCCTATAACAAAATTGTTATTAAGAAATAATTTTATTGAAACGAGACCATGTAAAAAAGCCCCTTGAATTCAAGGGATTTTTTCGTATTCATTAAATGCCTTTTCATAGCTTCAAAAGCATATCATGGATAAAAGTGATAATCTTGACGATATTTTTTATTCAAAAATGAATAAAATTAACATTTCTTTATGTTTTTAGGATTATATTTAGACCCCTAAACTAAAAAACCTACTTATGAAATCTTTCAATTTTTTTTGGATAGTTGTCCTTGTACTGAGCAGTTTTGCCATCACATCTTGCGATAAGGACGACGACTCCTCCAGCGCCGATGGGCCTAATGAAATTAGCATTGGCAATCAAACCTTCTCAATTGCTTCTTCTTTTAAGCGGCCGGGAAATTTAATCTCCGAAGGCGTTTACGAGCACGAAATCTATTTCTTGGGGAACGGATTGACCCATAGCGACAACGGAACCATTTCTGGTGAGGGAAGTATGGTCTACGCCAACATCTATACCGACAGCGAAAATGGACTTGTTGCCGGCACTTATAATTATCCCCCCTTTGGTGAGGACCCGGGCGCTTTCTCCATTCGCTTTGTGACGGCCGGGGTAAATCTGGATTTTGACGACCCCAACGGTACTAACCCAGAAAATATCTCCAACGGTTCCTCGGGCAGCGTTACCATAAGTGGTACTGGAGCCGACATGCAAATGATTGTCGATATTACAGCAACCAATACAAATAAAATTGAAGCCGATTTCAAAGGTTCGTTACCGGTGGTTCAGAATTAGCTAGTGCCAAGATATTTCGATTCACTTATTTCGATATGGGTATATCATAGTAACTATTGGCAACAGACGATTTCTTTTTTTTACATTCAATAAGGTTATGTTTCTGAAAAAAACATATCAGCATTCGCCCCCCAGGAAATTTCTGCGGGGCTTATTTGTTTTTATAGTTTGCAGCGATTTGTGAAACCATAAATTTAAGAGGTGCTCGTAATCAAAATAAAACCCTTAAATTTGCTTTCTGAATCTCTTTCAGACCTCTCCTATGGGCCAAAAAGTGTTACTGAATGCAACCGAAGTGCACATTGCACTCCACCGCTTGGCTTGTCAGCTTATTGAAAACCACGATACGTTTAAGGATACCGTACTTATTGGCATACAGCCCAGAGGCGTGTTCTTGGCCGAAAGGCTCAAGCAGCTTTTGGAAAATGAATACCAAATACAGAACATACAACTGGGTTATTTGGACATTACCTTTTACCGGGACGATTTTAGGCGAAGCGGCAAGCCTTTGGAGGCCAACAAAACAAAAATCAATTTTATTGTAGAGAATAAGAAGGTGGTTTTTATAGACGATGTACTATTTACCGGTCGCAGCATACGCGCTGCCCTCACTGCGGTACAATCGTTTGGCCGCCCTCTGGACATTGAGCTACTTACTTTGATAGACAGGCGCTTTAGCAGACATTTGCCAATACAGCCCGACTACAGGGGCCGACAGGTAGATGCCATTAACGAAGAAAAGGTCAAGGTTTGCTGGAAGGAAAATGAAGGAGAGGATGCCGTTTATCTAATTAAGAATTAAGGTACAATTATGGGCGAATTAAGTGTAAACCACTTACTGGGCATAAAATACATCACCGAAGAGGATATCCAGCTCATCTTCGAAACAGCCGACCATTTTAAGGAAGTAATCAATAGGCCCATTAAAAAAGTCCCCTCGCTACGCGATATAACCATTGCCAATCTATTTTTTGAAAACAGCACACGTACCCGTCTATCGTTCGAATTGGCAGAGAAACGGCTCTCTGCCGATGTAATCAACTTCTCCGCCTCCTCTTCATCCGTAAGTAAGGGTGAAACGCTCATCGATACGGTAAACAACATTCTTTCGATGAAGGTCGATATGGTGGTGATGCGGCATCCCAACCCGGGGGCAGGGATCTTCCTTTCCAAGCACGTTGATGCCAGTATTGTAAATGCGGGTGACGGTGCTCACGAACATCCCACACAGGCATTACTCGACTGTTATTCCATTCGAGAGCGATTGGGAGACGTAGCAGGCAAGAATGTGGTAATTGTTGGAGACATCCTTCATTCGCGGGTAGCCCTGAGCAATATTTTCGCACTTCAAAAATTAGGCGCAGCAGTAAAAGTTTGCGGCCCTAAAACCCTTATTCCGAAGTATATCGAAAAAATTGGAGTAGGGGTAGAACCTTCCTTAAAAAAAGCACTTCAATGGTGCGACGTGGCCAATATGCTACGGGTGCAGCACGAGCGTATGGATATAAGTTATTTCCCTTCCGTACGGGAATATACGCAACAATTTGGCGTAAATAAAGCGCTGTTAGATACGTTAGAGAAAGAAATCGTGGTAATGCATCCCGGGCCCATTAACCGTGGCGTAGAAATTACCAGCGATGTCGCCGATAGCGACCACGCCATAATACTAGAACAGGTGCAGAACGGAGTGGCCATACGAATGGCCGTACTCTATCTGCTGGCCTCAAAAATTCAGCGAGATGAAAATTAATAACCACGACAATTTTGTTGTCCTTGCAGATGAGCAGGACGATATCATAGATTTCGCCTCCTTCTTAGAATATCAAATACCGAATAAGTTCAAGGGACAGAACGTAATTGTAGATTTACTGAAGTACGATAATCTGCAGTTGCAAGAAATATTGCTCTTTTTAAAGACATCCAATTTACATCGCAAGACCAAACAATCGTTCGTGATTGTGAACGATGCGATGAATCCAGATGATATTCCAATGGAGATGATTGTAGTCCCTACGCTTCAGGAAGCCGAAGATATCATCGAGATGGAAGAAATTGAGCGCGATCTGGGCTTTTAATTCTTCGCGATAGCGAAGTGCCCATTTCCCAAGAACACACATTCTATGAAACTTACCATTCTTGGTTGCCATTCTGCTACCCCTAGATGGGACCACAATCCTACTGCCCAAATACTGGAAGTAAAGGGTCATTTATTTTTGATAGATTGTGGAGAAGGTACCCAAGTGCAACTACGCCGATTTAAGGTAAAATTTTCCCGTATTCGGCACGTGTTCATTTCCCATCTCCACGGTGACCATTTTTTTGGTCTTGTGGGATTGATTTCCACCTTTCGGTTGTTGGGACGTAACGCCGAACTCAATATCTACGGACCCAAAGGCATAAAAGAGGCTATCTTACTTCAGCTGAAACTTGGTAAGAGCTACACGAACTATCCCCTGCTGTTCCACGAGCTCGACAGTTCCCAACCCCAAAAAGTTTTTGAAGATGAGCATCTCACCGTTACCACGATACCTCTAGACCACCGTGTGTATACCAATGGTTTTTTATTTCGCGAAAAACTGGGGGAACGAAAATTAGATGTTAAGGCAGCTGGCAAGGCCCGGATAGATGTAAGCTATTTCCAAAAATTAAAACAAGGGTATGATGTTGAGAATGTGGAAGGAAAACGTATTGAAAATAAAAGCGTAACCTTAGATCCTGATCCGCCAAAAAGCTATGCCTATTGCAGCGATACCGCGTATTTCCCTGAAATTGTACCGCAGATAGAGCAAGTTTCGGCATTGTACCACGAGGCGACCTTCCTGGAGCAGCACTATCACCTCGCAGAAAAAACGAAGCACAGTACCGCCAAGGAAGCTGCGGCCATCGCTAAAAAAGCCGAGGTTGGCAGTTTGATCTTGGGTCATTATTCCGGTCGATATCCCTCCTTGGAAAACTTCAGAAAAGAAGCGGAAGAATTGTTCCCAAACGTTGAGTTAGCCGAGGACGGCAAGGTTTTTCATCTCTAAAAATTAATAGAGAATTAAGACATAGCTTTTTTCTAGCATTTTGAAATCTTGTACCTTGCAATAAAGTTCCTCAATGACCGAAAAGCTTCATAATTACCGTAAATCGTACGAAAAAAATGAGCTTCGAAAATCGAAGGTGCACGAAAATCCGTTGCAGCAATTTAGAACATGGTTTCACGAGGCTAAGGATTCTGGAACGGTGGAAGAAGTAAACGCGATGACCGTGAGTACTATTGGCACAGATGGTTTCCCGAGGGGAAGGGTGGTACTGCTAAAAAAATACGATGAGCTAGGGTTTTATTTCTACACAAATTATAGCAGCGAGAAAGGTGCCTCGATTGCCAATAATAACCACATTTGCTTATCTTTTTTTTGGCCGGCCTTGGAACGGCAAATAATCATAAAAGGTTTGGCTGAAAAAACGAGTAGGGAAGACTCTGTGGCGTATTTCCATTCCCGGCCCGTTGGAAGCCAACTAGGTGCCTTGGTATCCCAACAAAGCAGTACTATTGGCAGCAGGGAGGAGCTTGAACAGAGATTGAAGCAGCTGGAAGCAGAATATGACAAAAAAGAAATTCCCTGTCCACACGATTGGGGAGGTTTTCTCGTGCGGCCCGTTGAGATTGAGTTTTGGCAAGGTCGCCCAAATAGACTGCACGATAGAATTCAGTATAAATTAAATGGGTTGGACTGGCACGTAACGCGCTTGCAGCCCTAAGACAAATTAGAAAGCAACAGTTATGAAAACATTGTATATGGTACGTCATGCAAAGTCATCGTGGAAATACGATGTCGACGATCATCAACGCCCCTTAAAAGGCCGTGGAAAACGAGATGGCGAATTAATTTCAGAACACGTAAAAGACCTTGTGCCACCTCCGCAAAAAATAGTAACGAGCGACGCTAACCGGGCTCGAACCACGGCGGCCTATTTTAAGGATGCTTTTGGCATTGCCGACGCAGCTTACGAGCTCAATCATAATCTATATGATTTTAGCGGCCAGCAGGTAATGAAAATCATTAAAAACTTAGACAACAGTCTTGATATTGTAATGATTGTAGGTCATAACCATGCGTTTACTTCCATTGTAAATATGCTGGGAAATCAATATATTGAAAACTTACCCACCTGCGGCTTTGTAGCGATAGAATTTGAGGAAGATTCTTGGGACGCCATTTCAACGGGTACCACCCGCCACGCTATTTTTCCCAGACACCTAAAATAACAATGACCGAGAAAGTAGAGAAGACATTATTGGTACAAAATCAGTATCGCAATCGGGAACTAAGCTGGTTGCAATTTAATGCGCGCGTACTGCAAGAAGCCGAGGATGAATCGGTGCCCCTAATCGAGCGGCTTCGGTTTTTGGGAATTTTTTCAAACAACTTAGATGAATTTTTTAAGGTACGTTATGCTACCATAAAGCGCATCGTGGAGGCCGGAAAGGGCGGGCGTAGCTTTCTGGGCGGTATTTCTGCCAAGGAATTGCTGGAGGAGATCACGCAAACGGTGATTCAACAGCAGTCCACAAGTTTGAATATTCTACGGAAGATTCAAGAGGAGCTTCGCAAGGAGAATATTTTTATCATCAACGAGAATGAAGTAACCCCCAGTCAGGGAAAATTTATTTCAGACTATTTCATCCAAAAAGTAAGCCCTGCGCTAGTTACCATTATGATTGGCGAACTGGATGAGTTTCCTTCGTTGAAGGATAGTGCCGCTTATTTGGCCGTTACCATGGAAATGTCGCAGGAAGACGAGATGTTCGAGACCAAGAACAATTACGCACTCATTGAAATTCCGAAGGTGATCGACAGGTTCGTAGAGCTTCCGCCAGATGGGGACAAGCAATATATTATTCTTTTGGATGATTTGATACGGCATTGCCTGCACAATATCTTCAGTATATTTAAATATAAGAGCATTTCTGCGCATATGATCAAGATAACGCGCGATGCCGAACTGGATATCGACAGCGATCTTAGCCGAAGCTTTATCGACAAGATTTCAAAGAGTGTAAAGAACCGAAGCACGGGCGATCCGGTTCGGTTTGTCTACGATAAGAGCATACACAAGAAAACCTTGTTTTATTTGCTCGATATGATGGGTATCGATAGTACAGATAGTATCATTCCTGGTGGTCGCTACCACAATCGCCGCGATTATATGGGGTTCCCAAGTTTGGGGCGCAACGATCTGCTGTACGAGAAAAAAGAACCGTTACCTATTCCTGGATTGAGCCTTCAGGGCAGTTTGCTCGATAAAATTGCTACTAAGGATTATCTGCTCTATGCGCCTTACCAGAGTTTTAGTTATGTAGTGAAATTCTTGCGCGAGGCGGCCCTCGATCCGAATGTCAAATCTATAAAAATCACGATTTACAGGCTAGCGCAGGTATCGCATATAGCCAGCTCGTTAATTAACGCGAGAAAAAACGGAAAGGAAGTAACCGTACAGATTGAACTCCAAGCGCGCTTTGATGAGGAAGCGAACATTAGCTATGCCGAACAGATGCAAAGCGAAGGGGTACACCTTATTTTTGGAGTTTCGGGCCTTAAGGTACATTGCAAGGCCTGTTTGATAGAACGCCTCGAGCATGAAAAGGTAAAGCGATATGCAGTTGTAAGTACGGGGAACTTCAACGAATCTACAGCGAAGATTTATACAGATTATACACTCTTTACTTCCGATCAAAAAATATGCAAGGAAATCAACAAGGTTTTCGATTTTTTCGAGGTAAATTACAAGATAAAGAAATACCGTCACCTTATCGTTTCGCCGCATTATACGCGCAACGCCCTTTATGGTTTAATCGATGCGGAGATAAAGAATCGTAGGGAAGGAATGCCCAGTGGTATCAAACTGAAACTGAATAGCCTTTCCGATTTTAAGATGATCGATAAATTGTACGAGGCCAGTAGGGCAGGCGTCCCAATAAAACTGATCGTACGAGGCATCTGCTGTCTAATTCCAGGAGTGAAGGGAATGAGCGAGAATATTGAAGCCATCAGCATTGTAGATAAATATTTGGAGCATCCACGGTTATTTATCTTTGAAAACGGCGGCGATCCTAAAATCTATATTTCCTCTGCCGATTTCATGGGGCGCAATCTCGATAACCGTGTAGAAATTACCTGCCCCGTGTACGATGCCGAAATAAAGAAAGAGCTGGACGATACGTTCGAGATAAGCTGGGCAGATAACGTAAAGGCCCGAATTATCGCCGGAAAATCTAAAAATGCCTATCGCAGAAACGACAAGCCTAAGGTGCGTTCGCAATTTGAACTGTACGAATATTACAAACGTAAATTGAACGAATAGTTTGTTGAATATTGAAAAATACGGTGCCGTAGATATTGGATCGAATGCCATTCGATTGCTCATTGCCTCGGTAATTGAAGTAGAAGGCAAGGAAACCCTTTTCAAGAAAACTTCCTTGGTAAGGGTGCCCATACGTTTGGGTGCCGATGTTTTTCTGAAAGGCGCTATTTCAGAAACCAATATTCACCGTATGGTAGACGCGATGACCGCTTTTCGGTTGTTGATGAAAACCTATAATGTAGAACGTTTTCGGGCGTGTGCGACTTCCGCTATGCGCGAATCAACCAACGGCAGGGAAATCGCGAAAAAGATTGAAGAAGAGACTGGCATTGCCATCAACATCATCGACGGAAACGATGAAGCAGCGATCATCGCCTCGACCGATTTGCATTCGCTAATTCAGGACGATAAGGTGTTTTTGTATATCGATGTGGGGGGAGGGAGCACCGAGTTTACCATTTTCGCCAACGGCAAATCCGTAGCATCGCGCTCGTTTAAAATGGGTACGGTAAGGCTCATAAACGATATGGTAGAAGATACCATGTGGCAACAAATGGAGTCTTGGATAAAGGAAAATACGAAAGATTACCGAAAGGTAAACTGTATTGGCTCGGGTGGCAACATTAACCACATTTTTAAAAATAGCGGAAAAAAATTGGGCAAACCGCTTACCTATTTCTACTTGGCTTCGTATTATGAATTGATCAAAAGCCACTCCTATGAAGAGCGCATCACAGAGATGAATATGAATCCAGACCGTGCCGATGTGATCATTCCCGCTACTAGAATCTACCTCTCTGCCATGAAATGGAGCGGGGCCAAGAATATTTACGTTCCTAAAATTGGTTTGGCCGATGGGATCGTGAAAAGCCTGTACAATGAAAAGGTGGCAGCGGCTTTAGAAGTGCGGTAGCTATCCGTGAATGGTTTCCTTGGTGCCCAAATCCTTCATAATTTCTGCCTCAAACGCTAGCAAATCGTCCCATTTTTTATCTACTTCTTTTCGGTCGCCGTATTTTCTGGCGAAACCCAAGAACATGGTATAATGGTTTGCTTCGCTAACCATTAAGTTTCTGTAGAAGGTTGCCAGTTCCTTGTCTTCCAATTGTTCGCTCAAAAGGCGAAAGCGTTCGCAACTGCGTGCTTCAATTAAGGCAGCATACAAAAGCCGGTGCACGAGTTGCGTGGTTCTGCTGCCTCCCTTCGGGAAAAAGCCCATCAACTGGTTTACATATTCGTCTTTACGGTCTCGGCCCAAGACCCAGCCTCGAGCAATGATTTTATCGTGAACTAATTTAAAGTGGCTCATTTCCTCTTTTACGAGCGCGATCATTTCCTTAACCATTTCCGTATATTCGGGAAAAGTCACGATAAGCGATATCGCCGTGGCCGCAGCCTTTTGTTCGCAGTAGGCGTGATCGGTCAAGATTTCCTCAATGTTCTTTTCCACTATGTTTACCCACCGTGGATCGGTAGGTAGTTTCAACCCAAGCATTTTGATCGTCGATTCTTTTTTTGAAGTCATTTCCACAGTATTAAATTTCCAAATCGAATTCTTTCCGAAGTTTCTCCAACAGCGGATTTACCTCCAATAGTTTCTCGTATTTTTCACGCGGGGTATAGGCGTAGCGCTTTACGGCTGTTTCGTTTACCTCGATGGAGAGATCGACCTCGTGGTTGTTCAAGACAGACCGCATGTGGGATAACAATTCGTGCTTGGCGCGCTCCACTTCCACCTTAATCGTACTATTGGGAAATTCGAGGTGTATCAAAGTGCCTTCCAGTTTTGGAATGCCCATGGTTAAATGCGATAGCAAATTGAACTGTCCGTCTGCCTCAACCTTCTTCGCATATTGGGCCCAAGCGGTACGCATTTCTTGCTCTGTAAAAGGTTCGGTGGGCAACACTTCCTCTACAGGTTGGTTGGCAACGATTTCCTTTTGTATTTCTTGTTTTTTCTGGATGCTCTTGAGCGAAAGCGCAGAAACTCGCTTGGCATTGCGCTCTGCCAGTAGTTGGGGGCGTGCTGAAACCGTTTCTTTCTCCTTGGGCGTTTCTTTATTTATCACTGGTTTCTTTAACAATCCCTCGTCCGGCGATTCGTCCTTCGATTGAGAAGATTGAACAGTTTTGTTTGTTGGAAGATTGGGTTGGGGTTCTTCCGCCAGGGCTACCGACTTTCCTTGATCTTCCTGCTTAAAATGTGATGGAGGAATAATGTAGCCCTTATTATGGCCTATACGGTGGGAACGGTCATTTTTTTTTTCGCCCACCGAGGTAAGGGAAGCCAACTGCATTAAGCAAAGCTCGACCAACAGCCGTTGGTTGCGGCTGTTCTTGTACTTTAGGTCGCAAGTATTGGCGAGGTCTATGGCATCCACAAGAAACGGAAGGCTCGCTTTCTGGCTCTGATTGAAATACATGGTTTTTACCTGTTCGCCTACTTCGAGCAGCGCAATAGTTTCCTGTTGCTTGCACACCAGTAAATCTCTGAAGTGCGATGCTAGGCCCATAATGAAATGATGTCCGTCGAAGCCTTTCGCCAAAATATCATTGTACGCGAGCAGTGCTTGCGGGATATTGGCCTCTAGCAACAAATCGGTAATCTGGAAAAAATAGGTATAATCAAGAACATTCAGATTTTCGGTCACGGCTTCCCGGGTTAGGTTACTACCAGAAAAGCTCACTACCCTGTCGAAAATGGAGAGTGCGTCGCGTAAGGCGCCGTCTGCCTTTTGGGCGATGATGTGCAAGGCATCATCGTCTGCTGTAATGTTCTCGGCCGCCGCTACTTCAGCAAGATGCGCTTTAATATCTTGTACAGTTATTCTCCTAAAATCGAAAATTTGGCATCGAGAGAGAATGGTAGGGATAATCTTGTGCTTTTCGGTAGTAGCCAATATAAAAATGGCGTGCTTAGGGGGTTCTTCTAAGGTTTTCAAGAATGCATTAAAAGCTGCGGAAGAAAGCATATGCACCTCATCGATAATGTACACCTTATAGTTACCCACCTGTGGCGGTATGCGTACTTGATCGATCAAGTTCCTGATGTCGTCTACCGAGTTGTTGGAAGCGGCATCGAGCTCAAAAATATTGAACGCGAAATCTTCGTCCTCACGCTCGGTACCATCTTGATTTATCTTTTTTGCCAAGATACGCGCACAGGTTGTTTTACCAACACCTCGAGGCCCCGTAAAAAGTAGCGCCTGTGCCAAATGATTGTTGGCAATAGCATTGTCCAGCGTATTGGTAATAGCTTGCTGGCCCACCACGTCCTTGAATTTGGTGGGACGGTACTTTCTGGCCGATACGATAAAGTGTTCCATAGAAGAGAAACAAATATAACTATGCCGTTCAACTTTCAGAAAAATACGGGCAAGCTTTTTGCTGTATTTATTAACATTGAAGTACTTTTGCAGAAGCAGGCCACCTTATCGCCGAGTTCGCCTTTGGGCAACTTGGAGGAAAGTCCGGACACCATAGGGAAGCATAGCGGCTAACGGCCGTCGCCCCGAACTCGTTTCGGGGTAGGACCAGTGCAACAGAAAGGATGTACAGGTAATGCTGTAGTGAAATCAGGTAAACTCTATGCGGTGAAATGCCACGTAAACCTGCGCTTAAGGGTGCCCGCCCAATGCAGGAGGGTAGGCAGATAGAGCGTGCTGGTAACAGTACGCCGAGATAAATGATAAGGATCCGCCTTTGGCGGATACAGAATCCGGCTTATAGGCCTGCTTTTTTTACTTCGCCAGTTGACTTTCAATCCAGGGATAACATTCTTCAAATGAATAAAAAACCTGAAACGGTCGTTTGTAAAAGGCCTTCTCGAACAATGCTATGTCATAGCTTCTCCGCGAATAGCAAATTACGGCCATACCCTGTAATTGTATATATTCTTGGGAGCTTAGATAGCTAGTCGGGTTGACCGTATAATCGTATTTCCTGTTGGAGACGTAAATAAAGGGTTCGTTTGCATAATGGGTATCAAAAACTTTGAAAAGCTCTTGCTTTTCTGGCATGTCGATCAAAATACCCTCGTCTATGGTAGACACTATATATGAATCATAAAGTTCCAGACTCGCAAATTCGAGCCGGAGTTTTTCTTTGGGGAGTTTCATGTGTTATTCTGAAAAAAAACTGAAGACGGAACTGCCGTATTTTCTAAATTCTTGAAAATGTTCCAGTTCAGATAAACTGGTATGTTTTCCGTGTTCAATAATAAGTATTCCATCTGTAGTTAGCAATTCCTTTTGAAATATTTTACTTACAATTTCGGTTAGTTGCTGAACGTCAAAATCATAGGGAGGATCTGCAAAAATAAGATCGAAGGGCGTGGTGGCGGTATCGAGAAATCGTAATACATCTGCCTTTATGGCCGTAATGGGAAAATTGAAATCGTTGCTAACCTTTTCCATAAATTGAATACAACCGTAATGCGCATCTACCGCCGTAATGTGCGGGGCGCCGCGGGAGGCGAACTCATAACTTATGTTTCCCGTTCCGGCGAAGAGATCGAGCACGGTAAGGGTTTCGAGATCGTAGCGGTTACGCAGTATATTGAAAAGCCCTTCCTTGGCGAAATCGGTCGTTGGCCGCACGGGTAGATTTCTCGGGGCAATAAGCCTTCTTCCTTTATGTGTTCCTGAAATGATGCGCATTATAGGGTCAATTTTTGAACAAACTGTTCGTGTTGGGGAGTTTCCCCCAATTCTTTGGGAAGAGATTCATCTTCCCAGAATGAAAGATGTCGAATGTACCTGTAGGCGATGTTATAGAGATGGTCCCCTTCTTGTATCTCACCCAGTAGAAACGTTTCGATTGTTTCAGGATTCGTGCCCAGTTGCTCGAAGGTAAAGAGTACGTAATAGAGAAAATCTTCGGGCGTTTGAAAACTATAGCTATTGCAAAGCTGCAATGTGCCGTGCTTAAGCAATACGAGGTTGAAAAATCCATCTTCGATATGCAAAAACGCCCGGTGGCGGTTGTTGTTTTTGTGCAAATCGAGCAAGTATGAAACTAGAAGGGTGGCCGAGTGATAGTACTCGAAACTACCGAACCTGTCAAAAAGATAATTGTTCAGGTTCATTAGTGGAATGTAAACCGTCACCATATCATGTTTTCCTACCGCCTCATGGGCTACATAATCATTGCCCAGTAACTTAGAGTTGAACTTGAGGTAGTCGCTCGCTCTTTTTTCATCAAAAAGAACCGACGGTACCATAGTGTATACGTTGGTGGCATACAACAATGTAACTTTGTCAAAGTCATGCTGAAGTGCTTCCCAATTGTCGAGGCAGGTCTGAAGCGTTTCCTGAAGCTCTTCTGGTGTTCCAGAGCGGCCCAGGGATATCTTTTTCTGAAAATGTATGTGCCTATCTGGGGTATATACTAAAAAAGAAAGTCCGGTCAAAGAAACTTGAACGGACAGTCTTTTATGTGCTTGTGAAGAGTCGCTATTGGTTTTCGTTGGCTGAGTCATAAATTTTTGGCCAGTTACCAGAGGTGTTCACTTCGGTCATCGAGCCTACCGTCAAGGCTGGGCCATTTACCCCATCTACGGAAACTACTTGCTTTTCCTGTGCCAATAGATCTTTATCTTGGTCGTATAAAATTACATCCTTCGACACACGTGCTTCAAATACATCATACTGCTTGTCGTTTTTGGTGATTTTACCAGCCCGTAATTGAATTTTCTCGTCAACTCCTTGTATGGGGATGTTCATCATCGTTTTGTACCTATCAGTTCCTTGGTACAAACTGTCCTTAACAGGGGTAAAACCTAGTGTGTCTATTACGATAGACTCAATGTAGTAACCACCTTCCTGGGGATCCAGACCATAGGCACGGTTCTTTTCAACGTCGGCATAACTGGTATCGCGACGTGCCGTAATGGCGAATTTTGCGGTGTCGATAAATGCGATAAGGCTGTCGAAGCTTCCGGTAAAAGTTCCGGCAATTTCTTGATGGGCCAATTCAGCAGCGCGTATGTCCTTTAACTTTTTGATTACCTTTGCGTATCTAACTTCCTTCTCTTCGTTAAATTCTACAGGGCCCACTACGGAATCGTAAAGTTTATAGCCAAGAAAGATGATAATCACCCAAAGCACTAACTGAAGTATAATTTTCATTTGTGGTTGTTTATAGTTTTATATACTGTTAAGGTCCGTCGCAAATCTACAATTTTTTTTTGTTCGTAAAAGTATAATCCGAAAAAATCATGGCTATCTTTAGCCCCGCAAGTGCTCATCTACACTATGGAACCTTCCCGATTTTACAGCATATTACAACACGATTTTCCGTTTACCGCCACAGAAAAACAGGCGGTTACCTTGCAATTGCTCTCTAAGTTTGTCCTGGCTCACAGCAATGATGAAATCTTTCTTTTAAAGGGATATGCCGGTACAGGAAAGACAACCATAGTTGGTGCCCTTGTGAAAAACCTCTGGAAAATTAAGGCATCGGCGGTACTATTGGCGCCAACGGGCCGTGCGGCTAAGGTAATAAGCAATTATAGCAATAAAGAAGCCTTTACCATACACAAAAAGATATATTATCCTAAGAGCCAAAAGGGTGGGGGCGTTTCCTTCACGCTTCAAAAAAACAAGCATCGGAATGCACTGTTCATTGTAGATGAGGCATCTATGATACCAGACATCAATCAAGACGCCAAGCTATTTGAGAACGGTTCCCTTCTGGACGACTTGATTCATTATGTATACAGCGGCCATAACTGCAAGTTGCTACTCATAGGGGATACCGCACAATTACCGCCGGTAAAGTTGGATATTAGTCCGGCATTGGACCGCACCCTACTGGAAAACCATTATCATAAAAAGGTTATTAGTATCGAGCTCGACGAAGTAGTACGGCAACAACAAGATAGTGGGATACTCTATAATGCAACAAAATTGAGACAGTGCCTGGACGATGGATTTTACGAATCGTTCAAATTTTCACAAGAAACCTTTCCCGAAGTTATACGCCCTGAAGATGGAATGGAGTTAATGGACGCCATTAACGAATCCTATTCAACCTTAGGTAACGAAGGAGCTGTCATTATCGTACGGTCTAACAAGCGCGCCAACCTCTACAACCAAAATATTAGAAGCCGCATCCTGTTTAATGAGGAAGAGCTTTCACCGGGCGATCACCTTATGGTGGTAAAGAATAACTATTTTTGGATCAAACCCCGTACCGAGGCAGGCTTTATCGCTAATGGCGATATAATTGAGGTACTGGAGATTTTCAATTTCAAGGACTTGTACGGTTTCCGTTTTGCCGAGGTTCTTGTTCAAATGGTCGACTATCCGAAAATGAAACCTTTTGAAACGGTGTTGCTACTCGATACACTTACTTCAGAGACCTCCTCGCTCTCCTATGATGATTCCGATAAATTATATCAGGAAGTCAAAAAAGACTATGCGGCCGAAAAATCGAACTACAAAAAATTCCTCGCCATTAAGAATAACAAATATTTCAATGCGCTTCAGGTTAAATTCTCGTATGCCATCACCTGTCACAAATCGCAAGGTGGGCAATGGGACACCGTTTTTGTTGAACAGCCTTACTTGCCAAACGGCATCGATAGGGAATATTTAAGA
Organism: uncultured Flavobacteriaceae bacterium; assembly: GCA_964639255.1. Taxonomy (GTDB): domain Bacteria; phylum Bacteroidota; class Bacteroidia; order Flavobacteriales; family Flavobacteriaceae; genus NZQO01. The sequence goes on from CAZXDP010000007.1 coordinate 42,060, forward strand.
TGGCTTTACACGGCCATTACCCGCGCCAAGGAAAAACTATACCTTATAGGGTTTAAGAATGAGTTTTTTGAAGAGTCCTTGTAAACCTTTGGGAAATTGTGGCATCTTTTAGGAAATAAAAAAGCCCCCAGTAGCTAAACCGCATAATTCTATTATTTTTGAACCCACTAAAACTATATCTATTTTGAAGATTATCGCTATGATTCCAGCGCGGTATGGCGCCTCCCGATTTCCGGGGAAACTCATGCAGGACCTAGGGGGGAAGCCCGTTATTGTTAGAACCTACGAAGCCGCAAAAGCGACGCAACTCTTCGACGAAGTATACGTGGTAACCGATAGCGAGGTAATTTTTAACGAAATCGAAGCACAAGGCGGCCTTGCCATTATGAGCCAGAAAGAACACGATTGCGGTAGCGACCGTATTGCCGAAGCCGTTGAAAATATGGATGTGGATATTGTGGTGAACGTTCAGGGCGACGAACCTTTTACAAGTAAGGAAGGACTCGAGCAGGTGCTGCGCGTATTTGATGGGCTCGATGCCGAAAAGATCGATTTGGCCTCACTAATGACCGAAATCCACGATTGGAAGGAAATTAGCGATCCCAATTGCGTGAAAGTAATTGTAGATAAGGACAGCTTTGCAATGTACTTTAGCCGATCGCCCATACCTTATCCACGTGATAAAAATACAGCAGTGCAATACTACAAGCACAAAGGAATCTATGCTTTTAGAAAGCAGGCGTTGATGGACTTCTACCGCCTGCCCATGCGTGCTATGGAAGCTGCTGAAAAAATAGAGTGCATACGTTATTTGGAATATGGGAAAAATATAAAAATGGCGATATCGAATACCCAAGGTATTGAGATAGACACGCCAGAAGACTTGGTTCGGGCCAATAAGTTGCTGAAGGAAAATAAGAAAGAAGCTATAAACAACCGTTACCGAAATTTTCCTATGGTGCCCAAAGTCGTTTTTGGTGCTGGCAGTTTCGACCAACTTGCCTCCATACTGGCCCCACAGCGAAAAGACAAGGCTCCCTTCATCTATTTGGTGGATGAGATTTTCAGGGATTCTTCAGAAATTATAGATAGAATTCACCTTCGATTTAATGACAAGTTGCTGTTTATATCGGCCGATGAGGAACCTAAGACAACGCAAGTAGATAAAATCGTTAAGGATATTAAATCTGAATTCACCTATAAGCCCTCTGGCATAATAGGAATAGGCGGGGGTACTATTCTGGATTTGGCAAAAGCCGTGTCCATTCTACTTACTAATAAGGGTAGTGCTGCCGACTACCAAGGGTGGGATCTTGTAGAGAACAAGGCCGTTTATCACGTAGGTATACCAACCATTTCGGGTACGGGAGCCGAAGTGTCTCGCACAACGGTATTGACCGGACCGGTAAAAAAACTGGGAATCAATAGTGACTACACTCCGTTCGACCAAGTTATCTTAGATCCAGAGCTTACCCTCGGAGTGCCAAGGAATCAATGGTTCTATACCGGCATGGATTGCTTCATTCATTGTGTGGAATCATTAAATGGAACCTTTTTAAACGCTTTTAGCCAAAGTTATGGCGAGAAGGCTTACGATTTGTGCCGTGAAATTTTTGTAACAGGAAATTTAAGTGATGAAGAAGCACGCGCCAAGTTAATGATGGCATCTTGGCACGGTGGTATGAGCATCGCCTATTCGCAGGTAGGGGTGGCTCACGCTATGAGCTACGGACTCTCGTATGTGCTGGGTACCAAACACGGTATAGGAAACTGCATCGTGTTCAATCATTTGGAGGAGTTCTATCCAGACGATGTCGCTCTTTTCAAGAGAATGGTCAAAGAGCATAACATCGATATTCCCAAAGGCCTCTGCAAGGACCTTCCCGAAGAGGACATCGATACCATGATTGCAATTTCGCTAAGCCTTGTACCGCTTTGGGAAAATGCCCTGGGCGAACAATGGGAGGAGATTATGACGACTGATAAGCTGCGCACGCTCTATCGCCAAATGTAAAACACCCGCTATGGGAATTTCAGAATGGATATTTACACGGCTCTTGGGCTGGCGCATCGAAAGATCGTTCGATGCGAACATCAAAAAAGCGGTGGTCATTGTAGTGCCGCATACCAGTTGGCATGATTTCTATGTGGGAGCGTTTTCGCGCAGTATATTGAAAACTGAAATTAACTATGTTGCCAAAAAAGAGCTTTTCAAACCTCCATTTGGCTGGTATTTCAAATGGATGGGAGGAGCACCTTTAGATCGTACTCCCGGACAAAACAAAGTGGATGCCATTGCACAGCTCTTTGCGCAAAAAGATGAATTTCGATTGGCCATCGCCCCCGAGGGTACCCGAAAAAAAGTAACGCAATGGAAGACCGGGTTCTATTACATTGCCCTCAATGCCGAGGTGCCCATCTACCCCGTCGCATTCGATTACCGCTCGAAAACAGTATTTATAAACCCACCCTTTTTCCCCTCAGGAAACTTGGAGCACGACCTTCAGCAGCTCAAGCAGTATTACAAGAATATTCAAGGTAAGGTGCCACAGTATTCATAAATTTATTATTCCTCATATAAATACGACTTAACATTCTTTTAGCCAAAGAATCTGTTAATTTCAAAAGTTCTTTCGGAAGTTAATCGGTTGATAATCAAATTACGGTGGTTAAACTATCGTTAATTCTAGCTTATTCGAAACAATAGAACTGGGTTTGCTGCGTATCTATGGTGAAAACAAAACACACAAACCTATGAAAACAGTAAAATTTTTAACAATTCCATTGCTCTCCGTGCTATTTCTTACCGCATGTAGCGATGATGATGACAACAATGTAGATGATGGTCCTGCGCAAGATACAGAGGCCCGTCTATATGCCACGAGCAATACGAACGGTAGGGTAACCGAATATAGCTATGAGGATGACCCCACCACTGTAGAGACATCCTCTTTCTTAACGCTCTCGACCGATTCAGAAGGGATTTACTACGATGGACAAGCCGATGAGCTTACGGTGGTTTCGCGCTCATTGTTGCAGCTAAACAATTATGCCGATATTTCCTTGGCTGAAGATGGCGCAACATTGAACCTGAATCTATCGGGCAGTGCAGACCTAGAGAGTCCGCGCGATGTAGCCGTTAACAACAACATCTATGTTGTTTCAGACAATGCTGATGTAGATGGAGACCCCAATACAGAAGAAGGCCTCCTTTTCATTTATATCCGAAATGGATCGGGGTTTACCTTACGTAATACAGTACTCGTAAATTTCGCGGTATGGGGAATCGAATTTGTAGGTAACGACTTGTATGCGGTGGTAGATAAAACTTCTGAAGTCGCCCTGCTCTCAAATTTTGCAGCGACATATACCACCAATATAACTGCCGTAGCCGATAAGCGCGTGGCCATAGAAGGCATTACCCGCACGCATGGAATTGGTTTCGATGGCGGCACCATGGTGTTGACAGATATAGGCGATGCCAGTGATGATTCTGATGGAGGTTTCCATATCATTACCAATTTTGTAAATAAATTCAACAGTGTAGCCGATGGCGGAACATTGCCAGTTGCTGGAAATCAGGTTAGGGTAGCCGGTTCCTCCACCTTTTTGGGCAATCCCGTTTCGGCCGATTTTGACGCCGATAGCAATACGGTTTTCATTGCGGAAAGAGCGAACGGTGGGGGTCGTATCTTGGCCTTTAGTAATATCGATACTGGCGGTAACTTGAGCCCCGTTATCAATAACCAACTTAATGGCGCTTCATCGGTTTATTTTTATAAAGAGTAAGGCGCGTGTAGTAATATTATAAAAAATGCCACGAGAAATCGTGGCATTTTTTTATAGATTAAGTTTTTCGAAACTATTTATTCGGTTTCCTCCATGGTATGATACACATTCTGTACGTCATCGTCCTCCTCAATTTTTTCCAATAACTTCTCCACGTCTTCCATCTGTTCTTGGGTAAGCGTTTTAGTGACCTGTGGAATACGCTCAAAACCGGAAGAAATAATTTCTATGTTTTGTTTTTCGAGATACGATTGTATGGCGCCGAAACTTTCAAAGGGCGCATAGATCATAATTCCATCCTCATCTTCAAAAATTTCCTCCACTCCAAAATCAATCAGTTCCAGTTCTAGCGCTTCCAGATCCATATTGGCGGCCTTGATTTTAAACTGGCATACGTGGTCGAACATAAAGGAGACCGAGCCCGAGGTTCCCAAGCTCCCATCACATTTATTGAAATAAGATCGCACATTTGCAACCGTTCTTGTATTGTTATCGGTCGCGGTCTCAATAAGAATGGCAATGCCATGCGGAGCGTAGCCCTCAAAGAGCACTTCCTTAAAATCGCCCTGATTCTTGTCGCTGGCCCGTTTTATGGCGCGTTCAATGTTATCCTTGGGCATATTCACCGCCTTGGCATTCTGTATTACAGCACGCAACCTTGAATTGCTGTCCGGATCTGGACCGCCTTCCTTAACCGCCATTACAATATCTTTACCAATGCGGGTAAAGGCCTTGGACATAGCCGCCCATCGTTTCATCTTTCTAGCTTTCCTAAATTCAAAAGCTCTTCCCATAGTAGTTTGTTTTTCACGGGGCTTCGCGCTTTTCATCATAGAAAAAGCACCCCAGTATAATCGGCTTCAAATATATAAAAAACCAATTAGCGAACCCAAAAATTAAAAACAAGCTAGCCCACTAAATCGTCGATAATCTTGGCCAACTCAAAATCTTTTTCGGTTACCCCATCGGCATCGTGGGTAGAGAGATAAATCTCCAATTGGTTGTACACGTTCGTCCACTCTGGATGATGTTGCAGTTTTTCAGCTTCAAAGGCGATTCGGGTCATGGCAGAAAATGCCTCTTTAAAATTCTCGAATTCAAACGCCGTGTGAATGGCGCCATCGTGATAGTCCCAACCTTCAAATTCGGTGAGTTTTTGTTGTACTTCTTTTTCAGAATAAGCTTTCATAAAATACGGTGTTATTTATACGTACTAATTTCTTGGTGCAGGGTACAGGCTTCGATAACTTCGGAAACCGAAATGCGATACGCATTGGGTAACTTGTTGTGTTTCGGCAATATGGCCAGGTAATTATCGTCGTTGCGCCTGTACACCCTTTTAAATATAGGCATTTCGCTTCCTATTTTCTCACAAATTTCTGTAAAAAGGTCTTCGTGATGTACCATATCGTCGCTTGCAAGATGGAATATACCATCCAAACCTTGGTTTATGATGTAGTGTACTTGTTGGGCGATTTTATCGGCGGTGGTTACCGTAATGATCAAATTGGGAAATACCTCGAAAGTGGCGCGATGTTTGGCGGCCTGTCTAAGCTGAAAGAGCAGGGGGGAATGAACGCCCAAAACGAACGGTAAGCGCAAAATGGCGGTTTGTGCCGGAATGGATTCCAACAGCAACCGTTCCACAGCGTACTTATAATTTCCATAGGCGCTCTCGGGCACGGGTTTGTCATTTTCATATGCCGGTAGTAAAAAATGACCATCGAAAACAACATTGCTCGAAAGAAATAACAAGCGGCTGCGATGGTGGTTTTTACAATAGGCCACCAATTGGGCGTGGCACTGTAGCAATGCAGTGTACGGTCCTTGTAATGCCGAAATGATGACCGTGGGCATAACCGAATCTAAGATGTCGTTAATTGAATCTTTCTCTGCACAGTAGCGAAAAAATACTTGATTTCCGCCGAAGGGGCCTTCTTGGCGGCAATAGGTTCCGTAGGTTTCAAAGAAGGATAGCAATTCTCGATAGAGCGTATTGCCAACGAATCCGCTGGCGCCCAAAATCAATATGCGATGTTTATGATCGTCCATGGGCAGCTAGCTAACGGTTAAAATATGGAACGATTAGTTTTGGTAGTGAAAAGCTCGAGGGCTTGCATGCCCAAATACGAATTTCCCTTTTCATTGAGTCCCGGCGACCAGCAAGCTATGGTAAACTCTCCCGGTAGAAGCGCCACAATGCCACCGCCAACGCCGCTTTTACCCGGTAGCCCCACCTCAAAGGCAAATTCGCCAGCTTCATCATAGAAACCACAGGTAAGCATGATGGCATTGATACGCTTTACTTGGTTCAAGGTAAGGTGAGCGTTGCCTCGGCTGCACTTGCCGCGATTCGCAAACGGAAAAAAGGCCTTGGTGAGTTGTTTGCAGTTCATTTCTATAGCGCATTGGTGAAAATAGAAATCGAGTACTTCCTCCACGTCGTTCTTAAGATTCCCGAAAGACTTCAGGAGATTGGCGGCAGCGTAGTTATTATAACCTGTTTCTGCCTCTGATGCGGCCACCTTCTTATTGTACTGAATAGTTTGGTCGTTGGAGAGCTCCCGAACGAACTGCAGGAATTCCTCCTTTGGATTGTCCAATAGCGATATCAGAATATCGGCAATGACGATTGCCCCAGAATTGATAAAGGGATTTCGAGGAATACCCTGTTCCATTTCCAAAAGGGAGAGATGGTTAAATGGGTTGCCAGATGGTTCAACATCCAACCGTTTAAAAACTTGATTTTTCAATATAGAGAAGGCCTTGGCAAACGAAAGCACCTTGCTAATACTTTGTATGGAAAAAGGTTCGTCCCAGTCGCCCACGTAAAAATCGTCACCGTTTATCCTGTTCAGGTAAATACCAAACTTTTCCTTATCAACTTGGGCCAATTCTGGTATGTACGAAGCGACTTCACCCTTGTCCACGCGCTGTTGCAGGCGTGCGTAGATCTCGTTTAAAATCGCTTGGTAGTCTGTCATCTCAACCTTTGTAAAACGGCAACTTAACGACGGTCGCGGGAACCGCCTTCTTTCGTATCTGAATATAAATCTGGCTACCGGGTGCACTATGCGCGGTAGTAACATAACCTAAACCAATACCTTTTTCCACCGAAGGGGCCATGGTACCGCTGGTAACGTGGCCAATGATTGTGCCCTCGTCATCGATAATAGCATAGCCTTGGCGTGGAATACCACGTTCATTAAGCTCGAAGCCCACCAATTTACGCTCAGGGCCTTCTTCCTTTTCCCGCTTTAGGTTTTCAGAATTTATAAAGTCCTTCGTAAATTTCGTGATCCAACCCAAACCGGCTTCAATGGGTGATGTCGTTTCATCAATATCATTTCCATAGAGGCAGTATCCCATTTCCAAACGAAGGGTGTCCCGTGCCGCAAGACCAATAGGCTTTATATTAAACGCTTCGCCGGCCTCCATTACTTTGTTCCACACTTGCTCCACCTCGTTATTCTTGCAATAAATTTCAAAACCGCCACTTCCAGTATATCCCGTGGCACTTATAATAACATGTTCAATACCGCCAAAATCTGCCACCTTGAAGGTGTAAAATTTAATTTCCTCAAGATTCACCGAAGTGAGCGATTGCATGGCTACCACGGCTTTTGGTCCTTGAATGGCAAGTAGTGAATAATCGTCCGACAAATTTCTCATGTCGGCGCCCATGCTATTATGCTGGGTGATCCAGTTCCAATCTTTCTCAATATTACTGGCATTTACCACTAGCAACCATTTTTCGGCCTCGAGTCGGTACACTATCAAATCGTCGACAATACCGCCCTTATCGTTAGGCAGACAGCTATATTGTGCTTGGCCATCGGCTAGTTTGGAAGCATCATTGCTACATACTTTCTGGATGAGTTCCAGTGCGTTGGGGCCCGTAATTAAGAACTCTCCCATATGGGACACATCGAAAACCCCGACCCCGTTGCGTACGGTTTTGTGTTCTTGGTTTACCCCTTCGTACGAAACTGGCATATTGTAACCTGCAAACGGTACCATTTTAGCACCCAATTGCTCGTGTATGTGCGTAAGCGCAGTATTTTTCATCGTTTCTGAAATTTTAACGCAAATGTAGTATTATCTCCATAAGGTAACGAAGTAAATACTTGATTGTTTTCAACAAGGGTAGTAACTTTGGACGATTGCTGCTCTAAAGGCAAACCAGTTTTAATAATAATTCCGTACCGTGAAAATATTTTCAGCAAAACAGCTTAGCGAAGCAGATAGGGTTACTACCCAAAAACACAATATCTCATCACTCGATCTTATGGAGCGGGCGGGAACGCAGATTTTCAACTGGCTCCACCAACGTATGCAGGGTGCACCCGTGCACATACATATTTTCTGTGGTATTGGCAATAATGGTGGCGATGGGTTTGTATTGGGCAGGAAGCTTATAGAGCATGGTTACAACGTAACGATGTACGTGGCAAATTTTACCGATAAGCGTTCCAAGTGCTTTCTAATTAATTACGATAGGGTAAAGAGTATTACAAAAAAATGGCCTCTGTTAATGACTTCGGAAGACGATTTTCCGACTATAAATAGGGAAGATATAGTTATAGACGCACTTTTTGGCATCGGGCTAAACAGGCCTCTCGAAGGTTGGTTAAAATCTTTAGTCTTACACATTAACAATAGCAAGGCATTTACGCTGTCCATTGATATCCCTAGCGGATTGTATCCAGATAAGCCTTTGGAGGATCGAGAGGCTGTAGTACGCGCCAACCATACCCTTACCTTCCAAGCGCCAAAATTGGCATTCTTCCTTCCTGAAACAGGCGACTTTGTGCCCTATTATGAAGTGCTAGATATTGGTCTGGACGAGCAATTTTTAGCAGAAACCGAGCCGCTCGCGCAATTAATTGGAAAGGCCGAGGCACGTACCTTTTACCGCCAGCGGGAAAAGTACACTTATAAAAACAGCTACGGCCATAGCGTTATTGTTGCCGGAAGCTATGGAAAAATAGGAGCAGCCGTGTTGAGTGCCCGGGCGGCCTTCCGTACGGGAGCAGGTCTTGTCACCGCCTTTGTGCCAAAGTGCGGTTACACGGTGGTGCAAACAGCATTGCCAGAGGCTATGGTGGTAACCGATGCCGCTGAAGAAAAAATCACCAATATCACACTCGATTTTGAGCCTACCGCAATCGGTGTGGGAATGGGAATTGGCACGGCAGCCGAAACCATGGCGGCGCTCAAGAAACTTTTTTCTTCTACGAATGCGCAATTGGTTGTTGACGCAGATGGGCTCAACTGTATGGCAATGGATGAAGAGTTGTTGCACACCATACCTGAAAACAGTGTGCTAACCCCGCACCCTGGGGAATTAAAGCGATTGATTGGAGAATGGGATAATGATTATGATAAACTGGAGAAGGCGAAGGAGTTTTCAAAGAAGCACAAGGTGGTGCTGCTAATTAAAGGTTCTAATACCATTACAGTCTATGAAGGTAAATTGTACATTAATACCACAGGAAATCCAGGTATGGCCACCGCGGGCAGTGGCGATGTACTCACGGGCATGATTACCGGACTTATATCCCAAGGGTACGATCCGTTATTAGCTTCGGTATTTGGGGTTTACCTGCACGGAAGCGCCGGGAACCAATTTGCTCAGGAATACGGTTTTGAGGCACTTATGGCTGGAGATATTACCGCTAAGATAGGGGAAGCGTATCTAGAATTATTTAGGCAGGAGGAAAATCAGCAATCCGAAGAAAAGTAGTTTTCCTTTTTAATTGATATTTTTGCGGTAAACAACCTTCCTCCAATGCAAGACGCCCATTATATTAGTTCCGAAATACTAGATTTACCATTGCTAAGCCAGCTATTGAGCACTAACCGGCCTTTAGCGCTTTCCGAAGAAGCAACCCTCAACATCAACAAATCGCACGAGTACCTTCATTCTAAAATCAAGGACAACGATACGCCAATTTACGGTATCAATACCGGATTTGGTTCTTTGTGCAACGTAAAGATATCTTCTGAAAATTTATCCAAGCTACAAGAGAATTTAGTGATGAGTCACGCCTGCGGAACAGGGGAGTATGTGCCAAGACAAATCGTTAAGCTGATGTTGTTGCTTAAAATACAATCGTTGAGCTACGGATACAGTGGGGTGCAACTAGAAACGGTAGAACGGCTTATTGATTTTTATAATCATAACATCTTGCCCGTGGTTTATACCCAGGGAAGCTTGGGAGCTTCGGGCGATTTAGCGCCACTAGCGCATTTGGCCTTGCCATTGTTGGGAAAAGGAGAGGTATGGGTTGAAGGCAAGCGAACGGCCTCCCAAAAAATTCTGAAAACCCACCAGTGGGAGCCTATTGTTCTGCAGGCGAAAGAGGGGTTGGCATTATTAAACGGCACCCAATTTATGAGCGCTTATGGCATCTACACCTTGTTGAGAGCGCACAAACTCTCTTATTTGAGCGATGTTATTGGGGCGCTATCTATCGATGCGTTCGATTGCAATATGAGCCCGTTCGATCCTTTGGTGCACCTAGTGCGCCCGCACCGCGGACAGGTAAAAACGGCAGAGCGCATTAATGAACTGCTCGAGGACAGTGAAATGGGCCTTTCTGAAAAGAAAAATGTACAAGACCCATACTCCTTCCGTTGCATTCCCCAAGTGCACGGCGCCAGCAAAGATGCTATAGTGCATGTAACGAAAACCTTCAAAACAGAGATCAATTCCGTTACCGATAATCCCAATATTTTTGTAAAGGAAGACAAGATAATTTCCGGTGGTAATTTCCACGGTCAGCCCTTGGCATTAGGATTGGATTATCTTTCCATTGCCTTGGCAGAATTGGCCAATATTTCAGAGCGGCGCACCTACCAGCTGGTTTCGGGACTACGGGGCCTTCCTAATTTTTTGGTGAACAATCCCGGTCTAAACAGCGGTTTTATGATTCCGCAGTACACCGCTGCCAGCATTGTGAGCCAGAACAAGCAATTGGCCGTGCCAGCTTCGGTAGATTCCATAGTCTCTTCCAACGGGCAAGAGGACCACGTGAGTATGGGCGCAAATGCTGCGACCAAATGCCTTCGAGTTATGGAAAATTTGGAAACCGTGCTCGCCATCGAGCTGTTAAACGCCTCTCAAGCCATGGAATTTCGTCGGCCCAAAAAGACATCGCCCTTTTTGGAATCTCTATTGGCGGCCTTTAGGGAAACTGCACCGTTTGTGGACGAAGACAGACTCTTGGCCAACGATATCCACGCGGCGGTGGCATTTGTACAGAGTTTTGAAATCGATAGCGAGTTGTTGTTCGCTTAATCTATTTGCTACTAAGCGCTTTCCACCAATTCCAACACCCAGGCTTTGGCCTCTGCAAGCTCTTCAAAATGCTGAAACGGTTTTTTCAGGAAAATCTTTTCTACATCGGTATTTGAAGTTTTCAACTTTTCATTCGATACCACGGCGAATGCCACCAGGTTCTCGATTTTTGAAGTTTCAAAATAGACTCTGGGATCTACCGAATATGAGTTCTTGCGGTGTGTGATGTACCCAAAATTCTTATTTCTGAAATATTTGGTCGAAATGTTCAAGAGAATGTCATTGTGCTCTGGTTTTACGGTAATTCCCTCATACATAACGACATAGAGATAGTTTTCGTGGACTTCCATGGTGCAGAAGTCGTACGTTAATTCAATAGGCATTCAGAAGTTTGTTTTGTTTGTTTGAAAATACAAAAATAGTGAGGATTATTAAATAATACTCATGTAAGGATGTCAAGAGTGTTTTCAATAAAAAAAAGGGGTGCCATATGGCACCCCTTTTTTTTAGATAGTAACATTAATCTTAGGACTCTGTGGTTTTCTTTTGTTTTGTAATCGTAACGGTGAGCTCGTTGGTTTTATCGTCAAGATCCATAAGGATAGCATCTCCTTCGTTCAATTTTGAATTGATGATTTCCTCCGCCAATGTATCCTCGATGTATTTCTGAATAGCACGCTTCAGTGGGCGAGCTCCGTAATCTTTATCGAATCCCTTATCTGCGATGAAGTCCTTGGCTTTTTCCGTTAAGGTTAGATGGTACCCAAGGTCGTCGATGCGGTTAAAGAGTTTATCGAGTTCGATGTCGATGATCTTGTGAATATCCTCACGCTCTAGCGGATTGAATACCATAACATCGTCAACACGGTTCAAGAATTCTGGTGCAAATGCTTTTTTCAAGGCATTTTCGATGATGCTCTTTGCATTCGAATCTGCTTGACTTTGCTTGGCGGCAGTACCGAAACCGACGCCCTGTCCGAAATCCTTCAGCTTTCGCGCACCGATGTTCGATGTCATTATGATAATGGTGTTCTTAAAATCAATTTTCCTTCCTAAACTATCGGTTAATTGACCATCGTCCAGAACCTGTAATAGCATATTGAAAACATCGGGGTGCGCCTTTTCAATCTCGTCCAGCAAAACAACGGCATAGGGCTTTCTCCTTATTTTTTCGGTAAGTTGGCCACCTTCTTCATATCCCACATACCCTGGAGGTGCACCGATGAGACGGGAAATGGCAAATTTCTCCATATACTCGCTCATATCGATACGAACCAAGGCGTTTTCAGAATCGAAAAGCTCGCGTGCCAATACTTTTGCCAATTGAGTTTTACCCACTCCGGTTTGACCTAAAAAGATAAAGGAGCCAATGGGCTTGTTGGGATCTTTAAGGCCGGCGCGATTGCGCTGGATTGCCTTTACAACCTTGGCCACTGCCTCATCTTGCCCAATTACCTTACCTTTAATTCGGTCTGGCAGGGCAGCTAGTTTGTTGCTTTCCGTCTGGGCAATACGGTTAACGGGAACGCCTGTCATCATCGATACCACTTCGGCCACATTTTCCTCGTTCACGGTTTCGCGATGCAATTGCGATTCCTTTTCCCATTGCTCCTGTGCGGTAGCGAGATCCTTCTCTAAATTTTTCTCGTCGTCGCGAAGCTTTGCAGCCTCTTCATATTTTTGTTTTTTGACCACAGAATTCTTCAGCTCGCGCACTTCTTCCAACTTGGCCTCAATTTTCAAGATTTTTTCTGGTACGTGTATGTTGGTAATGTGCACCCGCGATCCGGCTTCATCTAAGGCATCAATCGCCTTATCGGGCAGGAATCGATCGGTCATATACCTATTGGTGAGCTTCACACAAGCGGCGATGGCATCGTCTGTATATTTTACATTGTGGTGCGTTTCGTACTTTTCCTTGATATTGTTGAGTATCTCGATGGTTTCTTCAACAGTGGTAGGTTCTACCAATACCTTTTGGAAACGTCGCTCCAACGCCCCATCTTTTTCGATGTACTGCCTGTATTCATCAAGGGTTGTAGCGCCTATGCATTGAATTTCACCGCGGGCCAGTGCCGGTTTGAACATGTTGCTTGCATCCAGGGAGCCTGTGGCCCCTCCAGCACCTACAATGGTGTGTATTTCGTCTATGAACAAGATAACGTCATCGTTCTTCTCCAATTCGTTCATCACGGCCTTCATACGCTCCTCAAATTGCCCGCGATATTTGGTGCCAGCCACCAAGCTCGCGAGATCGAGTGTTACCACTCGCTTGTCGTATAGAATGCGCGAAACCTTCCTCTGTACGATGCGCAGGGCCAATCCTTCTGCGATAGCCGATTTCCCAACGCCGGGTTCCCCAATAAGGAGCGGGTTGTTCTTTTTTCTTCGACTTAAAATTTGCGAAACGCGTTGAATTTCGCCTTCACGGCCTACCACTGGGTCTAATTTTCCCTCCTCGGCCAGGGCAGTGAGATCCCTCCCAAAATTATCCAATACCGGCGTCTTCGATTTCTTGTTCGATTTAGCGGCGCTACTACCAAAGAGGTTCTCGCGGCCAGCATCATCGGCATTCGCATCGTCATCGCTGGAAAACGATTCGGCGCGCGGGGAGCCTATATAATCATCGTCGTTTGCTATCATAATCTTAAATTGGTCTTTTACCCCATCATAATCTACCTTCATTTTATTCAGCAGTTTGGTGGTGGGGTCGTTTTCATTCCGCAGTATGCACAACAGTAAATGGGCCGTGTTAATGGAAGTGCTTTGAAACAGCTTGGCTTCCAAAAAGGTGGTTTTAAGCGCCCGTTCGGCCTGTCGCGTTAAATGCAGGTTTTTCTTCTCATTGGTCGTAGTGCCGCTGGCAGGATTCGCAGGGCTTAAGATTTCTACTTTTCGGCGCAGGTGGTTTAAGTCTACATCCAGCGCGTTCAAAATAGAGACCGCTTTGCCGTTGCCATCGCGTAACAGGCCCAGCATGAGGTGTTCGGTACCAATAAAGTCGTGGCCCAATCGCAATGCTTCTTCTTTGCTGTAGGCAATCACGTCCTTTACTCTTGGGGAAAAATTATCATCCATAGTCTATATGTTCCTTCCGTCTAAAAATACTAAAATTAACCGTAATAAGGCAAAAACCGTACCTCGGTATCTAGGTTGGTAGTAAAAGGACAAAAAAACTTACTCAATTCAAAGCAAAATAGGGTAGAGTTATCAACGGCTACAACGGCGAAATTTGTTAATAAAAAAGTGAATAATACCTCGCCCAAACCCCTTTCAAACCTACAAAATAGTGTATCTTGCTTCATTAGATTGATAACTATAAATAAAGCGAATATTTTATGGCTGAAGGTGAAAAACTGATTCCTATTAATATTGAAGATGAAATGAAATCGGCCTACATCGATTATTCGATGTCGGTCATTGTGTCACGTGCCCTGCCCGATGTGCGCGACGGAATGAAGCCTGTGCACCGCAGGGTGCTTTTCGGGATGCATGAACTAGGGGTGCGCGCCAATAGCTCCCATAAGAAATCGGCGAGAATAGTAGGGGAAGTCCTTGGTAAGTACCATCCCCATGGAGACACCTCGGTTTACGACGCCATGGTGCGAATGGCGCAAGAATGGAGCTTGCGCTATATGTTGGTTGACGGCCAGGGTAACTTTGGATCGGTTGATGGCGACAGCCCTGCCGCGATGCGTTACACTGAAGCCAGAATGCAGAAAATCTCTGAAGAAATGCTGGCCGATATCGATAAGGAAACGGTAGACCACCAGCTTAATTTCGACGATACCATCGAAGAGCCAACCGTTTTGCCTACGCGTGTCCCTGGCCTGCTTATTAACGGTGCCTCTGGTATTGCCGTAGGGATGGCCACCAATATGCCGCCCCACAACCTTACCGAAGTAGTGAACGGCACCATTGCCTATATCGATAATCACGATATCGAGATCGATGAGTTAATGCAGCACATAAAGGCACCCGATTTCCCCACTGGAGGTATCATCTATGGCTACGAGGGAGTGCGGGAAGCTTTCCATACCGGCCGTGGCAGGGTGGTCATGCGCGCCAAGGCATCTTTCGAGGAAGTTAATGGAAGGGAATGCATCGTTGTTACAGAGATCCCCTATCAGGTGAACAAGGCCGATATGATCAAGAAAACGGCAGATCTCGTAAACGAGAAGAAAATAGATGGCATATCGAATATTCGGGACGAATCGGACCGAAATGGAATGCGAATCGTGTATATCCTAAAGCGCGATGCAGTACCCAATATCGTACTGAATACGCTCTATAAATATACGGCCTTGCAAGCTAGTTTCAGTGTCAACAATATTGCGCTGGTGCATGGCAGGCCTCAATTGCTCAACCTTAAGGAACTCATCCACTATTTCGTAGAGCACCGTCACGAGGTTGTGGTGCGCCGTACGGAATATTTGCTACGGAAGGCCGAAGAGCGCGCCCACATTTTGGAGGGGCTCATTATTGCTTCAGACAATATTGATGAAGTTATTGCCCTAATTCGTGCTTCTGCAAATGCCGATGAGGCACGTCAAAAATTAATAGATACTTTCGAACTATCCGAGATACAGGCAAAGGCAATCGTAGAGATGCGCTTGCGCCAGCTTACCGGCCTCGAACAGGATAAGCTTCGAAGCGAGTACGAGGAGCTCATGGCCACCATCGAGGATTACAAGGATATTCTGGCCAAGAAAGAACGTAGAATGCAAATTATCAAGGAAGAGCTCGAGGAGATCCGTGATAAATATGGCGACGAGCGCCGTTCAGTTATTGAATATGCGGGGGGGGACGTTAGCATTACCGATCTTATCGCAGATGAACAGGTGGTTATAACCATTTCCCATGCGGGTTACATCAAGCGAACTTCCCTTTCTGAATACAAGAGACAGAACAGGGGCGGTGTGGGCTCGAAGGCTTCGGCTACGCGAAACGAAGATTTTCTGGAAGATCTCTTCGTGGGTACCAACCACCAGTATATGCTGTTCTTTACCCAAAAGGGAAAGTGTTTTTGGATGCGCGTGTTCGAAATACCCGAAGGCAGCCGTACTTCAAAGGGTAGGGCCATTCAAAATTTAATTAACATCGAGCCAGACGATAAGGTCAAGGCGGTAATCTGTACCCAAGATTTAAAAGACGAAGAATACATAAACAGCCATTATGTAATTATGGCTACTAAAAAGGGCCAGGTAAAGAAAACACCGTTAGAGCAATATTCTCGACCGCGAACCAACGGTATCAATGCCATTACCATCAAGGAAGGGGATGAGCTGTTGGAGGCCAAGCTCACCACGGGCGACAGCCAAGTTATGTTGGCGGTTCGTTCTGGCAAGGCCATCCGTTTTGAAGAAGAAAAAACCAGACCAATGGGCAGAAATGCCTCTGGCGTACGCGGTATTACCTTGGGCAGCAAAGATGATGAAGTGGTTGGAATGATAGCCATTAACGATGGCGAATCTGACGTTTTGGTGGTTTCGGAAAGAGGCTACGGAAAGCGTTCTACCTTAGACGATTACCGAATAACAAATCGCGGCGGAAAGGGCGTCAAAACCATAAATATTACCGAAAAAACCGGTAAATTAGTGGCTATTAAGAATGTGAGCGATAGCGATGGGCTAATGATTATCAATAAATCGGGCATTGCTATTAGAATGGCGGTTGATGAGCTACGGGTTATGGGACGTGCCACCCAAGGTGTGCGGCTCATAAAAGTTCGCGAAGAAGATGCTATTGCGGCCGTGGCAAAGGTAAAAAATGAAGAAGAGGATGTTGAAGATGCTTCAGAAATAGACAATGAAGCTTCTGGCACTACTCTTGATACGAATGAGCAAAAAACCGATAACAACGAATAAATTAAACCTTACACAATGAAGAAACAAATATTGGTAGCCGGAGCAATTCTTATTTCCGCTATTTCATTTGGACAGAAAAAAGAAGTCCGGAAAGCCGAAAAGGCAATCCAAGAAAAAGATGTCGCAGAGGCAATGACCTATTTGAACGAAGCGGAAGCTTCCATTGCCAGTGCCGACGATGATCTTAAAGCCCAGTTTTATGTGGTTAAAGGGGAAACCTACTTAGCCGATGCAGGAACCCGCGATTTCGAAAAGTTAAAAACGGCAGGAGAAGCGTTTAAAAAAGCAAAGGAGCTGAACGCAGATAAGGAATATACGCAACGGGCCGATTTGGGAATGCAAAATCTTCGCGTTGCATTAGTGAATAGCGCCGTTAGCGATCAAAATGCTAAGAATTATGCGACAGCATCTGAAAAATTATATGCGAGCTATACGCTAACAAAGAAAGACACTTCAGATCTATATTTTGCAGCGGGAAATGCTGTAAATGCTCAGCAATATGACAAAGCCCTAGAATATTATCAGCAACTTCTAGATATTGGATATACTGGAATCGAGCAAGAATTCATCGCTACAGATATCGAAACGGGTGAGATCGTAACCTTTGCTACAGAGCAGGACCGTTCTACCAATATGCTCAGCGGAAAATATACCAATCCCGATGAGCGTATGGCACCCTCTGTGCGAGGCGATATTCTTCGCAATGTAACATTGATTTATACCAGCAAGGGAGAAGATGAAAAGGCCTTGGCGGTAATGAAAGATGCGCGTGCCGAAAACCCAGATGATTCTAGCCTCATTCGAGCAGAGGCAGATTTGGCCTACAAAATGGGTGATATGGAGAAATACCGACAGTTAATGGAAGAGGTGGTCGCTTCGGATCCCAACAATCCAGAATTATATTACAATCTTGGTGTAAGCAGTGCCTCAATTGGCGAGGAGGAAAAAGCGTTGGAATACTACAAAAAGGCCTTGGAATTGAATCCAGAATATGCACTGGCTCAAATTAATATTGCCGCGTTGAAATTGAAACAAGAAGCAGCTATTGTTGAAGAGATGAACAACTTGGGGACTTCTGCTGCAGATAATAAGCGCTACGACGAACTAAAGGAAAAGCGAAAGCAATTGTACTCTGAAGTACTTCCTTACTTAGAATCAGCTGTGAAATTACGTCCAGATAACGTAGAGTTGGTCAGGACTTTAATGAACATTTACAGCCAATTGGGGCAAGATGCGAAATTCAAGGAAATGAAGGCTAGATTGGCCGAAATGACCCAAGAATAAAGGTTCCGAGTCCCTTCTTTTAGGTTCGAACCCTAGAAAAACCCTCATAGAATTGCAATTCTATGAGGGTTTTTTTATACAATCCTTTTAATCACCCGTAATGTATGGGTATGGCCCTTGGTTTCGTAATTGAAAATACCGCTATGGTCTAACCTATCAATGCGCACTTTACCATGTGCGTGGATAATGTAGTTATCATCCATAATGATGCCCACGTGCGTAATAGCGCCCTCTGCATTATCAAAAAAAGCAAGGTCTCCCGGTTCGCTCTCTTCAATAAAACTTAACGGTTCTCCCTGCGTGGCCTGCTGGCTGGCATCTCTCAATAATTTGTAACCATTCAGCTTGTAGCACATTTGCGTGAAGCCACTGCAATCTATCCCAAAGGGCGTCTTGCCGCCCCAGAGATAGGGGCTGTTTAAATAAAGCAATGCAGTGGAGATCAAGTGCGCCTTAGGTTTTTTCCCAGAAATTTTCTTGCCTTCAAAAGTATGACCCATTAATGATGCGAGACCGACATTGCTTCCCATACAAACGGAGTGCAATCGATTATCGCCTGTAGTCACAAAATCGACCAAATCTGAAGCATATTCAGGGGTAGCTCGCACCAAAGGCTCATATTCTTCCTCATTAAGAAAAACAAATTGCTTATTGTCTATCCAGCCCTCGTAACGATCGAAAGCCAGCTGAATGCGTATCCATTTTTTTCGGGCGTCGAGTATTTTAAAATGATCTCCGTACAGAACTTGCGAGACCATTTCCGAAGTATCGGAAGGTTCGGCCCTAAGCGGTACGACACTTAAATTGCAAATTCCGTATTTCATTCAGCAGGTAATGGGGAGACGGCAAGGTTAGTTTCGCTCTATCACCATGGCGCTGGCACCACCACCGCCGTTGCAAATGGCAGCTGCTCCAAGCTTAGCATTATTCTGTTTCAGAACGTTTAAGAGTGTTATTAAGATGCGAACGCCACTACACCCCAACGGATGCCCCAAGGAGACGGCGCCTCCGTTCACGTTTACATTGTGGCTATCTAACCCTAATAATTTCATATTGGCCAACCCAACCACGGCAAAGGCTTCGTTGAATTCATAGAAATCGATATCTTCCTTGCTGACGCCAGCTTTTGAAAGTGCCTTGGGAAGGGCTTTGGCAGGCGCTGTCGTAAACCATTTTGGTTCCTGTGCTGCATCGGCATATCCTTTGATGGTCGCCAGAACAGTAAGTCCAAGTTCCTTTGCTTTTTCTTCGCTCATCAACACCATGGCTCCGGCACCATCATTAATTGTGGAAGCATTGGCGGCTGTTACCGTTCCATCTTTGCTGAAAGCAGGGCGCAACGACGGAATTTTATCGATTTTCACATTCTTGAATTCTTCATCTTCCGAAACGACGATAGGTTCCCCACGGCGCTGTGGTACCTCTACGGGTACGACCTCATCTTTAAATTTGCCTTCGGCCCACGCTTGGGCAGATCGCTTATAGCTTTCTATGGCGAAAGCATCTTGTTCTTCCCGCGAAAAATTATGTTCCGTAGCGCAAAGATCGGCACAAACTCCCATTGCATTATGGTCGTACGCATCTACCAAACCGTCTTTTTGCATTCC
This sequence comes from uncultured Flavobacteriaceae bacterium, assembly GCA_964639255.1. GTDB lineage: Bacteria > Bacteroidota > Bacteroidia > Flavobacteriales > Flavobacteriaceae > NZQO01. The sequence goes on from CAZXDP010000007.1 coordinate 61,910, forward strand.
ATCTTCCATCGTCTTAGGCCCAAATTTATGGGGATTGCGCAAATGTACATAGTGTGGAATGTTGCTCATACTCTCCATACCTCCTGCAACGACAATATCGGCATCGCCTAAAGCAATTGCTTGTGCTGCCTGCATCACCGCTTTCATACCGCTCGCGCATACCTTATTTATAGTGGTACATGGTACGGTATCTGGGATGCCCGCGGAAAGGGCTGCCTGCCGGGCCGGTGCCTGACCAACACCTGCTTGCACGACATTTCCCATAATTACTTCCTGTACGGTTGCTGGATCAAGATTAATTCTATCTAGAGCGCCTTTAATGGCGGCACTCCCCAATTGGGTGGCGGTTAGGGACGACAGGCTGCCCATAAAACTGCATATTGGGGTTCTCGCTGCCGATACGATTACAACTTTTCTGCTCATGCTCGTGTATTTAAGTCAATTTTAAAGTGCTGCGAATTTACGTATAATTAACCGAAATATCAATCTTTGAAAGGGTGTGCCTTGGGATAAATGAATGGTTATTTATACCTTTACTATTCCAATTGGCCATATGAAGAACCTCCTTTCCCTATTTGCGAAAAACCAGTCGTTCATTTACAAGGCATTTCTTTTCATTAGCGCCACGCTATTGGTTATTTATTTATTTCCGAAGGGAGGGCAATTCAAATATAATTTTCAGAAGGGAAAGCCATGGCAGTATGAAAATTTATATGCGCCGTTCAGTTTTACCATAAAAAAGGATGAAACTACCTTAGAGAACGAGAAACAAGCCGTACGTGCTGAAGCCATCCCGTACTTCGATTTTCAGCCCGAGGCGCAGCAAACTAGCAACCAGCGTTTTGCGCAGTTGTTGGACCAGAATTACGAGGATACCCTGTTTGAAACTTCTAAGGAACGTTTCCGGCAGGTAGGGACGGCAATTTTGAACGACATTTACGAGAACGGCGTTACAGAGGAGATTCATTCGTATCCTGATAGCCAACTCATCTATCTAAAAAAGGGCAATGAAATTGAGGAGCTTACCTATGGCCAAGTGTTTCAGCTGGGCGAACTTTCTGAAAAGATAAACAAAACGGTTACTTCAACCTTTTCCGTCGCATCTACCAATTTTATTCAAAAATTGCTGGAACGAAGTATAACTCCCAATGTTTCGTATAACGCTAAGCTCACAGAGGCGGCCATTGCCTCACAAATTGAAGCTATAAATCCCAACAGAGGGGTTATTGAAAAGGGAGGTCGTATCATTGCCAAGGGAGAGGTTGTTGAAGGCGAGACCTTTCAGGTGCTTAATTCATTGAAGGCCGAATACCAATCGCAAGTGTGGAGCAAGTCCAATTATGTGTGGCTCTTGGTGGGGTATTCATTATTGGTATCGTTGGTGTTTCTAATGCTATTGTTGTTCTTGAACAAATACCGCTCGGCCATATTCAACAATAACACCAAGGTAACCTTCATTTTTTTCAATGTTGTGCTCATGGTTTTTTTAACGACCATGATCGTGCAATTGGATGCCAATTATGTGTATGTGGTGCCTTTATGCATACTTCCGCTTATATTAAAGGCGTTTTTCGATCCGCGCTTGGGTCTTTTTGTGCACGTACTGACCGTTTTACTGTTGGGCTTTATCGTTCCCAATAGCTTTGAGTATATGTTCCTGCAAATTATCGCGGGTATCGTGACGATTTTAACGATCTCTGAACTCTACCGACGCGCAAATTTGTTTATTTCGGTGGGTCAAATTACCCTTATTTATATCGTGGGGTATTTCGCATTTTTCTTGATACAGGAAGGTAACTTACAGTTGCTGCAATGGCAGACTTTCGGCATTTTTATCCTGAACGGCCTCGCTACCCTTTTTGCACATCCGTTGATTTATCTATATGAAAAAGCCTTCGGACTGGTAAGCGATGTTTCGCTCTTGGAACTGAGCGATACCAATTCGAAATTGCTGAAAAAACTTAGTAATGACGCTCCCGGAACCTTTCACCATTCGCTGAATGTCGCCAATTTGGCCGAAGCGGCCGCCAACGAGGTTGGCGCTAATTCTATGCTGGTACGGGTTGGGGCCTTGTACCACGATATCGGTAAGATGAAGAATCCAACGTATTTTACCGAAAATCAATTGAGCGGCATTAATACACATTCTGAACTAGACCCTAAGGAAAGTGCCAGAATTATTATCAACCACGTGATAAAAGGGGTTGAGATCGCTAGGAAGAACAATTTGCCCGACAGGGTTATCGATTTTATTCGCACCCATCACGGAACCAGCCTGGTGTATTATTTTTATAAGAAGGAAGAAGAACTACATGGCAGTGCCAATGCTGAAGATTTTCAGTATCCTGGTCCCATTCCGTTCTCTAGGGAAACTGCAATTTTAATGATGGCAGACAGTGTAGAGGCAGCCAGCAAGAGCCTCAAGGAACCTACCTCGTCCAAGATAGATGCATTTGTAGAAAAAATCATCGATGGACAGATGGAACAGGGCCAGTTCTTAAACGCTAACATCACATTCAAGGAAATACAGATAATTAAAAAGGTGCTCAAGAAAAAATTGAACAACATCTACCATCTTCGGGTAGAATATCCAGAATAACGCCTTTCCGCAAAAGTTTTCATAAAATCATTAACATGTGCCGTTAAATCTATGATAATTAAGTAGATATTAACGAAACGAACGCATTGGTATAATTAATTTGGATTGAAACAAAAAAAACCAACCCTATGTCATTACTTACTATTATTCTGAACATTTTATTGCCGCCCTTGGCCGTATTTTTAAAGCACGGCCTTAGCACGGTTTTTCTAATCAATTTAATATTAACCTTGATTTTCTGGTTGCCAGGGGTTATCCACGCATTTATTGTAAACCAGTAATTTATAAAATCACTAATAAATTTAAAATTAAATATCATGAAGAAGATACTTTTTGCAATTACAATAGCCACTTTTACTTTAGGTAGCTGCGATCTCGACAAGACACGGGAAGCAGAGTTGCCAGAGGTCGATGTGGATATTGATGCCGAGGAAGGACAACTACCGGCCTACGATGTAGATTGGGCGAATATCGATATCGGTACCACTACGGAAGTAGTAGAAGTGCCTAAGGTGGTTGTGGTAATGGAGGAAGAGGAAATTGAAGTTCCCACCATCGATGTTGATATGCCCGATGAAGATAAAGAGGAACGGAGCCTTATCGTAGAAGCTGAAGTAGACGATACCGAACACGATATCGAAATTCAGGAAATTCGGGCCAGTGAACGCAGACTTTACGTTATCGCTACTCTGGAAGCCCTAGAGACCGAATTAGGCGATAAAACCATGCGCGTGCAAGATCAAGTAAATTTAAATGCACCCAATCTTGATGTGCAATACATTATAGTAGGAGAGAAGCCGAACAGAGTCTATAACGATCGTAATATGTACGTTTCTTCTATGGCAAATTTACCCGAACGTGTTAAGAACGCTACAACTATATACTCACGTTCGTAAAACTAATTGCTTACGAAATGGAATTTTAAAAGCCTCCCCGAAAGGGAAGGCTTTTTCATTTCGTTGTATGTCAGAATGTTAAATCTTAAGAATTTCCGCTAGTTTTAGCTATTTTTGTTCTTATGAAAAACGTCGTCCGCACTTGGGGATCCATTATTATGGCATTTGTAGTGCTGTTCACTACTATGTCATTTACTGTGGATATGCACTATTGCGGGGATTCTTTGGTCGACTTCAGTTTCTTCACAATAGCGGAGGATTGTGGAATGGCAAACCCCCAGTCTTCCAAGAGTTGTGAAAATCCTTCAATGAGCGAGACATCATGTTGCTCAGGCCAAAAAATTGTAAAAGAAAGTAGCGACGACCTTAAAATAGCATTCAACAAACTTACTTTTGAGCAACAGACTTTTGTTGCCACATTTTTCTACACCTTTGTCAATCTTTTTGAGGGATTGGACGCTAATTTCGTTCCCTACAAAGACTATTCACCCCCCTTTATTGAACGGGACGTTCAAGTACTCTACGAGACCTATCTAATTTGATTTTTAGACAATAACCTTTTAGCCCTGTCCCGAATGAGCGGGATTCTGGGCACGTTTTGTTGTATTCAACTTTCAGAATTTCACCAAGACCACTATTGTATAACTGTCTAATTATCATTTTATATGCTGAACAAAGGCATAAAATTCCTTATAGAAAACAAGCTCGTTGCGGTATTGATGCTCGCCCTGTTCGTGGGTTGGGGTATCGTGAACGCACCTTTTAATTGGGACACCGGAATACTTCCTAACGATCCTGTGGCCGTAGATGCCATACCCGATATTGGCGAAAACCAACAGATTGTTTTTACCAAATGGCAAGGCCGTTCCCCCCAGGATATTGAAGACCAAATCACCTATCCGCTTACCACTTCATTATTAGGAATACCTGGCGTTAAGACTATCCGTAGTTCCTCGATGTTCGGGTTTTCAAGCATTTACATAATTTTTGAAGAGGATATTGAATTCTACTGGTCGCGTAGCCGTATCCTTGAAAAGCTCAATTCGCTACCCAGCGGTCTATTGCCCGAGGGTGTGAATCCCGCCTTGGGTCCGGATGCTACGGGATTGGGACAGATTTTTTGGTACACGCTCGAAGGTCGCGATAGCGATGGGAACGTCACGGGCGGATGGGCTTTACAGGAACTTCGCAGCATACAGGATTATTATGTGAAATATGCGCTCTCTTCTGCAAGTGGTGTTTCAGAAGTGGCTTCCATAGGTGGTTATGTTCAGGAATACCAAGTGGACGTTGACCCTGAAAAGATGCGGCAATACAACATCGGTCTGGCCGATATCGTGAAAGCTGTAAAGGAAAGCAATCAGGACATTGGTGCGCAAACTTTGGAAATGAACAAGGCCGAATACTTGGTGCGTGGCTTGGGGTATGTTAAATCTATAGAAGATATTGAGAATGCCGTTGTCACTTCTGAAGGTTATACCTCCATACGAATAAAAGATATCGCACGAGTGCATTTAGGTCCGGCGCCTCGTCGCGGTATTTTGGACAAGGAAGGGGCCGAAGTCGTGGGCGGTGTGGTGGTAGCCCGCTACGGTGCCAATCCGCTGGAAGTCATCAATAACGTTAAAGACCAGATCAATCAAATAAGCTCGGGACTTCCTACCAAGGAATTGGCCGATGGTCGAACCTCACAAGTGACCATCGTTCCCTTTTACGACCGTACCGAACTAATTCAAGAAACGTTAGGGACGCTTAACGAGGCCCTGACCTTGGAAATCCTAATTACCATTTTGGTCATTATCATTATGGTATTCAATCTAAGAGCATCCATATTGATTTCCGGATTATTGCCCGTGGCGGTCTTAATGGTGTTCATTACGATGAAGCTCTTTAATGTAGATGCTAACATCGTGGCACTTTCAGGTATTGCCATTGCCATCGGCACAATGGTCGATGTCGGGGTCATCCTTGCCGAAAATATGATTCGCCATCTGGAAGACGAAGACCTACGGGTAAACAAAAATGGCCAGCCTTATACCACAAACGAAATCATCTACAACGCCACTGCCGAAGTTTCGGGTGCCATTGTTACAGCCGTAATGACAACGATTATTAGTTTTCTTCCCGTGTTCACAATGATTGGTGCCGAAGGAAAACTCTTCCGGCCATTGGCGTTTACCAAGACAATGGCATTGGCCGCTGCACTCGTTATTGCGCTGTTTCTTATTCCGCCATTCGCGGCGACTTTCTTTAGAAAAACCGAAATGCGAGAGCGGCTCAAATATGTTATCAATGGACTTTTGATTTTATTGGGAATTACCGCCGTGATTTTTGGGTATTGGATAGGCTTGGTGCTTGTCGCTTTTGGCGCGGTGGCCATTCTAGCAATGCGTGTTTCGCTTTCGCAGAAGCAAAAAAATCTCATCAATACGACTATCGCCACCACCGCAGTTGTGTTTCTATTGGCCGAGTACTGGCGACCGCTTGGCTTCGACCGCAGCCTGATAATGAACCTTCTTTTTGTTTCGATAAGCTGTTTCGGCGTGCTGGGCATTTTCTCGTTACTGCGTAAATATTACGATAGTATACTGAAATGGGCCTTGCAAAACAGGTTGTTGTTTCTGATGATTCCCACAACATTGCTCGTTCTTGGTTTCATTATTATGCGGAACACGGGCAAAGAATTTATGCCCGCGCTCAACGAAGGCTCATTCCTGTTGATGCCCACATCGCTACCGCACGCGGGCGTTGAGGAAAACAAAAGGGTCTTGCAACAATTGGATATGGCGGTGGCTACTATTCCTGAAATCGAGACTGTCGTCGGCAAGGCAGGCCGCACCGAATCAGCACTTGACCCAGCACCGCTCTCAATGTACGAAAACGTAATTCAGTACAAATCTGAATATATGCACAACGCTTCAGGCGAGCGGCAGCGCTATCGGGTAAACGATGATGGTCTATTCGTACTGAAAAACGATAAATTTCATATTAATCCGAATAATGAAGTAGAAAGCGATGCCAACTATGAAGCCTCCCAATTGCAAACTACCATCACAAGAAACGAATTGATTCCGGATAACGAGGGCGAGTACTACCGAAACTGGCGACCTGAAATTCAAAGTCCGGATGACATCTGGAACGAAATCGTTCGGGTCACTAAACTGCCTGGTGTCACATCCGCACCCAAGTTACAGCCTATTGAAACAAGATTGGTAATGCTCCAAACGGGTATGCGCGCACCTATGGGTATCAAGGTCAAGGGTCAGGACTTACGGGAAATCGAAGCGTTCGGATTGGAACTCGAAGAAATCTTGAAACAGGCCGAAGGCGTAAAAGAACAGGCCGTCTTCGCCGACCGCATTGTTGGGAAACCCTATTTGTTGGTTGACATAAAACGGGAACAGTTGGTGCGTTACGGTGTTTCGATTATGGACGTGCAGGAAATTCTGCAAGTGGCCGTGGGCGGGATGCCCCTGACCCAGACTGTCGAGGGCAGGGAACGCTATGCGGTAAGGGTGCGCTACCCTCGTGAGCTGCGTGATAATCCGACTGACCTGAAAAACATCTACGTTCCCGTGGAAAAAGGAAGTCCTGTTCCACTAGGCGAATTGGTTGATATTCGATATGAGCAAGGGCCGCAGGTCATCAAAAGCGAGGATACGTTTTTAGTGGGTTACGTACTCTTCGACAAATTGGACGGTTTTGCTGAAGTGGATGTGGTGGAAAACGCACAGGCATTAATTCAAGAAAAGATCGACAACGGCGAACTCACCGTTCCCAAGGGCATTAGCTACCAATTTACGGGCACATATGAAAACCAGTTACGTGCCGAAAAAACCTTGTCCATCGTGGTTCCGCTGTGCTTGGTTATCATTTTTCTAATTCTATACTTTCAGTTCAAATCGGTCACCACTTCATTAATGGTATTTACCGCCATTGCAGTGGCCTTCGCAGGCGGCTTTGTGATGATATGGCTGTACGGTCAGGACTGGTTCCTCAATTTTAACCTGTTCGGTGAAAACTTACGTGAACTGTTCAACATAAAGACCATCAATCTGAGCGTTGCGGTCTGGGTCGGGTTCATTGCACTCTTCGGAATCGCTACGGATGACGGTGTGGTGATGGCAACCTATCTCGACCAGTCTTTCGATAATGAAAAGCCGAACGACAAACCGGGAATTCGTCAAGCTACCCGTGAAGCTGCGGGCAAGCGCATCCGCCCTTGTTTGATGACCACGGTAACGACCGTTCTGGCATTGTTGCCCGTATTGACATCCACAGGAAAGGGAAGCAATATAATGATTCCGATGGCCATTCCCATTGTGGGCGGGATGCTAATTGATGTAACCTCCTATTTCCTGTTGCCCGTACTATATAGCTGGCGGGAAGAATACCAACTTAAACGAGCAAACTGATGAAAAATATAATAGTCATAATGGGTCTACTATTTGTTTCCGCATTCGCGAAAGCACAGAAATTACAATCCTACATACAGGAAGCGGAAGCGAACAATCCCGTTATCCAAGCATACGAACTTCGATACAACATCGCACAGGAAAAGGGCAATGAGGTCAATACGCTACCTAATACTGTGGTAAGCGCAGGATACTTTGTAAGCGAACCCGAAACCCGAACGGGTGCACAACGGGCACGATTTTCAATTTCGCAGATGTTGCCATGGTTCGGTACCATAACGGCTCGTGAAAATTATGCCAGCTCTATGGCCGAAACCGAATTTGTGGAAGTTGCCATTGCCAAGCGGAAACTGGCACTTTCGGTCGCCCAGTCTTATTATCAACTGTATGCCAACAAGGCAAAGCAAAACGTATTGGACGAAAACATCCAACTCTTAGAAACCTACGAACGGTTGGCATTGACTTCGGTTGAAATTGGAAAAGCCTCTGTGGTGGATGTTCTTAAATTGCAGATTCGACAGAACGAATTGCAGCAACAAAGGGAAGTCTTGCAGGAAGAGTATTTGGCCGAACAGGTCAGCTTCAACAACCTTTTGAACCGAAAGGAAAGCATAGCTGTTGAGGTTGTCCCAGAAATGACCATCCCCACGGAAGACCCGATGTATAATGAAGAAGGTCTAGCGCTCCATCCCGAATTGCTCAAATACGATAAACTTTACGAGTCCATCGAACAATCCGAATTGCTCAATCAGAAAGAAAGTGCCCCGAACATCGGCTTTGGATTGGACTATATGCCTGTTTCGGAACGACCGGAAATGACCTTTAGCGATAACGGCAAGGATATCGTAATGCCGATGATATCGGTCTCCATCCCTATTTTCAACAGCCGTTATTCCTCTATTTCCAAACAGAATGACTTGAAACAACTAGAAATCGAATCACAGAAATCAGAACGGTTGAACACATTGGAAACTGCTTTCGCGAAAGCAACATCGCAACGCAATCAGGCCCGCATCCAGTTCAACACCCAAGAGAAGAATCTCAAACAGGCCAAGGATGCCGAGGAAAATTTAATAAAGAATTACGAGACCGGGACCATCGATTTTAACGATGTGCTGGACATTCAGGAATTGCAGCTGAAATTTCAGATGAACCAAATCGAGTCGGTGCGGATGTACTATGCACAGTCTGCGATTATAAATTATTTAATGAATACCTAATGGCAAAATAGACCCCTTAGGCTTAAGTTAGGTCTAAATTAATACAACTATGAACGACTTTTTAAAACAATGGTGCGAAGCCGCCTACACCACAACGGGATTCTTCTGGATGGCACTTTGGGCGTTTATCTTAGGCTACATCATCAGCAGTATGATACAAATTTTCGTGACCGAAAAACGGATGCAAAAAGCGATGGGCGAAGATGAAGGGAAAAGTGTAGCCTTGGGAACGTTTTTTGGTTTCATAAGCAGTTCATGCAGTTTTGCGGCGCTGGCAAGTGCAAAATCCTTGTTCAAAAAAGGCGCAAGCTTTGTCTCGTCAATAGCCTTCCTTTTGGCATCGACCAATTTGGTCATCGAACTAGGGATTATCATTTCTATTTTCTTGGGGTGGCAATTCGTGGTAGGGGAGTATGTGGGTGGTCTGTTGTTAATATTGATTAGCTGGATGCTTGTTCGGATCATCAATCCTAAAAAACTCATTGAAAAAGCGAGAAAGAATCTGGAAGGACAGGATTACGATGAGATGGACGCTTCAAAGGATTGGAAAAAACAGATTCAAAACGAGGACAGTTGGGCCAGGGTCGCCAAGAAATATAAGATGGAATGGCAAATGGTCTGGAAGGATGTCACGGTTGGCTTTACCATTGCCGGAATAGTAGCCGCATTCGTGCCCGATTCCTTTTTCCAGACCCTTTTCAAAAACAGCGGCCAGGGCAAAACAGATTTTACCTTCTTCGAAATCCTGGAACATATAATCGTCGGTCCGGTGGCTGCATTTCTCACCTTCATCGGCTCGATGGGAAATATCCCGTTGGCTGCTTTGCTCTTTGGCAAAGGTGTAAGCTTCGCAGGGGTGATGGCTTTTATTTTTAGTGATTTGGTGGTCTTTCCCGTACTGCGCATCAATGCGAAATATTATGGTTGGAAGATGTCATTTTTCATTCTGTTTTTGCTTTTCACGGCATTAGTTGGTACTTCGTTGGCCCTGCATTATGGTTTCGATTTGTTGGGAATGCTGCCCGACCCGTCACAGGTCAAGATTCAGGATAAGGAACATTTCAAGATTGACTATACCTTCTTTTTGAACATCGCCTTTCTTGTAATTTCAGGATACCTAATTTATCTAGGATTCTATAAGAAAAAGGATGTGGAACACTCCATGAGCGAAATGGCACCCAAAAGTCCCTTACTCGAAACTATTTTAAAATATGCGGCATTTATCTGTTATGTATGGCTTGCGGGGGGACTTATCGTAAGGTTTTTAATTGAATAAATAAGCAGACCTAACAGGATTTTGAAACCCGTTAGATTAAAAATATTAAATAAGAAAAATGAAACACACTTTCCACATACACGGAATGACCTGCAACGGCTGCAGTAGCCACGTCGAGAAAACCCTTTCTAACGTGAAGGGTGTAACTGCCGTGTCTGTCGATTTGGAAAAAGCTGAAGCGATCATCGAAATGGAATCGCATATTCCTATCGAAACATTTCAGCGAGCCTTGGCAGCCGATGGCGATACCTATAGCATTTACAAACCAGGCGAACATCATCACAAGGATGATTCCGCTAAAGTTAATGCTGAGCATAGTCGAAGTACGAAAGCGAAAAAAGAGAAACAGACAGGGAAAGGTACAGGTACTTTCTATTGCCCGATGCATTGCGAGGGCGACAAGACGTACGACAAACCGGGCGATTGTCCTGTCTGCGGAATGGATTTGGTGGAAGAGCAAAACTTGACTGCAACTACTTCGGAACAATGGACCTGCCCAATGCATCCTGAAATCGTAGATGATGAACCGGGAAGCTGCCCTATTTGCGGAATGGACTTGGTACCGATGGAACCCGACCTGTCCGCAGAAGAAAAGACCTATAAAAAATTGCTCAAAAAGTTCTGGGTAGCGACGGCTTCTACATTGCCTATTTTCATCATTGCAATGTCGGAAATGGTTGTCGACAATCCACTGTACAATATTCTGGAATTGAAATACTGGAACTGGATTCAGTTCGCGCTTTCCATTCCCGTTGTGTTCTACGCCACTTGGATGTTCTTTGAACGCGCGTACCGCAGTATCAAAACGTGGAACCTCAATATGTTTACGCTTATCGGCATTGGTGCTGGCGTGGCCTGGTTGTTCAGTGTCGTCGGGATGCTTGTTCCTGATTTTATTCCAGCACAGTTCAAAACCGAAGCGGGCACTGTGCACGTCTATTTTGAAGCGGCTACGGTCATCTTGACCTTAGTATTGCTCGGTCAGTTGTTGGAAGCGCGCGCACATAGCAAGACAAATTCTGCAGTCAAGGAACTTTTAAAATTGGCACCGAACAAGGCGGTCAAGGTGGTTGATGGCAAGGAACAGGAAGTCGCCATCGACCAAATTGAATTAGGCGATATTCTTCGGGTAAAGCCTGGTGACAAAATTCCCGTTGACGGTGTGATTATCGATGGGGAAACATCCATCGATGAATCGATGATTACGGGCGAACCGATTCCCGTAAGCAAGTCCGTCAATGACAAGGTCAGTAGCGGAACGATTAACGGCAACCAATCCTTTTTGATGAAAGCGGAAAAGGTGGGTTCAGATATCTTGCTTTCGCAAATCATCCAAATGGTCAACGATGCCAGCCGTAGCCGTGCGCCCATCCAAAAATTGGCCGATACGGTTTCGGGCTATTTCGTTCCCATTGTGGTCATCATTGCCGTAATCACATTTGGGGTGTGGGCGATTTGGGGACCGGAACCGGCCTATGTGTATGCGTTGGTCAATGCCATTGCCGTTTTGATTATCGCCTGTCCCTGTGCCCTAGGTTTGGCAACGCCGATGTCCGTTATGGTCGGTGTCGGCAAAGGCGTACAGAACGGTGTGCTGATAAAGAATGCCGAAGCCCTCGAAAAAATGGACAAAGTGGATACGCTCATTGTGGACAAAACGGGAACGATTACCGAAGGAAAACCCACGGTGGAAAAGGTGGGTTCATTCGATAACGGTTTCAGCGAAAGTGAGGTATTGCAATACATTGTCTCCTTGAATAACCAAAGTGAGCATCCCCTTGCGGAAGCCACCGTAAAATATGGAAAAGAACAAAAAGCCGATCCCGAAACTTCGGGACTTAAGGCTGAAGGATTCAATGCCGTTACCGGAAAAGGAGTGGAAGGGAAGGTAAACGGTAAAGAAGTGGCGCTGGGCAATGCCAAGATGATGGAACACGCCAATGCCGAATTGTTGGACTCTATGCAGGAAAAAGCCCAATCCTTCCAAAAGCAGGGTAAAACGGTTTCTTATCTCGCGATTGAAGGATGCGTTGTCGGTTATGTGGTCATTGGCGATAAAATCAAGAAAACGAGCGCCGAGGCCATCAAAAAACTACAGGACAAGGGAATCGATATAATAATGCTCACGGGCGACAATCACGATACGGCACAGGCCGTGGCGAGCGAACTCAATCTT
>CAZXDP010000008.1:0-69965 GCA_964639255.1 uncultured Flavobacteriaceae bacterium
AACATTCCCGAAAAACAGGAAGCCGTTAAAGAACTGCGCGACGTGCCCGAGTGGCGCCAGCACTATTCAGCCGTTGCTTCCTTGGTAAAAACGGAGGTCTCGGCGAAAGAGGTTCGTAGTTGGCTGTCGAACTATCGGCCGTTCGCGCCGCGCTGGATTGTTATTGTCGCGCCTATCTTCTCGCTACTATCGGTGTTGCTAATAGCGAGCTATTTTATGGATTTGGTTTCTGGGTATGCAGTTTTTGGGTGGTTCTTACTGGGATTGGCGATAAGTGGGGCATTTTTGAAAAAGGTGAATGCACTTTCCCTCTCTACTTCAAAAATACAGAGTACCTTCGAGCAGTTTCAGAAATTGATGCAGCTTATTGAAAGCAAACCGTTCAGCGCTTCGCATTTGAAAGAAAAACAGGCTGCCGTTTTTACCGACGATCAAATAGCTTCGGTTTCGCTAAAGAAATTTGCCAAGCACCTCGATGCCCTCGACCAACGAAACAATATGCTGGTGGGCGTATTGGCCAACGGATTTATGCTGCGGGATGTGTGGGTAAGCTACCGCATCGAGCGGTGGATCCATACCCATCACGATCTGGTAGGAGAATGGTTTGATACTATTACCTTTTTTGATGCCTATAATTCCTTCGGAAATTATGCGTTTAACCACCCCAACCATACGTTTCCCCTTATTACTGAAACGCCCGTTTTAATGGAGGCGGAAGGAGCTGGGCATCCCTTGCTCGTACCTGAAACGATGGTACGCAATGATTTCAGGATCTGTCTTGGGGAATTTTTTATTGTTACGGGAGCCAATATGGCGGGGAAAAGCACCTTTTTGCGTACGGTCTCGCTTATGATGGTTATGGCAAATACGGGGCTTCCCATCTGTGCTAGCCGCGCGACCTACCACCCGATGAAATTGATTAGCAGTATGCGCACTACAGATAGTCTCGCCGATGAGGCTTCGTATTTTTTCAGCGAGTTGCAGCGGCTAAAGTTTGTTATCGAAGCGGTATCTCAAGAGCCCCATTGCATTATTTTGGACGAGATACTAAAAGGTACCAACAGTACCGATAAGGCCATTGGTTCGCAAAAATTCTTGGAAAAACTCGTGGCCGGAAACGCCACGGGAATTATCGCCACCCATGACCTTAGCCTGTGCGAGGTCGCTAACCGTTTACCTTCAGTAAAAAACTATTACTTCGATGCCCAAATTCAGGAGGACGAACTGTATTTTGATTACACCCTGAAAAAAGGTGTGTGTCAAAATATGAACGCTTCCTTTCTGCTGAAAAAAATGAATATCGTAGACTAATGGATTCGGTAACGCAAATTTTACTGGGAGCTGCGGTAGGAGAGGCTGTTTTGGGAAACAGGGTGGGCAATAAGGCGATGCTCTATGGCGCCATTGCGGGCACTATCCCAGATCTCGATGTGATCTCCGGCGCTTTTGTAGATACAGTTACCGCACTGGAATGGCATCGCGGTTTTACCCATTCTATTGTATTCTCTGTATTGGGCGGACTGTTTTTTGGTTGGCTCACTTCCCTTTGGGAAACAAGGGCGAGCTGGAAACAGTGGTCTTGGCTTTGGTTTGCGTGTTTTATTACCCACCCGTTGCTGGATGCGCACACCACCTGGGGTACCCAATTATTCTGGCCGCTTGACTTGCGTCTAGCGTATAAGAACATTTTTGTTATCGATCCGCTGTACACGGTTCCCTTTTTTGTTTTGGTGGTATTGGCAGCTTTTCAGAAACGGGGAAGTCCTCGCCGACAGCGGTACAACAAGTTGGGACTAGTGATAAGCACTGCGTATTTGGGCCTCACACTGGTTTTCAAGTACATCGCCATCCAAAAGTTTGAAGCGGCCTTACAGCGGCAAAATATTTCATATACACATATCGAAACGCGTCCCAGTCCGTTCAACACGGTGCTTTGGTATGCGAATGTAATGACCGATGACGCCATTTTAATGGGTGCTTGGGCTTTTTTCGACTCCCAGCCCATAACATTCCATCCGCATTTAAAAAATCATGGCGCGTTAGGTGCCTTGGCGAATGAAGATAAAGTGGAACGCCTTCAGAAAATTTCCAACGGATGGTTTACCATTTCAGAAAAGGAAGGTAACATCTATTACAACGACCTCCGTTTCGGGTTGCTGGGGGTAGATCCCGCCACGACAAAATATGCCTTCAGCTATCTTCTGAAACCTACTTCCAATGGCCTTGCCGTACGTGAGGAACCCAAAAAGCGGGAGGATGCAGAGCGGCTGCGGGAAGAACTTTGGAGGCGAGTTAAAGGAAATTAACCACAGCTCATATCTGCCACAATCTTCCAGTCGCCATCAATCTTCCGGAAGATAATCATAAACACCCCGTTGGCATCGCCCAGGCTGCGCTTTAGAAAATACTCGCCCATTACCCAATAGCTATCTTCCGAAATGGCCGAGATATCTTGAATGACAAAGCTTAGTGTCCCGCTATGCTCCTTGCTGGGGTATCCTTTCTTGTAATTATCGAGCGTTTTCTGCCAGCCCGAGGTGAGTCCATTTTTTCCAAAGAATTTCAGCGAATCGCTTTTCCAATAGCCCTGCATAAACCCTTCCAGATCGTGCTGGCTCCAGGCTCGTTCTTGTTTAGCCATAACTTCCCTAATGGCCTTCGCATCGGTTTCCAAATTGGTTTGGGCACTCGAAAGTGACCAAAAGCTCAAGAAGGCCGCCAAAAGTATATTTTTCATAAGCGTTGTTGTCGTGATGCTGAAAGATACGTCTATTTCGTAGCTTTACGAAAAGTTTCTGTCTATGCAAAAAATTACCGTGGTAACCGCTAAGAAGTTCTATCATCCCGAAACGGTCACTCCTTATATCGCCAATATTTTAAAGGAATATGAGTTGCTCAAGGCTGCGCTCGAAGCAAAAGGCGTTTCGGTAGAGCGTACGTATTGGGACGACCCGCACTACGATTGGTCGCAAACAGATGCCGCGGTAGTGCGTACCGTTTGGGATTATTTTGAGCGTAGCGATGCATTCGTCCGATGGATGGCGACTACCGCTGCTAAGACCCGACTAATAAACCCTTTGCCGTTATTGCAATGGAACACCCATAAATACTACCTGCGCGATTTACGCGAACGAGGCGTGCGCATTGTTCCCACACAATTTATCGATGCCGGAAGTGACACTACATTGCGCGAATTATCTAACGCAACGGGCTGGAAGCAGCTGGTGGTAAAACCGGCGATCTCGGCGGCGGCATTTCATACCTATAAAATAACGGAAGAAGAGATAGATGCTAAAGAAGCCTTGTTCCATTCGCTCGTTGCGAAGCGCGATATGCTGGTACAGGAGTATCTGCCTACAATAACTGCCAAGGGGGAAGCGAGCTTGATGGTCTTCAACGGGAACTACACCCACGCGGTGTTGAAAAAGGCGAAAGCCGGCGATTTTAGGGTGCAGGATGATTTTGGTGGAACGGTGCATCCCTACGAACCTACCCAAGAGGAGATTCGCTTTGCTGAACATGCCAACGCCCAGTGCCCGGTGCCACCGGCTTATGGTAGGGTGGATATCGTTTGGGATGCCGAGGGCGGGTGTTATCTGTCTGAAATGGAATTTCTAGACCCCGAAATCTGGCTGCGCTTTGCCCCACATACCGCTGAGCGCTTGGCAGAGGGAATTTTATCCAGCTAAGGGAACATCTTAAAACGACTCGACAAACAAGTGGTTGGGATTAGGACATATGGTTTTCCAGTACTCCAATTCCGAAGGGTAGGCCGTACCGTTGAAATTCTGGGTCTGGCCCAGCAAATCGGTCACCACCTGAAAATGTAGGTGCGGTAACCAATGGCCATTTTCCTGCTCGTTTCCAATTTTTCCCAAGAGGTCGCCTTTTTTTACAGTTTTTCCTTTTGGGGAAAGCGTAAGTGAATCTTTGGTAAGGTGACCGTAAAGTGTATAGAATGTGTCATCTTCACTTTTTAAGCCGGCTACTTCCTCACTTTTTATTTCGTGCTTTAAGACCAATAAGGGTCCGTAGTCTTTATGGTAATCGTTGAGGTGAGAAACGACTACAGTGCCGTCAAAAGGTGCGTGTACGGGAGTTTGTGCAGGCAACCAGAAGTCGGTGCCTAAGTGAATGTTTCTAAATTCGGTGCCATTTGGGCCCTGCCGTTCGTAATTGGAAGTATTATAGAAGGCACGTTCTTCTAAATAGCCATTGGCCAATAGTGCGTTTGGATGTTCTTGCTGAAAGGCATCAAGCCGTTGCGCTGCGGCGCCCAAATCTTCGTGTTGTACATCGCCGCCAAAAAAACCGCCGTTTATGCTCATATTGGGAGCGACGATTCGTTCAAAAGCGACGGTTGGGAACATGATGCGCAAGGAACTTTTAGACAAGGTTGAAAAATCTATGATTTGCATATGCAAATATAGCTTTTGTGCCTTTCCGGGGAGGATAAAAAATTACAACACACTTTTTTGCTTTCTGTAAAAGGCATCGGCCTGTTGCTGCATCAGCTCACGCGCCCTAGCACGCTTGTAATCATAAAGTTCCTGTTCTTCGGCGATATCGGCGTACACCCGGTTGTTGATTTCCTTATCGGTAGCTGCCAGAATGTCCCGTTGCGATTTTTGTTGGCCTACCCACGAACGCAGAGCGCTTTCCTGCGCTTCCAGTTTCAGGTCGTACGCACCTTTGGGCGAAAGCAATTTGGCGATAATGGGTGAAGTTTCAATAGCGAGAAACAATAAGAAGATAAAGAAAGATGGCAGCCAAGGGAGTTTGCCCAAGGCATTGATGCGGGCCATCAGCCCATCGAAGCCATCAATCACCGGTTGGGTTTCAGTTACTTTGGTATCGTATTGCGATTGGAATTGGGTTATCTGCGATTCAAGCTGTGCGATTTTCTCTGCATTGTTGGTTCGAAGAGTTTGCAGCGCGGCTAATTCGGCATCGTGCTTTTCACGTTTTTCTTTATAAACAGGGCCCTTTCCTACCAGCTCGGTACCTTTGCGACCTTCGGCCTCGGCGATGTAGGTATCGTATAAACTGTTTACTTGGGCCTCTTTATCGGCTATCTCTTGTATCAAACTGCCAATCTGTGTTTGTAGCGCCTCGATGTTCGGCATAAATTGAAGGGCGAGTTGATCTTTGTTGGCAAGGGTTAGTTCGTTTTTTTCTTCTAATAGCACCCGGTCTATCTCTTTTTCGAAAATTTTCAGTTCGAGCGGTTTTGAGATTACCACGGCGATGATGATAGCGAGAACAATTCGCGGGGAGGCTTGCAAGAGCTCGTCTGTGAAGCTATCGCGCTTTTTGATCGTGGAAACGATAAACCTATCGAGATTGAAGATTAACAATCCCCAAACAATTCCGAAGGCAATTGCCAGAACGTAGTTGTCGAAGACGGTGTAAAGTGCAAATGCGGCTGCAATAAAAGCCATCACGGCAGTAAAGAAAACCGTGGCGCCAATGCCTGCGTATTTGGTGCGTTCACCCGGTGAACAATCATCTAGGAGAGCCGTATCTGCTCCCGAGCAGAAAATAAAAAATCGCTGTAACATAACTGGTTAGTTAATTGATTGATGAATGTATATAACGTGAAATGTTCCAGTTTGTTACATGGAAAGGTATGGTTATAGCTTTTCGAGACTAGCCGTGCGTTAATGGGCTAGCAATCGTTGAGGTGCACGGTGGGCCGCAGTGGATTGCTCTCATCTACACGAATGTTGATTTTCGGATTTTTTCGAACGGCCTCAATCGCTTTTTTGGAACCGATTTCGTGCGGACCCATATAGAAAGAGGCTCCCCTTTTTTCCAGTTCTAAAAGCAATTGTGCTGGATCTGGAGCAGGTCTGGCAGCTGGGGCCGGTGGTGGCGCCGGTGCACCTGTAGCCTGGGGCGGAGCAGGTGGCGGTGGGGGTAATTGCGGCAAGGGTTGGGCCTCGCGACGCTGGTCTTCTGTCATTAGGTTGTAGAGATATCGCATTCGTGACACTTCACTAGTTTTTATTTGAAATTCGGCCTTAGGGCGATTGTTGTATTTTTCGGCCAAGCGGTTGTACTCCTCTACCTGCGCTTTGTTTAGCATTGTTTCAGCTTCCTGGGCAACAATTTTAGTGGAGCTAAAGGCAAGGATTAACGATGCGAATAGGCCAATCAAGATGAAAGCCCGAAACCATTGTGTTCCTGTAGTTGTCTGTGTTTTCATAATGGTAAATCGTTTTTTAAGGGATGAATAGCGAATGGAATGGGCCAGTAAGGGCGTGCTGCTCGGTGCGGAAAGCCGTAGCAAAAGCTCTTGATATTTGGCAGTGGGGGTGCCTTGGCGCAATACGGCCCTGTCTGCCAGAAACTCATGGTTTAGCTTCATGCTCCGTTTTATGAAGAACAACAGCGGATTGAACCAAAAAAATAGATGCACGAGCTCTATAGCCAGCAAATCCCAGCTATGTCCCTGTCTTACGTGCGTTGCCTCGTGCAGTAGAACTTCCTTCGGTATGGATTGTGACTCGAAATCGCTTTTGTTCAGAAAAATAGAATTTAAAAAAGTGTGTGGCACCGTACATTCGTCCAGCAGTACGTAATGCAGCCCATCGAGGCGTACTTGGATATTCGACCGAATTTTACTTCGGAAATAAAAAAGGCTTTTAGCAAAACGATATGCGAAGTAGGCAGTGCCTATTCCATAAAGTGTCCAAAGTATCCAACCAACATAATTTGTGGAGGCGTTGTGGGTATTGTGTGCCACTACAGGGGCAGTAGGTTCGGTTTGGGGAAGGAGGGTGGCCGGGGCCACCTCGATATACTCTGTAAAGGTGATGAGCGGAATGGCGAAAGCCGCGGGCAACATCCCCAAGAGAAAGATACGCTTGCAGATGTGCAGGCTGGTATTTTCCAGAAACAGCTTGTAGAAAGCGAAGAGAATGCAAAGGCACGCTGCCCATTTGAGCAAGTACAGTTCCATGTTATTTTTGTTTTAGCTGTTCGTCTATCAATTTGCGCAGCGCCTGCAGCTCGCTTTTGCTAAGGTTGGATTCTTCGGTGAAGAATGAGGCAAATTGCGATGGACTGTTATTAAAAAATTGCTTTATCATACCGTTCACCTGTTTACTGAAATAGTCTCTCTTCGTTACCAACGGAAAATAGCGCCGTGCGCGCCCCAGTTGCTCGTAGCCCACAAATTTTTTGTCCTGCATACGCTTGAGCAAGGTGGCCACGGTAGTAGTTGCAGGTTTGGGATCGGGATAGTCTTCTACTAAATCTTTCATATAAGCCCGCTTCTGCTTCCACAGCAGTTGCATCAATTGTTCTTCGGCATTGGTAAGTTGCATAATCGTGAAATTGCAATGTAACTCTACAAATGTAGAATAAATAATTCCATTCTACAAGTGTAGAGTCTAAATATTTCCAATATCCAAAAAAAAACCTAACAGGTTTAGAAAACCTGTTAGGTTTGTATGTAGTTTTTAAAACCGTTTATTTACTCATTTCTGTAAAGAAATGGTAAAACTGAGGGATGGTCTCAATTCCCTTTAGGTAATTCCAAATTCCAAAATGCTCGTTGGGCGAATGGATGGCATCGCTATCCAGCCCGAACCCCATCAAAATAGTTTTGCTTTCCAGTTCTTTTTCAAACAGGGAAACAATGGGAATGCTGCCGCCACTTCGCTGTGGGATGGGCGTTTTGCCGAACGTTGCCTCATAGGCTTTCTCGGCCGCGCGATACTCCACGCTATCGATGGGGGTAACGTAGGCCTGTCCGCCGTGATGTGGTTTAACCGTCACCTTCACGCCCTTAGGGGCAATGCTTTCAAAATGGTTCTTGAAAAGCACGGTGATTTTTTTCCAATCTTGGTTGGGCACCAAGCGCATGCTAATCTTAGCATAGGCCTTACTGGCGATTACCGTTTTGGCGCCTTCACCAATATAGCCCCCCCATATTCCGTTTACGTCCAGCGTTGGGCGGATAGAATTGCGCTCGTTTGTTGTGTAGCCTTTTTCACCATATACATCTTCAATGTCGAGAGCCTTTGTATAGGCATCTTTGCTAAAAGGCGCTTCGGCCATTTTTTCCCTTTCTTCTGCAGACAATTCCTCCACATCATCATAAAACCCGGGAATGATAATGTGTTTGTTCTCGTCGTGCAGTGAAGCGATCATCTTGGCCAAAACATTGATAGGGTTTGCAACCGCACCACCGTACAAACCACTGTGCAGGTCTCGGTTGGGACCGGTCACTTCCACTTCTACATAGCTAAGACCGCGCAGGCCGGTGGTAATGGAAGGCACATCTTTGGAAATCATACCCGTATCGCTGATGAGGATCACATCGTTGGCCAGTTTTTCCCGGTTTCGGGTAACGAACCACTCCAAACTCGCACTGCCCACTTCTTCCTCGCCTTCAATCATAAATTTTACGTTGCAGGGCAGTTGGTCGGTCTGGGTCATATATTCCAGCGCCTTTACATGCATGTACATCTGTCCCTTATCGTCACAAGCGCCGCGGGCAAAAATGGCACCTTCTGGGTGCAGTTCGGTTTTCTGGATTACAGGATCGAAGGGCGGACTGTTCCAAAGGTCCAATGGATCTGGCGGTTGCACGTCGTAATGGCCATACACTAAAACGGTTGGAAGCTTTTTGTCGATTATCTTTTCGCCAAAAACAATGGGATAGCCTGGGGTTTCGCATATTTCGACGGTTTGGCAGCCCGCCGCCACCAGTTGTTCCTTGATTGCTTCCGCCGTTCGAATCACATCCTTTTTGTAGGTAGAATCGGCACTAATGCTGGGAATTTTCAACAGTTCGATGAGCTCGTCGATAAACCGTTGTTTGTTTTTTTCAATATAATGTCTTGCGCTTTTCATAGAGTTATTTTCTGAAGAAGGCTAAAGGTACAAAAACGTAGATTTTCATTGAAAAATTAGTTTGTAAAATTAAAATCTTGTTTATCTTTGCCGTCCCTAAGCGGATGTGGTGGAACTGGTAGACACGCTAGACTTAGGATTTATCCAAATAAAAAGTGTTAATTTGCACTTTATGCGGGTGTGGTGGAATTGGTAGACACGTCAGACTTAGGATCTGATGCCGCAAGGTGTGGGGGTTCGAGTCCCTTCACCCGCACTAAAAGCCGAAGAGAAATCTTCGGCTTTTTTATTTCAAAAACACACTGAAAAAAGACACGGGTACAACATAGGTACAACATTTGACCTATTTTCAAGATAAACTTTGATTTAGTGTCATATACTTCCATTTGATATTAACCACTATGTCAATCAATATAAATTCATAGAATTTAGGTTTTCTCGACTCTTGTTCTTCGATTGGGAGTTTATTATCATACAATATCCCCGCAAGTTAAACTCGTAAAATACTTCCATCAAAAGACTACGGCATAAAGCCATCGCTTATGCCCCTACTTATTTATTCCGTTTCCTTTTGAGACAAGATTTTATCTTCCGTTTGGTTCACTGCTCAAATATTGTTTAATCTAAAATTTGAGTATTATGACAACAAAAGCGAGTACCACAAGAAAGCGCAGAAGTACAACGGCTACTGCGAAGAAAGAAGTGAACAGAAAAAAAGTTCCACTACTTCAAATCGAGAACATTCCCATCGGTAAAATCAAGCCTGACCCTAAGCAACCAAGAAAGACCTTTGATGAAAAGCAGCTACAACAGCTTTCGGATAGCATTAAGATATTTGGTGTATTGCAACCAATAACGGTTCGCAAATCTGGAAAGAACTTTATCATTGTTATGGGCGAAAGACGATTTCGCGCAAGCAAAATAGCGAATAAGAAAACAATTCCCAGTATCGTAAGAACTTATGAAAACAACGAAGTACTGGAAGTTCAAATTATCGAAAACCTACAACGAAAGGACGTAGAGCCTACCGAAGAAGCCGAAGCAATAGCTTATCTGAGCGACAAGTATGCGCCCTCTGAAATCGCTGAACGCTTGGGTAGAACGGACAACTTCATTCGACAACGCTTAAAGCTGGCTGGATTGATTGACGGTTTCAAGTATTATGTTCGTAGCGGTGAAATGACCATTTCGTTGGGTGTTGGTGTAGCACTTTTTGAACCAGAGGAACAACAAATGATGTTGGAAACGATGGGCGAGGATTACAATTCACATCAAATCAACAGGATGATTAAAGACCAGACTTATGATTTGGAAAAGGCTTCCTTTGATGTTGAAGACAAGGAATTAGTGGCTAAAGCGGGTTCTTGTGTAGAATGTCCATTCAATGCTGCGAATCAAGGCAATCTTTTCGGCGAAGGCAAAATGGTCTGTACAAAGTCAGCCTGTTTTGAGACGAAAAAGACAAAATCGTTCTTGAACCTGATTGAAAAATCGAAGAAAGAAAACATACTGCTCATACCTGAAATACGACAGTACTGGGCGGATGAAGAAAAAAATCAGCTTGTTATTTCACAATTGGAAAATAATGGGTTAAAAGTCTATCTGCTGGATGATATTGAAATCATTGAGACACCCATCAAACCAACAATGGATGCCATTAAGATTGAATATCAGCACTATGATTATTCTGAAGATGAACTGAAAGCAGAGCTCGACGAGGCTATCCACCAATATGAGGAAGACTTGAAAACGTACAATTCAGCAGAAAAGAATGGTTTTGTAAATAGTATCGTCTTCCATCCTGAAACCTATCAAAATAAGAATGTCTTCATAAAAGTGATTGAGAAATCAAAAAGTGATTCTTCTGAATATTCAGCACCATTGGCCAACAGGAAAATGGCAGATTGTACACCGGAAGAACAAATCATCAAAATCAATGAACGTGAAATCCGCAAGCAACAGATTGAGAACAACAAGCAGTTTGAAGAAGTGGTGCAGATGATTCGTGAGTCGGATTATATCGATACTAAAAAAACACTTTCGGTGGATGAAATGGTCGCATTTTCCATTTCGCTGTTTGAGAACAATGTAGATTACACAGCACAGCAAAAGTATTTTTCAAAACTCTTAGGTGATACATCGAAAATGTCCAAGGTTGAAATAGTCGAGCATTTCAAGAAGAATTTCAAAAAGGAAATCTTTCACAAGTTGATTCGGTATATGCTCACGAAGCAAGTACATTTTGGCGAAAACAACCACAAGAATAACTTGACGAATATTTCATTTTACAATACGATGCAGGTATATTATAAATCCAAGATTGCTGAAATTGAAAAAGTATATTCCGAGAAAAGGGACAAGCGTGAAGCACGTTTGAAAGAGCGCATCACGGTTCTTGAAAAGAAAATTCAGGAACTTAAAGAGTAGCTTTTGTTGTTTTGAAGAAGGGTCGGCATTCGTGTCGGCCCTTTTTCTTTTTATGATAGTGCTATTTGGGTTTTAAAAAAAGTATCAATCAATACCAGCGCAAAGATAAACTCGTAAAATACACCCATCAAAAGACTACGGCATAAAGCC
Source organism: uncultured Flavobacteriaceae bacterium (assembly GCA_964639255.1). GTDB lineage: Bacteria > Bacteroidota > Bacteroidia > Flavobacteriales > Flavobacteriaceae > NZQO01. The sequence continues at coordinate 11,443 of CAZXDP010000008.1, forward strand.
ATTGCGCACATTCCTCTCTCATTTATTCCGTTTCCTTTTGAGCTGTGATTTTAGCTTCCGTTTGGGTGATGCTCAAATATTGTTTAACTAAAATTTCAGCATTATGACAACAAAAGCGAAGATTTCGGTCAAGGAAGCCGAGGCACATTATCAATCCAGCAAGGAAAATTACACCATTGAAAGTGCAGAAAGTCATTTGGCCTATTATCGGGACAAGTACCCAGAGCACTACACTGTTTTGTCTCAAAATGTTTAACCCAAAATTCAAAAGCTATGTATTTACAAAATTTGCAACAAGATGATATTTTCGTTTCTAATGAAATGAAATCCTTAAAAAGTCTGACCCAGATAGAATCACGTCGTGGGCTTGAAAACGCCATCATCTCAAATGGTAAAATCGTCAACGTCGTATCGAAAAGCTACGGACACATCCCAAACCAACTGTTCTTCAAGAAAGCAGAAGAAATGTTGATTGATGCTGGTCTCAACTACCATAAACGCACCATCAACAAAAATGACAGGTCGTTTATCACCGATTTTATCATTGATGATAAAAGCCAATTCACCGTCAAGAATGACAAAGATTTGATATTGCCGATGCTTCGGTTCAAGAATTCGTATGATGGAAGCGAGAAGACCTCTGGCCACTTTGGATTTTACCGAAAGGTTTGTGCAAATGGCCTTCACGTTTCACAGGCTGAAATCGAGTTTTCGATTAAGCACAGCAAGAACAATACAGACCTTATAATGCCAAGGTTGAACAACTTGTTCGATAAATTTCTGGACAATGAGTTCTACACCATCACTAAGAAATTCGACAAGATGAAGGACTTTAAAATCATCGATACGAAAGAATTCGTAAAAGCCATTCTTGATAGAACGAAGCTGTTTCGCTTTGAATGTAGCGACAAGAACAGCGACCCATCAAAAAAGTCTCGTGAGGTTTTAGAAATCCTCGATTACGAAGCCCTATTGCTCAATGAGGAACCGAATCTTTGGTTGGGTTACAACGCTTTCAATTCAGTCTTACACAATGTGCTGAAAAAGAGTTTTGGCCAACAAGAAAGATTGGATAAAAAGTTGTTCGATGAAGTGTATGCTCTGGCATAGCTTTAAAAGGTTTATCCAGTACCTTAAACTGGATTTTCGACTATTACAAATCCCTACCATTAATACCGCTCAGCACTTTCCCACTTCATTCCGTTGCACTTCATTCCGGGAAAAGAGCTTCACTACAAATATCTTGGACACAATCCCCAATTTCAGCTTTCCATTTCGCTAACCCTTCCCGCTTAGGCTGGGAAGGAACACTTCATTCCAGAGCGGAAATTGTGAATTAAGTCCGCCTTACCAAATCGGAAGGACAGCACCTTGGTTTTCTTAACAGAATTTACGGCAAGAACTTCTTGAGCCCTTGCTCGAAAATTCTTAAAAACCGATGCACTGTCCCACACATTTTAAGGGGTTTATAATGGATGAAGCCTTGAATGTTTTTCGGGGCATCGAAAAACAGGCAGTGCATAACCAATTCTACATTAAACCCAATCGCTCGCCTCGCTTAACTTCCCGTACGCTCAACTCACGACCGGCTTTAAAAGAATTGTTAATGCCCTTATGGAACTTGTCAAGACCGTGGCAAGTTTCAGTGAAAAATAAGGTATCTACTTCCTTGAAAATGCGAGCATTTTACTACGTCGCAGACACACCTGATTTATTCACTGAAAGTCTTGACAAAACCCACGTCACCCATTGTGCTACGCACGAAAGAAATCAAACAAACACCCCTTAAAATTTCATCACAACTGAATTAAACAGGGGAATTATTAATCTTTAAATTTTTAGTTATGAGTACTTTAAGAAATCACGTACAACTGATTGGAAACGTTGGTCAAGAGCCAACCATCACGAACCTTGAAAGCGGAAGCAAAGTAGCCCGTTTTTCACTTGCCACAAATGAATACTATAAGAACAAAAAAGGCGAGAAAGAGCAAAACACCGAATGGCATACCGTGGTTGCTTGGGGCAAGACCGCTGAAGTTGTCGAGAACTATGTCGTAAAAGGTAAAGAGATAGGCGTAAGCGGAAAACTGAAATCCCGAAGCTATGAGGACAAAGATGGTATCAAAAGATACGTAACCGAAATCGAAGCCAACGAAATCCTGTTGTTGGGTACAAAAAACGGTAACGGTTCTAACGAATAGACTTAAAAAGAAAGAGGGCGCACCTGTGGAAAGTTTCGCCCTCTTTTCATTCTTAATTTCTAAATCGAAATCACAATGAAAGCACAAGTTAACGAAATAAAAGAGCGGTTGCAATATTTTAACGGAACTGAAATGTTCTACCAAATACCGCTACTACGAACCCGATTTACCGATGGATTGAAATACCTGTCCGAAGTCGCCGAATGTTTTTGGTTGATAACCGATGCTTCGGTAATCGCGAAAAGTTTGATGAACCGTAGTGAGTTTATTACGATTGATTTTAAAAGAATGTCCGAAGAAAAACAAGACTTTACAGGTTACGAAGCTGAAATCATTTACAGCGATGGAAACGACAACGTTTTGGAAACCCACCGCTATAATGCCACCGATTTTCCACTGGATGAATTGCGGATGTTCTTTGTGAACGATACGCTGATGTTACCAAGTGAATACTAAAATCGGGAAGCTATGATTTATCTAAATTTTACCGATTTGAGTGAGGAAGCGCAAGAGCGATTAATTGCCAATTCCAAGGAAGATGTCAAGAAAAAATATGGCAAGGATTTGATGGACTATGCCACCAAGCATCATACCAATTTAGACCAAATGCTTGACGAAGAAGCGTTACGGAATTTATATTCCTATACCTATGTATTTAATATCTGAATGATGTTTTTTGAAAGAAATACACCTCTGAATTTTCAGAGGTGTTTTCATTTTTAGTGCATTCATAATCACGAAAAAAACGTATCTTTATTTCGCTGAAATACAGCACACAATTTAAGTACAGTTATCCACTTTTTGACTTTCGCCGATAACAGTACCCATCGAAAATTAATGTATCGGAAATTTCATTTCCTCGAAAATGGCAATCAGCTTTTTAGCTGGATTGTATGGATTTTTGTCCCGTGAGCGGGACGAAAAGGAACAGCAAGAGGGTAACACGCGTTGCGATGTTACATATTCCTTTTCGTTTTCAAATCATTGAAAATCAATCGTTTAGATTCATTTTAATTCTTTGATTTTCAGTAATTTGCGACAAATGCCCTCAAAACGCCCATTTTTCGGGAAGAATTTGCGACAAATCGGCGAAATATGGACACATTTATTGGTATTAGGTTCAAGAAGGAAACAGCCAAACGTTTTCAGGAATTCTCACGTACACACTTCAAGACGCACACCGAGGCAATGGAAGCCATCCTCGATTTTTTCTTCTATAACGAGATTTCACCAAAGGAAAATTTAGGTCCTACGGGACGCACTATTGAAGCCAAATTACTGAAACGTATCAATGCGGTCATTGCCATAATGCGTGATGTCGAAAAGACCCAAACCAAACCCACGGTAGCAATGTTGCAATCCCTTTTTGAGATGGAAGAACCTGAAGAGAAACCCTTGATTTTGGAAAAGAAATTTGCCGAAGAAAAGAAAGAAGTGAAGTTTCAAGAAAAGCGAAATAACCAGAATCAACTTTAAAATTCCAACCTATGTATATTAACATCACCGCACAAAAATTAGGAACGAATTACTCGCAGAGTTCAGCAGATTTTGTGGACTATCTTGAAAAGGAAAACGAGGGTCTTGAAAAAGAAGAAATGGAACATTTCTTTAACCAATATGGCGATGAGATTTCAGCAAAGGAAGTGGTCAAAGAGATAGATGGAAATACAGCAAAACTCAAAAAGAAAGAACCGAAATTCTATTCCATCACGGTCAGTCCTTCAAAATATGAATTGCGAAAACTTCAGAACAACAGTGAAGATTTAAAGAGATACACTCGTGAGTTGATGAAGGATTATGCAGCGTCATTTAATCGGGAAATAAACGGACGACCAGTTAAAGTAGAGGACATAAAATACTTCGCCAAAATCGAACACCAACGAACATTCAAAGGCACGGATTTTCAGGTGCGTGAAAACAAACCTTTTGCTACTAAGATTCTTGAATTGAAACAAGAAGTCAGGCGCATTCAACAAGGTCAGGCAACAGGCAATATTGACCGATTAAAACTGAGGATAGGAAAGTTGGAAAAAGAAGCACCACATCAGTTGAATGGCAAACGTATTGTCCAGGGAATGAAGAAACCCGGAAAACAAAGCCACATCCATATAATCGTTAGCCGTAAGGATGCAACAAATTCGTTTAGCTTATCACCAGGAAGCAAACACAAAGCCTCTGAAGTAGAGATGCACGGCAAGAAAGTAAAACGTGGTTTTGATAGGGATACCTTTTTCGCGAAAGCGGAAGAGACATTCGATAAAACATTTGGCTACAAACGTAACTATGCGGAAACCTACAAAGCGAAGAAAGATTTTGTGAAGAACCCGAAACTTTACTTTGCAGCTTTGATGAAATTGCCAGCCAATGAAAAAGCCTTAGCCTTTAAGATGATGGGTAAATCGGGCGTGCCATTGATGCCTAACATCCCAACAAGTAAAGTACAACTCGCACTCAAAGTTATTAAAAAGTTGCGAAAAGGCGTTGAAGTCGCAGTGAAATCAAGTTCTATCGGGATATGAATTGGTCATTGGTAGAAATAGTGATTTACATTATAGTGCCTATCCTGTCTGTGGCAATACTTTTTTATGCTCTTTACGATACCGAACCGAAAATGAAAAACGATAAAAAGTATCAAGTAAAATTTCCAACCAAATCCGGAAACTTTAAAGTTGATAACATCAAACGTGGTGCATCCATCATCGGATCCGCAGGAAGCGGGAAGACCGAAAGTGTGGTCTATGGTTTCTTAAAACACTTTTGTGAAAACGGGTTCTGTGGCATTATTCACGATTACAAGAATTTTGAGCTGACCGAAATGGCATACCCGCTTTTTGCCGATGGCAATGTTCCAATGAAGATTATTTCATTTGATAGGATTATCCATAGGGTGAACCCTATTGCACCACGATATTTGGAAAATGAGGAAAGCGTAAACGAAGTATCGAGGGTATTGATTGAAAATCTTTTGGAACAACGAGAATCGGGAAGTACTGGAACTACCAAATTCTTTAACGATGCCGCAGAGGGTTTGATTGGCGGATTGATTTGGAAGCTGAAATCTGATTATCCACAATTCTGCACCTTGCCACATTTGATAGCCATTTATCAAATGCTCGATACGGATAGCCTGGTCCAGTTTCTGGAAACCAATACCACATCGACAGCAATGGCAGATGCATTTATTAGCGGAAAGGATTCCGAACGTCAGACAGCTGGTGTAAAAAGTACTCTGGCCAATGCGTTAAAGCGCATCAGCACACAACGGATATTTATGGCATTGTCCGCAGATGAAGTGCCATTGAACATTAATAGTGAAGATAATCCAATGGTTATTTCGGTAGTGAACAATCCCAAGTTTGAGACGTCGTATTCACCAGTTATTGCGACTATAATTCACACCATCACCAAGCAAATGAGTGTGCGTAATTCAAATCCATCTTTTTTGCTGATGGAAGAAGCACCTACAATTCGCCTACTGAATATGCACCGTATTCCTGCTACATTAAGAAGCTATGACATTGCCACTATCTACGTGATGCAAGACAAGATTCAGAATGATATGATGTACGGTGATAAGGCAAGCAAAGCCATTTTAAGCAACCTATCCTATCAGTTTTTTGGGAAGGTAAATGACCCAGACACAGCCAAGTATTACGAGCGCTTCTTTGAAATCATAAAGAATCCAACAAAAAGCATAAGTAAAGCCACCAACATCTTTAAAACCGATACTCGAATCACAAAAGGCGAAAGAGAGGTTTCAAAAAGAAGAGCGGATATTTTCTTTAGGTTGAAGCAAGGCGAGTTTGTGACTTTTGCCGATGGGAAGGATAAGAAGGTACGGTTCAAATTATCCAAGATTCAAAGACAGATTCCACTGGAAACCAAGCGATATTCTGATGCTGATTTGAAGGCCAATTTTGAAAGGGTTTATGATGAGGCGAGGTCGATATTTGGTTAGATTTCATAGTCTTACGCTTTAGTATATTAGGCTCTAAAATATTAACCGCATTTGTTCTTTGAAACGTTAAATTATACCGATATATTTAACACTTATTTTACCACCAAATGTCAGAATTAAGCCAAAGAGAAAAAGACTTCCTTATAGAGAAATTGCAGAAAGGCGAGCAATTGCCCGATGATTTTAAATATAAATTATTTCCTACTACACAAAAAGAATATGAACTTGTTTACGCTGGAAAAATGCGTAAAGAGGATATTCTTGCTGATGAAGATGGTGTAACTGCCGCACCATTGCAGATTGAAAGAACATACAATGGTGACCGAGAATCCTATCCAGACGGTTGGAAAAATATGATAGTCTTTGGCGATAACCTTCAATTTTTAAAGACCATTTATAAAAATGAAGACCCGCTTATAAAGGACAAGGTAAAAGGAAAGATAAAATTAATCTACATAGACCCACCTTTTGCGACGGCTTCAGATTTTAAATCCAAAGAGGGGCAATTAGCGTATTCTGATAAAATTGTTGATTCAGATTTTGCAGAATATCTGCGACGAAGACTAATTCTATGTAAGGAACTTTTAGGCAATCAAGGAAGTATTTACGTTCATTTGGACTCGAAAAAGGGGCATCTTATAAAAATAATTCTCGACGAAATATTTAAAGAGTTTGAATTTTATGAAATAGTCTGGGTATGCGGACTAATGGGTTCGAGCGATACATATCCAAAATCACACGAGACAATCTACTGTTACAAAAAAAGTAATTCGACATTTAACCCACCAACACGTATTGGATATTCTAAAAGAATAGTGAATGCTTTGCAGAAAGATAATGAAGGTTGGTTTTATACACGAGGAAGAGAAAGTAGTGGTGGCACAAATGCGCTAAAAACATACATTAGTAAAGATAGTTCTTTGAGTAAGAAGCAGGCAGTTGAAGAAGCTTCAATAAAACGGCCACAGTATGTTTGGGATGTTTGGATGGGGAAAAAAGACCTTGCAGAGGAATTTAACGACTATCCAGTAGGTACGTATGCATATACAAAGCACGAAAAGACTGGCTATCCAACGCAAAAGCCTGAACTACTCTTAAAAAGAATAATAGAAGCCTCTTCAAATGAGAATGATATAGTTTTAGATTTTTTTGGCGGTAGTGGAACTACAGCTGCAGTTGCAGAAAAATTAAACAGGAAATGGATTACCTGCGACATTGGTAAATACTCTTTTTATACTATTCAGAAGCGATTATTGAAAATTCAAGAATCACGTGATTTAAATATTCGTTCGAAGAAATATGAAAAAAAATCACGAAGTTTCATTACCGCTAATAATGGGTTTTATGATATAGAAAAGTTGTTTTCTTTACAGCACCAAGAATATCAAGATTTCGTCTTAAACCTCTTTGAGGTAAGCCCAAAATCTAAAAAGATAGCAGGCATTGAATTTCAAGGCGAGCGAAAGGATGGCTATGATGTAATGATATGGAAGTATTGGGAACACAAAGATGCCGCTGTAGATGAAGATTATTTAGAAATTCTACATAAAAATATTGGTAAAAAAGTAGGTGACCGTATTTATATTATTGCACCGGCCAATTCGGTTCAATTTATTGATGATTATTACGAGATTGGCAATGTGCGCTACTATTTCCTTAAGGTGCCTTACCAAATCATCCAAGAGTTGCACAAAGAAAAGTTTAAAAAATTCAGACAACCTACCAGTTCCAGTAATGTAAACTCACTTGAAAATGCAGTTGGATTTCATTTTATCCGGCAACCAGAAGTTAAGTCCTCATTTGAAAATGGGTTTATTAGCATTGAGGATTTTAAGGCATATTATCCCGATGAAGATACTTTAGAAGACATTCCTGGTCTTGAAGCACTTGCTATGGTGGTCGTTGATAAGAATTATAATGGAAGTGAATTTTTAATGTCCGATGTGTTTTTTGCTTCCGATATTATTAATGAAGATGGTAAGGCTCAAATTAAAATAGAAGATAGTGGCCCAAAAATTAGCATCGTTTACATTGATATCTACGGTAATGAATTCCGTGAAGTATTTACAACCAAAAGTACCAACGGATGATTCAGGAAAAAAAGCGATACGATACAAAGGATTTAGTTCTAAAGGTAAATCAATTCTATAACCAAAACGAATTGCCATTACCGTATTGGGATAGATTTTTGGATGTGCTTTGTGGTACACGGGAATACCAAAAAGAAGCCATAAGGGATGCAGTTATTTATTTGGCATCCAAAGAGTATGCTACTATTGAAGACTTGGTTTCAAAAAACCACTATCAAAATCATCAATTACGAGAACGCTATCCTGAAATAGGGGATTACCATCGTAAAATTCAGTTGCCACAAAAGCTATCTGCTACCATCGACCTTGCAACGGGTACTGGAAAGAGTTATGTAATGTACGGCATTGCTCAAATTCTACTTGGTTTGGGCTTAGTGAAAAGAGTTTTGGTATTATGCCCATCTACCACAATTGAAAAAGAACTTCACAAAAAGTTTTTGAATTTAGTAGCTGAACCGATTTTAAAAGAAGCCATCCCAGAAAATGCAATAATAAAAAATCCGAGCATAGTTGATGGAAGTGTTACTGTAAATGAGGGTGATATATGTATTGAGAATGTACACGCGGTTTACGAAAGAACTGGTTCTTCTATAGAGGACAGCTTTGGTTTTAAAAAAGGTGCTGATACGCTGGTGCTAAATGATGAAACCCACCATATCTACAACAAAATTTCCGGAAGAACTACAGAAGCAAAAAGTCTAAAGGTTTGGAAGAAATTTTTACTTGATGATGGCTATAATTTTAAATATATGCTCGGTTTTACAGGTACGGCATATATTGGTAACGATTATTTTAATGATGTTATTTATCGCTATTCCTTAAGGCAGGCAGTTGATGAGAAGTTCGTGAAGAAGATAAACTATGTATCTGAAGATGATAGTATAAATGAAGACCAAAGATTTCAAAAAATTTACCAGAACCACGCCAAAAATAAACTTACGTATAAGAACGTAAAGCCACTAACCATTTTAGTAACCAATAACATTACCAATGCAAAACGTCTTGAAACACGCTTGGTTGAGTTTTTGATGTTAGAAGAGGGATTGGAAGAACAGGAAATACGGGATAAGTTAGTGATGACGGTAACTTCCGATAAAGCGCATAAGCATAATGCAGTTCGTCTTGAGGAAGTAGATGAGCAAGCCTCTACAGTAGAATGGATTGTATCTGTATCGATGCTCACAGAGGGTTGGGATGTAAAAAATGTGTTCCAAATAGTACCAATGGAAGAAAGAGCTTTTAATTCTAAATTGCTTATTTCTCAAGTATTGGGTAGAGGTTTAAGGGTACCGCCTGAGTACATCGGCAATGCAGAGGTAACTATATTCAATCATTCCTCTTGGGGTTCAAAGATAAAGGGACTTGTAGATGAGGTATTAGAATTAGAAATGAGATTGGAAAGTTCCAATTTAACTGAAGGCGAAAGAAGTAAATATCACTTTAACCTTTACAACATCAATTACGACAAAATTGAAAGGGCGGTTGAAAACAACAAAAAAGAAAAAGAGTTCAATTATAAAGACTATATAAACTTAGAGTCTTCAGTTGACCAAGTAAGCCAAGAAACGACTTACACAAATCTGGCCAATGAATATAAGGGTGTTGAATACAAGATAAAAAATCGAATGACGCCTATTAAGGAAATCGTCGATAAAATCTATCACGAGTTTCAGACAAGGGAATGGGAAGGCGTGACATTGAATCTGCAAGAAGGCCAATACACTAAAAACAACCTTCCACCAAAAGAAGAAATCACAAAATTGATACGTCGTTCTATGGACAAGGTTGGTCTTGAAGGCGATGAATTGAATGAAAAAAATAAACGGAATATTTTCTCGTCCTTCAACACACTATTAAGGCGTAAAAACAAGTCACTTGAATTAGTAAGAAAGGCTCAAAAGCCTTATGCCATTTCAACAAAAGAAAGAATTAAAGAAACATTATCAGTTGGGAATTTGCGTCATAATTCTACGGTGATGTATTCAAATAAATATAATGAGGAAGTAAAAGACGTCGATGTTCTCAACTTTTTGCAGGATGTGATTGATGATGGTACATTGCCACGAAATGCTATATCAGAAGCAAACAGCTATGATTTTAAAACACCAGTTGACTTGGTATTCCTAAACGCAACACCTGAGAGAAAATTTGCTGAGAAACTTGCAAGAAACGAGAATGCTAAGGTTCTGGATGCGTGGCTTAAATCGACTAACCAAAGTTTCTATACAATTGAGTATTCTCTCTCAAGTAAATCAGGGAACCATACAAAGCAAGGAAAATTTAATCCTGATTTTTTTGTCAAAACTTCAGATGATAAAATGGAATATATCACTGTAGTAGAGATAAAGGATGACCAAGACTATTCAGACTTAAATAGAGCTAAGTTTAAGTGGGCAACCATTCATTTCCAAGAATTGAACAAACAACTTGAAGAAAACAATGTAAAACAGCGCTATAATTTTCATTTCCTTAGTCCAGAAAACTATGACGATTTCTTTGAGTATTTGAGAAATGGCAAGTTGGTACAGGGGTTATTTACGAGTAACTTGGATAAAGAATTGGGTGTGACAAACTAAAATAATATGACCGTTGAGAAAGTAGAAAAAGCTATTGCCCTATTGGAAGCAATTAATCCAGAAAATGAGTATGCCTATGAAAACGCGGTTTTAGCTTATTTGACAATTGGACGGCTTCCTGTATTGCAGTATGATATACCTGCTGAATCGATTTTTTTTAGAACGCGCACTCACGAAGACGATAATTTATTCCCATTAATATCTGATATCTCAATAACACCTAATCAATTTGTGAAGGACTTTGCGCGGTGTAATCGACCTTTTCAATCAAAATTCTATTGTTCGGAAAATAGACCTACTTCATTCGCTGAGTTAGTCGAGTATTGGTCTGAAACAAAGGATTTTGGGGATAAGGTTTATGTTACTATTGGACGCTGGAAATTAAAAAAACCTCTAACGGGTATAATAGTCACAACACCTGATAAAGAGAACAGAGTTTCAGAATTTGATAAAGAGCACGGAGCTGTGATGGAAACTTTTATTGAACAAACAGACGCCGAAATAAGAGGAGCTACCATATTGTTTTATAGGTTTCTGTTTGATAAGTTTAGAAAATCTGCAAAAAATGACCGCAAGACTTATATCATAACAACAGCATATTGCAATGTGGCTCTTGCGCATTCTGAAGGTAAGGTCGATGGAATTTATTATCCAAGTGTTCCCTTTGGAGGGCAAGGAATCAATTTTGCTATTAATTCAGATTATGTTTTGGGAAATAATCTTGAACTCACAAATATCTTAAGAAATGAATTGACTGTTTCCAAAAATGAAAATGGAAAACACGGATTTACAGAAACAGGAAAAGTTGAAGCGTCTGGATTTGATATTAAAAACAATTCGATAAGCTGGTAAAATTAAAAACTCAGAACCAACCACACACTATGAACTAAAACCAACCAAATATTTTATGTCGTTTCAAACCCCTATTACAATTTCTGATGCTATTGAAAAAATAGACTCAAATCAATTTTTACTTCCAGCTATTCAAAGAGAATTTATTTGGAATCACTCAAAGATAGAATGGCTATTTGACTCAATAATGAGAAATTACCCAATCAGCTCTTTTCTCTTTTGGCAAGTAGAAGAAGATACTTCAAAAGGCTACCGATTCTATAAGTTCATCAATGAATACCGCGAACGATATAAAACCCACAATGAAGAAATTTCGACGAATGGTATAAGTTCATTTAATGCCGTATTGGACGGACAGCAAAGGTTGACATCATTGTACTTGGGTTTAAAAGGTAGTTTTGGATACAAAGAGTATCGCAGAAAATGGGAAGATACGGAATGGAGTATTCCAACCCGCCATCTATATTTAAATATAATGAATGAGCTGCAAGATGAGGAAGATGGAAGAATTTATGAATTCAGCTTTCTTGAAAAATCCGAGACGCAAGAATCAGAGATTTACGAATCGAATGAACAAAAATGGTTTAAGGTAGGTTCAATACTGAATTATGCTAACGACGATGACTTCGATGAATTTGTTGAAGAATTTGACAGTAGTTTTTCGAGAAAAGCCATCCGACAACTGAGACGTACAATTCTTGAAAAGCCAATCATAAACTATTTTCTTGAGAAAGACCAAAGTTTGGATAAGGCCTTAAATATCTTTATAAGAATAAATAGCGGCGGCGAACCTTTAAATTTTTCTGATTTATTGATGTCGATTGCAGTTGCAAACTGGACAAAGAAAGATGCTCGCAAAGAAATTCATAAACTTGTCGATAGTATCAGAGACAAAGGATTTTCGATATCTAAAGATTTGATATTGAAATCTTTTCTATACTTATATAGTAGGGATATTAAGTTTAGGGTTACTAACTTTTCCAAGGGTAATGCGAAAGACTTCGAGACAGAATGGGAAAAGATTCGAGACTCAATCTTATCTACATTCGATTTAATTAAATCATTTGGTTTTACGGATTATACGCTTACTTCTAAAAATTCGGTAATACCGATTATTTATTATTTATATCACAAGAATATTTATCGTGATTACTCGACAAAAATTGAATTTAAAGAGGATAGGGAATCAATAAAAAAATGGCTTCATATAGTATTGATTAAACGTATTTTTGGTGGGACATCAGATTCAGTCCTTTCCCAAATAAGAAGAACGTTCACGGACAACGTGACTGAGATGAAAATTAAACAAGAAATTACATCTTTTCCTATTAATTCAATTTTCAACCATATCAGAAAAGATACAAGCGTTGGCGAGGAATTTGTAGAGGAAATTCTTTTCACGCAAAAGGATAATAAATATGCCTTCTCTATTCTTGCCTTACTTTATCCAAATTTAGACTACAAAAACAACAATTTTCATAAAGACCATATCCATTCAGCATTTGAATTTGATAACCTGGAGGATTCTGATAAAGAGAACTATGGTTGGCACACTTATAATTCCATTTATAATCTACAGATGTTGGATGCAAACGAGAATATGTCCAAGAGTAATATGAATTTATTAGATTGGGTTGAGAAAGAAACCGACGAAAATAATAGAACTCAATTTTTGAATGCACATTTAATTCCGGATGTCGATTTAAATTTGAACAAATACGCAGAATTTCACGAAAAAAGGAAAGAACTATTGTTGGAAAAAATGAATACCTTATTGAACGAAAAAAGTGTTAGCGTATAAAGAACTATAGTTAATCCGAATTTATTAATGCCAGAAACTAACCGCATAGAATACAAACGCGAACTGTCCGATGGGCTTGAAAAAGAAGTTATTGCTTTTTTAAACTATCGCGAGGGTGGTATTCTCTATATCGGTATTGACAAAAACGAGAATGTTTACGGTTTGGCAGATCCGGATGGCGACCAACTTAAGATTAAGGACAGGCTAAAGAACAACATCCGACCTTCTGCATTGGGTCTGTTTGACATCGTGAGTGAAGAACGGGATGGTAAGGACATCCTTAAAATCATTGTGGCCAGTGGTCCTGAAAAACCGTATCATCTCAGAAAGTATGGGATGAGCGAAAAGGGATGTTTTATCCGTATAGGTTCATCTGCAGAGCCGATGTCCCAAAAAATGATAGACGAACTCTTTGCCAAGCGCACACGAAATTCTATCAGCAAAATTAAAGCCGGACGACAAGACCTGAGCTTTGGACAGTTGAAAATCTATTACGAAGAAGCTGGCTATAATCTAAGCAAAGCCTTTGCAAAAAACTTGGAACTATTAACTGAAGATGGTGCCTTTAATTATGCCGGCTATCTTTTGGCCGATAAGAACAATACCTCAATCAAAGTGGCCAAGTATTCAGGAAAGACACGTACAGACCTTATTGAAAGTAACGAATACGGTCACGAGTGTTTGGTAAAAGCGACCAAGCAGGTAATCGATAAAATTGCTGTAGAAAATAGAACCACAACCAAGATAACCGCTAAGGAACGGCAACAGACCAATCTTTGGAATCCCATTGCCCTACGGGAAGCAATCATCAATGCTTTTGTACATAACGACTATACCAATGAGATTACACCAAAGTTTGAAATCTTTGAGGACAGAATAGAAATTACTTCAGCTGGTGGACTTCCAGAAGGTTTGAGCAAGCAAGAGTTTTTTGAAGGGTTTTCTGTACCGCGCAATAAAGAACTGATGCGAATTTTTAAGGATTTGGAACTGGTAGAGCAACTGGGTTCGGGCATCCCTCGTATTTTGGAACACTATGGCAAAGAGAGTTTTAGTTTTTCTGATAACTTTCTTAGAATGACGTTTGTAGCTAAGGAAACTACTGTTGAAGATGGTGGTGCAAAAGGTGGTCAAATAGGTGGTGTAATGGGTGGTCTAAAAGGTGGTCAAATAGGTGGTCAAATCGAAAAGGATATTGATGCCATTTCTGAATTAACACATAGACAAAAAGAAGTTCTGAAGTTAATTGTTCAAGATAATCGAATAAGTCGTTCCGGTATTGCAGAAGTATTACATATCAATGAGTCTGCAATTCAAAAACACCTCAATAATTTAAAGGATGCTGGATATATAGAGCGTGTAGGCGGAACAAGAGGCTATTGGGAAATCAATCTCGATAAAAATGAATAAATACGCTTTTCAAAAAGGCGATTTATCTTTTGAACCTCTGGCATCTGCCAGCCACTTTCCGTTTTGCTTAACCAGCTTGAAGAGACCTGGTGTTTTATCGTAAGCTGTTGTATATTTTACCCAAGCCACATCACCCATAATCGTGTCCTGCAAAACAGTAAACTTGGAATCATCTTTTGGCGTTGCGTTGAACATATTTATAGTATTCATATAGTTGGAATAAGCCTGTGGTGTCGAGTTGGCCTTTAAGGCTTCTTTATCCTTTTCATAAAAGCTTTCAATAACAATCTGGGCTGTAGCACTTGGTCCCGAAACTTTAGTTGTGGAATCAGCACACGAAAGGAATAGCAGTACGAGCAATAAAACAACAATATTTCTCATAATGACTTTAATTTGGGTTATTGATATATCTGTGCGATAGCTTCATTTTAATATTTCGTTCACCATCTTTTTCATTCAGTTCTAAAATTGCCCTACGGTCATTGGATAATGAAAATTTGTGCAATACATAAACAAAACGTACCGTTTCACTTTCCGCAATTTTTGAAGGCAGATTATGTTTATAAATCGGCTCTTGATACAAACGTTGTAACGATTTCCTTTTCCCTTTTTGTCGTGTTTCAATCGAAAGGTTCAAGAAATTCAAATCGTAATCCAAAGTAGAATTATTCTCAATCTGGACGACGAAGTACAGTTCTTCTTTATCAAAAACGATATTCTCGACACTTAAAACAATGCCTTCATTTCGCTTTTTGATTCGACCTATTCGCTGTTTTCTATTGAGAAGATACGAGCAGAATTTTTGGAAATGGTATGTTCTGTTGTCTATCCGTTCTTCAGAAGATTCAGCAAGAATTGAATCAGTTACAATCGGTTTTTCATTCCCGATACTACTTGATATCGGAATAAAATAATTGAGCTTAGAAAGCTGTTTTTTATACCTTACAATATACGAAAAAATCGAGCCATTTCGGTTGACTACCAGTAAATTACTTTCCTTTCCAGGCTTGGCTTGCAACAGGCCAAAATACTGTTCTTTCTCACGATTATAGGTAAAGACAAAATTATCTGAACCAGTTATACCTTGCCGAATAGGTTCCGGGAAGAATAGTGCAACATTCTTGGTGTCGTTTGCATAAATGGTATCTAATTTTATAGTTGTTTGCGCTTTCGCGAAAGCGAAAATAAATACGGTCAATATGGAAATTACCACTCTCATAACTTTGGTTTTAGAATTAATCTGTAATTGTTTAGGACGGTTACTTTTACCCTGCGATTAGAACGCCTGAATACTTGTGTAAGTCCGCCAACTTGTGGTACGCTGGGAATATTAATATCACCAATAACATCATCAAATACCTCTCTGGTTACCTCTTCCCTAAAGTTGTTTTCGACATAGATGCCCTCACTACCGTCTTGCAAATCGAAGGCTTTCAGTTTGGTAGGGTGGTGTTTAATATTCTCAATTTCAATTAAAGCACGATTGGGCTGAAAACTGATAAAGCCGAAAATTGGTGTGTTCTTTGGCATCAGTTTACCATTGATAGTAGCCGATTTGGTTAGGCGCATCCGTAATCGGGTATTTGCTTGAACAACCTGGTCACCATCTACGACTACGTAAATCGTTTCATCTGTATTTCCGATTATTGAAATTTCATTGGGCTTGGGCGAGGCCGCAAAGAACAGTTGATGTTCCAGACCCAATTCCTTGGCTTCAATTTTTTGTTCTCTTTTAACTTCAGCAGAATCCACCTTTGGCGCTGTTTGTCGAACAACTTGCTTATGTCCCAAATTTTGATAGCGTTTTTCTGAATACTTTATCTTACCAGCATCGTAAATGCTATCCACAATGCGTTCTTTCTCACGTTCCGGTAAATCTGGGTCGTAAAAGCCCAGGGAATCAATCAGCTTTTCATCATAGATACTGGGCGCGTTGGTTTCACGCACTTCCCTGAGGTCGTTTATGGCATCGAGTTTGGAATCGTATTCCTTCTGGTCTTCTTCCAATTCTGGTACAAGTGTCTGTTGAAGCGTATTTTCATCACTGTCCTCATCTTCCATCAGCATCACCGAATAAGAAATGAGGAAGAGGAAAATGATGGCGAGTACACCAGCGAAAATGATCTTATTCTTTTCTACTTTCATAATCTATTTTTCTTAAAGTGTTTTCGAAATAATTGGTAATCAACAACCCGTGTGGATTGTTGGGAAAGTTTCTATCTACCATAATCAAGTTTCCAGTAGATACCAATTCGTAAGTGTCAATGACAGATCCACGATTGATTTCAAAAATGGTGACAGTCCGGAAAACATAGCTTCCGTTTTGTTGCTCAACCTGGGAATCGATACTTAATACTTTTTGAACCAATGAATACTGCAACAATCGGTTATAAACACCATCAGCCTTTTTCTGGCGGTACAGATTATCCACCGAGCTATTAGCTAACCAAAGTGCCTTTTCCAAATTACGTTCATAGTTACTGGCATCGATGTTGTAGAAATAGGTGTGAAATAGTTCCAAGTGCGCCAATGCTTCCACCTTAAAATTTTCCTTTTGCGTTACGAGCTTTAGCGGAATAATAGTGCCATCAGTATTGATGGCAAAGGCGCTGTTGAGCGCCTTCTGATTGGTGTTGAACACCATCCAAATAGCAAAACTGCTGGACAACAAAGAACAGACTACAACCGCCAAAACAATAAACCGATTTAGTTTTAGAACGTTGTATATGTTTTTATAAGGTGTTTTCATTCTGAATGGAATTAGTTGGTAAACAATCTGAGCGTAAAGGATGTGGCACGTCTGTACAATTTGAATTTCAGGAACACGATAAACCCTACTGAGCCTAACTGTACCACAGGTGCGAAAAAGCCCTGGCCTGTGTCAGTTCCGAATAGGTTTACCCAGAAATTGGTGTTGATTTCGGTATAAATGGCATTGACAAATACATTGACCAGAAAAAACGCTGGCACGAGCATATAAACGGCAGCGTACAATTTAAAGAAGGTATAGGCGAGCGAGCGAAACTTTTCAAATACGGCAAGGCTAATGACCAAAGGAAAAAAGGCTTGCATTATTCCCAAAAGGAAAAAACGCTCTGCTAAGAATAGCGGATAGATGAACAAATCCAATATCCAAAGTATGGTGCTTAATATGAAGGCCAAAATTTTGAAACCAAACAATGGTGTTACCAACGCCTCGTACAAAAGTGTCATTGCCGAACTTGCAGCATCAAAAAGACTGACATCTTCCTCTAATGGTATATCCTGCATCTGTAAGGGCAGTAACGCTGGTGCGGTTCCTCGATACTGCCCTTCGATGGCCACTAAAATCCCATCAAAAAACCCCAATACCTGCGTTGAGAATATGACCAAAAGCACAATGGCAAAATTCTTGGCCAATTCGCCCGGACTCAAACCCCAAGTGTAGCCGTCTTTATCCGCAACGCCTTCGTTATATTTTTTAAGAATATTGACCAAGAAAAATAGGACAGCGAGCGTTTTCATTCCGGCAATGGTATATTGCGAAAAGTCGCTGGCCTGTATGGTCTGGAACACAGTATCTACATATTCCAAGCCAACCCCTAAAATGATGGTCGCGGTCATTGTTAGTATTCGGTTTCTCGATTATTGACTTTATCCTGCATTTTTCTGAATGAAATAATATCACGATAACGTTTTGTTTTCATAGTGATGCTGGAAACCATCTGCTTCGATTCCAGTTCTTTTGCTTTCAGTATTTCGGCGCGTTCGGCATCACTCATTTTGAGGTAATCGCTTGAGAGGACTTCGTCTATAAAATCCACCGTGTCCAATGAATTTTGGACAATGCTTTCAAACGAGGACATAACCCTATCAATTTCCTCGGGCTTGATGTAGTGCGAATTCAGAATATCCTGAAGGTCATTCTGCATTACATTGATAAGGCGTTGATTGTTCTGTGCGATTTCCTCAACCGCTCTAAGTTGTTGGACAACGCTCGATACTTTTTCGATGGCTTCTTTGGCATCCTTTAGAAATTTTACGGTCTTAATCATTTCTGCCGTCTGTTTTCCAGATTCTAACAGTTGTTTTACCAAACTGATGAAATTGGTATTGTCATAAACGGGCATCCCTTGGGCGGTAGCACCGCTAGGAAATAAAAGGGCTGTCGAAAGGACTAACCCGAATACGATTGTTTTTACTTTGTTTCTCATAGCGTTTTGATTTAAGATGAATATTCGATGATTGCTTTTTCCATATCTTGATGCTTCTCGTAGAGCTTCATTATTTCTTCATTCTCTTTCCCGTCCGTTAAGTAAGCTGCAAAGACTTCCTTTGGAACTTCAAGCCTAAAAATGTTACTTTCCTTTCCGATTTTGATGAACATTTCGGTGTACTTCCGTTGTCCGGAAAGGTTGTTTTTGATGGATTTTAACTGGTTCAGGTCGTGGCTGGACAAATTGAGCCGTTTAACCAATTCGTCATAGCCTTTTTCATTGTTGAGACTATAAATGACCTGTGTGTTTTCAAGAATACTTGCCGATGTGGAATTGTTCGGCAGCTGATTAATAGATTGAAGTATGATACCGATAGCACCATTCTGTTTACGGATGGCCTGGTAATAGAATTCCACACTTTCAAGGACGTTATCAAACTTCAGTTGTTTTGCAAACTCATCGAAGAGAATAATCCCTTTTTCGGCGCGGTTGCGCCAAATAGTTCTTTGAATGGCGGACTTGATGAGCTTGAGCATTACGGACAAGATTTCCTTATTGTCCTTTACTTCGTCAAGTTCAAAGACAATCAATCGCTTGTCCTCGATTTTATAGGTCTGGTCTTCGCTGACCTCAAAGAGGAAACTATATAGACCATCACCGACGTACTCGGACATTACGTGCAAAAAGCTCGTCACGTTGAAGTAGTCGGGATGGATTTTTAGGTCATCCAGGATATCCTTCTGATGCCTTTCTATAAAATTGTAAAAACCTTCCAGCGAATGGTTTTCTGAAGTGCTATCATAATAATGACGTAATATTTTTTTGACCGAAACCGATTGGGCTTTGGTCACTTTTAAATCTGATGCAAACAGTTCAAAAAGGAAAACCGATAAGTCTTCCAACCGTTCCGGTGTGAGGTCATTTTTATCGCTGATAAAGAATGGATTGATACCCAAGTTCTTTCCGCTCTCATAGCGGAGTACCGTGTACTTTTCAGGATAGAGCTTGGCAAATTTGGTGTAGGATCCACCGAGGTCAATTATGACCAGCCGGACACCATTTTCAAAATATTGACGTAAGATGTTATTGGCCAAAAAGGATTTGCCTTCGCCAGTTGGCGCAAAAATGGCAAAGTTCCGTGCTTTGATGCGTTTCTTACGCTCATCCCAAACATCCTTTAAAACCGGAATGTTATGTTCTCGGTCATTAAAGATGATTCCCGTATCGTCAGATTTGTAATTGCTATTGTTGATGAACAGGCAAAGCGCGTGCTTTAAGTCTGTTACGTACAAATCATTATTCGAGAAGTTGGAAGAGAAACAGCAGTAGCTGTTCAATATGTAATTTTTGCGTTCTTCACCGCGAGGATAGTATGGGATGATATCCAGTTCTTTAAACTCAGTCTTGATTTTTGAGGTAATGGAATCGAGGCTCTTTTTGTCTTTTGCCCAATACACCACGTTAAGATGCCCACGAATGATACGCGCATTATCATCTGCATTGATTTGGTCAAGAATATGCTGAATTTTATCAAGTACTACTTTATTCTGTGAACCGAAGTTTGAACTTTTATTGAGTTCTTCGATTTTCTTATCGAGCAACTTTCGCCATTTCTGTTTGTCATCTAAATACAGGATTTGATTGACGATGTGGTTCTCGTTAAGCGTCAGCCCAAGGCCATCAATAAACCCTTGATGAAACACAAAATCGTCAGAAGTGAATTTCTCATTGGTCTTGCTACTCTGCACACTTTCGCCAAAGCACAGTTCGCTGTTGACGGCCAGGGCATTAAAATGATTGTCACCAATGGTGACGTTCTTTTTTTCCAGTAAGATATCGGTATCAAATCCCTCGCTGAATCCGTTGAAATAGTTGGTGGTGAGCTGCTGTATTTCTTCCGCTTGAAGCGGAACAAAATGCATCTTTCGGCTGTTGTTGATGAACGATACCGAATCACTTACCGCATTGGCGAATACCTTGATATTATCATCCATCTGCTGAACAATCCCTTTGGAAACCTTACGGAATGGATTGACATATTTTGGATTGTTGAGTGCCTTGTTTTTGGTCAGGATGAAGAATAGATAGCATTGGTGCTCAATGTACCCTCGACCTTTAAAATGGTTATGGGTAGCTTTTTCTAAAAAGGATTCGCTGGGCAGTTGCTCTGAGGAATAGGACTTCTTTAAGTAGATATCCTGCTTATGGACAACCGTCCCGACTGGTAATGATTTCAATGCCTGAAACCAGGCACCGTGGATGTCTTCAAAATCCCTTTCAGATAAGGAATAGATTTCAGGCAGATTCCCTTTATAGCACAACACCACATTACCATTATTGGCAAAGACGATATTATCCTGAATATCCGCAATGGGTTGATATGCCGACAGGTTCATCTTATTCATAATCGAAACCTGAATTACGCTTGTTGCTGATGATTTTTGGAAAGGGATTACCCACTTGAAACATTTGAGGACTTTTGGCGATTCTCGTCAAAGCGACATATAGACTACCATTAAAGACCATTAAACCGATGATAATGCCAAAGCTGAAGGAAAAGATGATAATGAGCAGTGATGCCAAAATGGATACCATCATCAAGGCAAACAGGGAAAGGGGCAAGCCAAAGATGACCGCACGTTTCCGCATATTTCTATAGACTTCATACCGTTTCATCTTATACTACAATGCCTATTAGATAGGTGAAGATTCCAACGACTGCACCAGCAATTAGCACAAAGACCAATACACGGGTAATCCCTTTTTTAAGGTCTGCGTTTTCACCAAAGAAGTGACCTGCATTAAACAGGAAACCTATTAGAAAGATGACACCCAATATAATTGGGAAAATAGTTCGGATGGTGTCGGAAACATCGTTGACAGAATCTTCAATACCACCAATTTGTGCAAAAAGCGAAGTGGATAAGAGCGAAAGAACGCCTGCCAAATAATATGTTTTTTTCATAACGAGTGGGTTTAAAATTTTGGTTCATTTTCGTTATGGGAAATTTACATATATTTGAACATAAATAACTGTAAATCAAATATTAGTGAATAAAATATTATTTGATATTGTTTGGTTTTCGTTGCTGTTATTTGGCATCAAATTCTATGGAATTTTGAAGCCGAACTGTTGAAAACCTAAAAGTTGAAAATGAAAAAGTGGCTCAAAAACGTCAGTTTTGTGATTTTACTTCTCAAAAGTTGCATCCTTTTTGGGCAGGATTTGGACGCAAAGAAAATTATCGTAATTGACCCTGGCCACGGCGGAAATGATTCTGGTGCGATTGGGGTAAATAACTTAAAGGAAAAGAGTATAACCTTGGAAATAGCAAGGTCGATTTCGGAATTGGCCGAGAAAAACCACAATAAAACTGTGGAAATTTATCAAACTCGTTATAGCGATACCTTAGTTTCTTTAAGTGATAGGGCCAAGCTGGCTAAAGGTCTAAATGCAGATTTGTTCCTGTCCTTGCATTGCAATCATTCGGATAATCCTAATGCTCGTGGTGTAGAAATCTATGTGTCCATTCAAAGGTCGAAGTTTTTGGATGAAGCAACTTGGTTTGGCTTTCAATTACAAGCTGACTTGAATGAGAAACTGGGTTTTGAAAGCAGAGGCGTGAAGTTCGCCAATTTTCAAGTACTTCGGGAAACAATTGACTTTATGCCTTCGGTTCTTGTGGAATTGGGGTTTTTGAGCAATGAGGATGAGAATGATTATTTGCGAAAGGTTGAATCCTTAAAGTCTTTGACTTTGATAATTTGGGAATGTTTAATTAAAAATATTAATAGTTATGAAAGAGTTAGGGATTGAGGTTATCAAGTGTTTAAAGGAAATAATTGAAACAATATTGAAAAGTGAATCAGATTAATAAAGTCCAATATATCCAAGGTTGGCAAGCCTGAAATTCATTGCCTGTTCACTAACTTTAAATTTTTTTGCCAAATAAGTTACAATATCGTCTGTCTTTTTTGGCGATTGTTTAATTGCTTTTTCAATAAATGATTTTGGCATAAGAAGAGATGCAGCGAAGGCATTTGCCTCTCTTTCTCTTCTAAATTCACCAGTACTTGAATCACCGTCTCTGTACATAATACTCTCATTTTTATCTACAAACAATGGTTTGGTCTCTTTATGTAAAACAAAATGGCCAAGCTCGTGAGCAATGGTAAATCTTTTTCTATTAGGATGCTCATTATCATTATATCGAATATGAGGCTTGTTATTCTTTATTACAAATAAGCCAGATATATCAAAGTCCATATTCTCAGCTTTGACATCAACACCTAGGTGTTTGGAAATCTTGTAGACATCAATTTGACTTGGAGTTTTTATGTTAAGTTCCTTTAAAATATTTGAGGTGATTGACTCAATAGAATGATTAAGCATAGCTAAATGTTTTTAAGAAAATCCTTTAATTTTTGTTTCTGACCATCTTCAAGTTTTGAAGAATTTAGAAACTTGATATAATCGCTTACCTCTGAAGTGGCAAGACTTACGATTTCATCGTTATTTGGAAGGAAGTAATCAATATTTACATTACATACTTTGGAAATCTCATAAAGAATATGCAAAGGAATTTGATGTCGCCCAAGTTCGATGTTAGAGACAGAAGACCTGCTTAAATCCAGTTTTTTCGATAATTCAAGCTGACTAAGACCAAGAGATTCTCTTTGGGATTTAATCCTCTCGCCGATTAATTTGTATAGCGCTTCTTTATACTCTGTCAATGTTAGTTCAAGAAATTAATTTTCTGCAAAGGTAATAAATGTTTATAAATCTGTCAATAGGGTGTTAATAACTTAATCGTTCAATTTTTGGCGTATTAAAATAATGCTTATATTTGTGACATAATTATGATAGTATTATAAACATTATATTATGGCAGCCAATGGAAAAAGCGGAGACAACCGCAGACACGGAGCAGTTAAGAAACGTTCTCAAGTAAAAAACCCTAAAACTGGGATTTGGACCAAGCGTGATTCAGAAACAGGTAAGTTTATGGATGGAAAAACATCAAGTAAAAAACCATTCAAAGGGGTAAGAAAGGAAAAGTAATAATAGATTAATATGACAAAATACTTACAATTGATTAACCAGTTAGCCCCAATCGATGTAATAGTGGCTAAGAAGAGAAACGGTCTAGGAAGAATACTGGACCATTACGTAGTTTATTTAGGCAATGGTGTTTTTATAGGTAATCTTAAAGGCGCAGTTAAAATTATCCCACAGAATGAACTTATGCAACTACTGCAAGAATACGAACCTGTGAGAATACGAAAGTTTAGAGGGAGCCATTTTGACATTCAGAGTGCAATTAAGAGGGCGTATCAAAAGCTAGGTCAGCGTTATAGCTTCTTGGGCTTCAATTGTGAGCATTTTGCAAATTGGGTACAATACGGCAAAGAGAGAAGTAGTCAAGTAAATACCGGCTTGATGGTGCTTGGAAGCGTAATCTTTTTAAGACTTATATCGAACGATGAATAAAGTACTTAGACGCTTTTTGTTTTACCTAATCGGATTTCTTGTAGCAATTAGCTATTTGGCATATCGTTACCTGTATTTAAAGGGTGCAAACGATTTTCACAAAGAAATTTTAGTAACAGCAGCCTTTGCGGTTGTAATCGGATGCTTTACAGGTATTATAGAAATCGTCAAAGCACAAGGGAAATACTTTTGGATTGCCTTAAGGTGTTTTCTTTTAATTCCAAACAAAAAGGTATATGTATCTCTAAGTTACCTGCTCAGAATAAAAATACCAGGTGATGAAAAGTATTTTTTGGTCAAGGGTGCTAAGATTAATCAATATCAGCCAGTTGGAGGGGTTTATAAATTGGTTGGCAATAAGGATTTATACAAGGACTGGAAGGCAGCCCCTAAAGCAGATGGAAAGAACCCTAGAGACCTACGGTTTTTTGTTAGCGCAAAATTCATCCCAAAAATTATCAGCTGGTTCTATTCTCGAAAGGACAGAGAAAATGGGGTGTGGCGAGAATTTTCGGAAGAATTGGTTGAAACTCAAATTTTAAGTGCTACTAATTTCAAATCTATAAGGGCGGAATATCTCGGGACAGAGGAAAATGTTTTATGCAAACAAACACGTTTTAAAGATGAGCAGTACCATACTTTGATTTACGATATTTTCCAGATTGAGCTAAACACAAAGCAGTTAAAAGAATTTAAAAAACTATTAAAAAGCAGTTCATTTAATCAGAAATATGCTTTCGTTACTGAGGATGATATAAAAAAAGAATGCTTTGACGAGCATAAAACAAGAATAGGACAACACTCTAAATACATATTATAAATGAATTTTCAAGATTACTTATATAGAAATGGTTTTCAGCGTGAGGACTTATTGGCAAGACTTGCTGAGTCGCTGGAGCTCGACGAAACAAGGTCAAATAAGATGGAGACTGCTTACAATGCCATCTATGATGTTCTAAAGGCAGACCCAGTATTTTTCTCTAAGGTTGATTTTGTAGTCTATCCACAGGGTTCAAAAGCCATAGGAACAACCACAAAGCCAATAGGAAAGGATGAATTTGATTTGGATATTGTGGTCCAAATTAAGGATTCATACAGGAACTATACTTCGTCGGAGATTTACAATCACCTCATACGTGTTTTCACTAGCAATGAGGTTTATAAGCCAAAACTTCTAAAAAAGAACAGGTGCGCAAGAATAAATTACGCTGGGGATTTTCATTTAGACATCTTACCTGGTTGCATAATCATCCCATTCGAAGATAAAATTATGGTACCCGACCGGGAACTAGCAACTTGGACTTCTTCCTTTCCCAAAGGGTATGCTAAATGGTTTACTGATAAAGCTGAAGATATTCGTGAACCGGTTTTGTTACGAAAAGCATTTACTGATTATGTTACACTATCTGAAGCGAAGGCTGAACAGGAGGACTTACCAGACGAGAACATCTATGAAAAAGAGCCGCTAAAACGTGCTGTACAGCTTACTAAACGATACAGAGATATTTTCTTTGAGAAAAAACCAAAACACAAAACATCAAGTATAGTATTGACTACAATTTTTGGAGAATTATACCAAGGTGAAGCATCGATTTATGAAACGATTGATAACACGCTAAATAGGATTTTAGAACGCTATACAAGCTATGAAAAGCTTTTTGAAAGTAGTGGAGTCTACAAAAGGATTAAGGTTTTAAATCCGGTAAATGAAGATGAAGACTTTACTGAAAAGTGGGATAAGGACAAAGAATACTATACTCAATTCATCAGTTTTATAAGAAGCTATAAAGAAAAATGGGAGCAGTTAAAAAATGGGAATTTCAGCGTTGCAGAAGACTTGTTTGGCAGTGCTAGAACTAAAACCATTTTAAAGTCTCAATTAGAAAACTTATCTGGAAATGGTAAAAATGAATTGGAAAAAGCAGATCTTGCTATACTATCTGGTAAAAGTTATGTTGATGACCGAGGAAGAATTTCTAGAGATTCAGGCTACCCGAGCAAACCTAATAGAAACTACGGTGGTGTAGAATTAAATTTGAATTTAGGTAAAAAGGATATACAGAAGAACTATGTTGCGGCACATATCCAAAAAGACCATTTAGATAAACATTTTCCTTGGCTTAAGACTGTCATCACCGATGGGAAATTGTTAGGAAAAGGAAAAATCAAACCCAATGGATGCAAAAAAGAATATGAGATTCTTGTCGATTATGATATCAATAGGCAAGGGCGAAAAGAAAGGGTTTATGTGCTAAATGATAGTCAAATCAAGTTTGGTAAAACACCACATCTATATCCTGGAAATAGTTTGTGCCTTTACTACCCCAAAGATTTATCACCACATTTGGACTTGAATTTTGTGGATGTTATGCCTTGGATATCAGAATGGCTTGTAATGTATGAACTATGGAAGAAGTATGGTCTGTGGTTAGCAGATGAAGTCAAGCACTAGATTTTCCTCTCATTTCCTCTTATCCCCAGCCCCTTTATCAAAAGCAATCAAATTAAACAGTTCACGCATCCGGCTACGGACGCGATTACCATAGCGTTCTTCCAGTTCTTCGGCATTAAGGTTGGTAGTAGCGTGGGTCTTTATTTTTCGTTTGGTATCGAGATAGAGTTCGTAGCGGGATAAAAGCACTTCACCCATCACATTTAAGTCCTTACCATAAAAGCGTCCGGCAGGTTCTACGCCCAAATCGTCAAAACAGTAAAATTTAGCATTGCCATATTCCTCGACAGTTTTAAAACCCAAATGATTAAAGCTGAAAGTAACATTTCGGCACGGAATCATTTCATAAGGGCGTTGTAAAGGCACAATATGGCGCAACAATTTCATCAAACTGGTCTTACCACAGCCTACAGGCCCGGAAAGTAGAATACCTTTTTCAATGTCGATGTCATATTTCTCACAGTTGTCCTTGTCTTTGATAAAATATGAACAAAGCTTCAACAGAATACCCTTATCCTCATCATAAATCCTGAACTTTTTACCAAACAGCAGCTTGCCTTTAGCATTCAAATAAATCAAGATTTTTGGGAAGTCGTACAGTACGCTTTTCCCATCAAACTTTCCCAGCGAATATTCCACGCCGCCTTCGGTGATTTTAGAGGGGTTGTCCATAGTCTTTCGTTTTCGTGGTTCGCAAGTTGTCCTTGATTTGGGATGCTTCTTTTTTGTTTGGTTTGTTTTCAGCTTCAAAAAGTTCGGTTCTGTCCATCCAGTTGATAGCCACAGCTCGCCAATCCCGAATCGGTTCGCCATCGCCTGTTTGCCAATCTCGGTCAGCATAGTGCTGATAAAACTTTTCAGCTTCAGCTTTATCAAAATTCTTTTCTTTAAAAAAATCAACGACAGCCAGACAGTCCTTTGGCTGTTTTATATAGTTTTCCTGTTTGATATTGTTTGTATTAGATACCAATGCTTGTCCATTTGTGGGACGGTGTCGGTACACCGCCTGTTCATTTTTGGGATGGTGGTGTCCCTCAAGCGGTACACCTCTGGGATAGTACTGTTCCGCAAGCTGTTCCAATATGGGATTGTACTGTCCCGAAACAGGTTCATCACTTGTACCGATAATGGACATCTTGATTTTACTGCCCTTGTATGGATTGTTGGACGGGAAATAGGATAGATAATCCCACGAGTGAAGTTCTGTAATGCATCTGTGATAGGTAGATTTTGACCCAATCTTGGCCACGCGCATCAGTTCCCTGCGGTTTACGTAGAATTCATCCATAAAACGGCAACTGTTCCATTCCTGGAACAGCGCCATATACAGACTGATATGGGTAGGATTTAGGCGGTCATCAAAATAGAACGTTTCAAAAGCCGCATTGAGTAGCTTTATATAGTTCATATTTTCAAGAATTAAAACCGTGATGCACACGGTTGGCATCCATTACCTTTTGAATTTCCTCGGCATCATAATAGATGATTCCGCCTACCTTAGTGAATGGTAAGGTGCCATTGATACGAAGATTTTGAAGTGTGCCAGGACTTACCTGAAGCAAATCCATTACTTCGGAAGATTTAAGGTATTTCTTGATTTTTCCAGTAGCCTGTTTGGCCAAAAGAGTTTTGATGTCATCGAGCAATTCCATCTTGAATTCCCGAAGGTCGTCGGTGGTGATAATACTTGTCGGCATAATAGAACGGTTTAAAAGAAAGGGACTATCGCATTGCTTTCAACTAATTTGATAGCCCCTAACCTGATTTGACTTTCGTTCTGCAAATTTGATATGGATTATCGGATTTTCTTCCCCAGTACGACCGTACTACGGTGAAAATTTAACATCTTGAAATTTGGTTTGATTTGGTGCTGTTTAATGGCCCTAATGCCGAAACTTGCACCCAAAAGGAAATAAATTTTATGCAAAATAGGCTGAAAACCAAATCACCGTAGGTCAACCGTAGTACGGTAATTTTTTAACATTTAGATTTGATGGATAAACGGCTGGTAGATTCTACTATTTCTCGCTTTTATCCATTTCAGAAAGAAGGGAAGTGGACAGCTCATCAAGGAAAAGCGTTCGGCTTTTTTTTCTGTATTTGATGTCTTGATAGGTTTTGTAGATGTCTTTCGGCTCAACATCGAAAATCTGACTTAAATAATCTGAAATTTTAACAATGCTCAGATTGTTTTTAGCGCCAAGCCCTTTTGCGTGAAGCGCATAAATGAGTTCCACATAGTCTGTATTACTGAACGGCCAATGCATTTTTTCGGTGTTAGATAAGGAAATCTCATTTCCATTCAACCCATTCTTCAATCTTTTTTGCTTATCCGCTAAGTATTCGGTTAGGGACTTGTAGGCATTGTACTTGCCGAGCAACATATCTCGTGCTGTGCAAAATTCCGGGTCTTGAAAATAGAATTTGGAAAGTGTGATATGATATCCATTGAGATAATCACGAGTGTAATATTCTTTGTCAAAATGCGTCTGCCCTGATTCAATGTATCTTCCGAAGTCCAGATTATAGAGAAAGAATCGATTGAGTTTGTTGCTTTTCTTTTTGATGGATTTAAGCTGACTTTTTAAGTCGATTTTCGGAAACTGGATTTCAAACGAATGGATTTCGGAATAGTAGATTAACTCAACGAGAGGGACTTGTTTGGTTACTTTAAAAAAATGGATTTCGTCTTGAATGGATTTGAAGCCTTGCGACAGAACCTCTTTTTTCAGCGTGCTCAATGAATCACGGCAGAGCCCAATGGAACGGTGTGCCCTTTCAAGGATGCTCTTATTTTGAAGTTTTATATCATCAAGTTCTTTTTTTAGTCGCTGAGTTAATAATTGAAAGTCCATAAGCAGGTGTATTTTGATATGAAACCATAGAAATGGGATTTAGTTGATGCGGTTGGTTAGATGATATCATAGTCCTGCAAAACGATATAAATGAACGCCACAGGTCATTAAATTTGTGGCTCATTGGTGTATTTTATGGAACTCTTACTAAAATAATTTTACTTCGTAAACGTACAAGGAAAACTTGCCGTATTTAATTACGGAACGAGCCGTATTTTTCTACGGAAATCTTGTGAGACGTTGAATTTACTTAGGTTGTTTCAGAGGTAATTTGCTCATCTTTTTTTGCGAAATCGCTTTAAGAATTCACGGCGGTTCTTCACACCCGTTTTCTTGAAGATGTTTGAGGCGTGTTTTGATACGGTGCTTTCGGCAATGAAAAGTTCCTCGGCAATTTTCTTATAACTAAGATTGCTAAGAATGGATAGCGCAACTTCAATTTCTCGTCGGGTTAAATCCTCATAGATTATCTTGCGCTCTACAGATTCTTCGCGCTGTTTTTTCTTCAGGGCAAATACTTCATACATTCGGGTATTGTTTTCAATGAAGTATAAATATCTATCTACCTCAATGGCTGTGATGGCAAAGAAGGCCAAGTTCATTACGGTAAAAGTTATCCATTGATAATCGCCTATCACGGTGCAAATGGGCAAAAGAGCTATACTCGCTACGCTCACCATCGACAATTTGTTTCGCCTTAAAATAAACGCATTCGGGTTGCTGGGATTTGAAATACGTCTATAGAAAATGATTAGAAATATAAACGCTATTAAGGATATGGGAATAGTAAAAAGAAAGCGAGCCGCATCTAAAGAGTCTGTCAAAAAATAGGGCATCAAAAAAAGAACAATATAGCTGCCACTCGCTAAAAATGCGAGATTTTTAATGGATGAGTTGAATTTCAATACGACGATGTCATATTCTTTATAGAGGTAGTAAACGATATATACGCATAACGCAATGGCCACGCCATACGTAATGATATATTGAAGGATAAAAGGTCCCGGAAAGATCTCTATGGGTAAAAATCCGCCCGTGGCATTGTACGTTATGAAAAGGATGCCGAGATATAAAAACCGTCGAAGGCTACTTCGTGTATTTCTTCTTGAAAAGTAAAAAGTGAGCAATACAATGACCGTATCTATTAAAAGATAAAAGAAAGTTGTCCAATGTATTGACGTACCAAACATTTACTTCACTGGTCATTGCGCTCAAATTTGTTGGTTTCTAAGTTCTTTGAAACATTGTTCCAATTGAAAATCTTTCCGTTCATAGCAATATAAACATCCGGTTTTAGAAGCTGTAATGAGCTTAGTGCATAGCCTAAATTAAACGGTGCATCTGTCTCTGCAGATGAACCTAAAATGAAAGACCCAACCAGTACGATGGTTTTATTCAGGTTGAGTTTTCCGATATATTTTGCGGTATCTTCCATTGTGAAAGTACCGTGAGTTATCAAAATCTTTGTCGCAGCAGATTCCTTAATCTTGCAAACCAACTGCGCTCTGTCCTCATCTGTGATGGCCCTGCTATCCTTTTTGAACACACTTTCAATGGTGTAATCAAAGTCTATATGGGCTTTCTCAAGAAAACCTTGAATCGTGATATTTGATTGGGTTACACCTTTTCCGTCCACATAATCCAGTCCTTCGATGGTGCCGCCCGTTGTAAGAATATGTATCATAAAATAGGACTTGTTGAGACCTATAAAGATAGCAGATTTTTAACGGTAAATATTAAATAACATCGCATTAAAGACTTGGAAAGAATATCAATCCCACTTCTTTCTCTGCAGACGCACCGCATTAAAAATAGCAAGCAACGCCACACCCACATCGGCAAAAACAGCTTCCCACATAGATGCCAAACCACCAGCACCAAGGATAATAACAATTACTTTTACCCCAAATGCCAGACCGATGTTTTGCCAGACAATCCTACGGGTGGAACGACCGATTTTGACCGCTCTCGCTATCTTGCTCGGTTGGTCGGTCTGAATGATGACATCTGCGGTTTCGATGGCGATATCGCTTCCCAAACCACCCATTGCAATACCTACATCGCTTGCAGCAAGTACGGGTGCATCATTGAGGCCATCACCCATAAAGGCTACGGTCGTATCGGGTTGTATTTTGAGTTTCTCGACTTCGTTCAGTTTATCTTCCGGTAGAAGACCACCTTTCGCCCAATCGATATTCAATTCTTCAGACACTTGTTGGGTAATGGAATCCTTGTCGCCCGAGAGCATTATGATTTTGGATATGCCAGCTTCCCTTATTTGCTCAATAGCCTGATGTGCATCTTCCTTCAGCTCATCGGCAATGGTTACATATCCGGCAAACTTTTTATCGATGGCTACCATTACTATGGATTCGACTATAGTATCGGTTTCAGAGGGGACTTCGATGCTATTAGAAACCATCAAAGCTTTATTGCCCACTAATACCTGCTTTCCATTGACCGTACCTTTCAGTCCCTTTCCAGCAACTTCGGAAACTTCGGTTGCTTCAAAATCGGCACCATCGGCCTTATATTCCAGTATCGCTTTTGCAATGGGATGGGTGGATTGTTTTTCCATCGCCATCAGGTATTGCATAAATTCCGCTTCTGCAAAATTGGATTTATTGACCACTTCCTTAATCTTGAAGACCCCTTTGGTAACTGTACCCGTTTTGTCCATTACCACGGTATTTACCTTGGTAATCGCATCGAGAAAGGACGCACCTTTGAACAAAATCCCGTTGCGGGATGCCGCACCTAATCCGCCAAAATAGCCCAAGGGAATGGATATGACCAAGGCACAGGGACAGGAAATTACCAAGAAAATCAGAGCGCGGTAGAGCCAATCCCTAAACACATAATCGTCCACGAAGAAATAGGGCAAAAACGTCAGTCCGATGGCAAGGAAAACCACGATGGGTGTATAAATTCTGGCGAATTTTCTAATGAACAGCTCCGTTTTAGATTTTCGGGCGGTAGCGTTCTGAACCATATCCAAGATTCGGGCGATGGAACTGTCCTTAAATTCTTTGGTAGTCTTTACTTCAATGACCCCATCCAAGTTGATGCTTCCTGCATAGATTTTTTCGCTCTTGGCAATGGTATCGGGTTTGCTTTCACCGGTAATGGCAGCCGTGTTCAGCGATGCTTTTTCTGAAAGTAAAATGCCGTCCAAAGGAATTTTTTCGCCTACGCGAACCTGAATTCTTTCACCAATCTCGACCGTTTCGGGATTGACCGAAACAAAATCCTCATTTCTATAAACCAATGCTTCATCGGGTCGCGCATCCAAAAGTGCCTTTATATTTCCCTTCGCCCTATTTACCGCAGCGTTCTGGAAGAGTTCGCCCACGGCATAAAATAGCATTACGGCCACACCCTCGGGATATTCGCCTATGGCAAATGCCCCCAAGGTGGCAATGGACATCAAGAAAAATTCCGTAAAGAAATCACCGTTCCTGATACTGTTCCAGCCTTCTTTAATTACAGGAAACCCAACGGGAATGTAAGCTACAGTGTACCAAATAATCCGCACCCAGCCCCTGAAGAATGGGAACGTATCGAAATAA
This sequence comes from uncultured Flavobacteriaceae bacterium, assembly GCA_964639255.1. Lineage (GTDB taxonomy): Bacteria > Bacteroidota > Bacteroidia > Flavobacteriales > Flavobacteriaceae > NZQO01. The sequence goes on from CAZXDP010000008.1 coordinate 44,894, forward strand.
TCTATGGCAATGCCCGTAATCAGCATTAAAAAGCTGAAAATGGCGGGCAAGTAGGTCTTAAAATTGGATACCTCTGCGGCACTGCTATGGTTATGTCCGTCATCGTGACTGTGCTCACCTTGATGTTCTTTCGGGTCTAAATCCCGTAAGTTTACTTTTTTCTTTTTCATTGCGTTTTTCGGTATTTATTTAAAATTTTGGCTATGTCTTCGGGCATTTCCATTCTTTTCAATGGTGGCACATCGCTTCCACCGGTATTTCCAATGGGTACGTGGTCGATAAATGATTTCCAACCACCAACCAAAAGTCGCAACACCTGACCCAGAACTTCTTTTGTGTTTCGCTGGCGTAACCCGAATTTTAACATTGACCAATGGGTATAGGTATGTTCCAACGGGTAGGATTGACCGAGAATATGGGAACGTTCAAGGTGATGCCAAGCTTGGGATGAATTTCCACTATGTAATGAAGAACGATATAGGTTCAGTTCATCTAAATAAAATGCTCTAAGGCCTATTGGTATGGTGGTATTAAATTTCATTATTTATTATTCATTTTTAAAGTGCAAGGTATGTATCTGACCTATGCAACGGAAGTGCATTATTGTCCGCTGCATTTGTCACAAATACCCTTCAGTACCAAATTGGCATCCTCTGCCACAAAGCCTTCTGGCAGATTGATATGTGGAATCTTATGTTCGGTCAGGCAAACGGTCTCATCGCAATTGTTACAATGGAAATGCAGGTGCAAATCTTGTTCAAGGTTACAATCGCAACCAGGCTCACAAAGTGCATATTTTTGTATGCCTGTACCATCATCTATTTGGTGCACAATTTTCTTTTCTTCAAAGGTGCGCAACGTTCTATATAAAGTCGTACGCTCTGCTTTCGCGAAAGCGGCTTCAATATCTGTCAATGATATGGCTACTTCCTTTTCTGCCAAATATTTATAAATCAATAACCGCATCGCCGTCGGGCGAACGCCATTTTCAGTGAGTCTTTGTTCTATTTTTTTCATTTTATAATTGTCTGTATTAATGTCCGTGTTCTTCCGCTTCGCCCTTTTTTAGTTCCGCCATTAGGTAGTAGGCGTTGTTATAGGCGTATTGTGTGTTCGGTTCTTGTTCGCTCAAAAAATCAATGGCAATCCAATCGCCATCGTGGGTGCCTTTGGTGATTTCAATGGGTTTGAATGACCAATCGTCACCTTCCTTTTCTGCCGAGAATACAAAGAATCTCTCGCCATCGGCTGCTATGGCAGCTTCGGGCATCGCCTTAGTTTGTGTATTTTCCGTTTGGATGCGCCCCTGAATGTACATCCCGGGAATCAGGTTGCCTTCCTTGTTCTCGATTTCAGCGTGTACGTGAATAGCCTTCGGATTTTGTTCAAAGGTCTTTCCTACGGAATAGATTTCGGCAGTCAGTTCCTTTCCGGGAATGGACTGTACATTGAAAACCACTTTTTGCCCTTCTTTCACCTTATGGACATCCTTTTCGAAAACCATCAAATCTGCGTGTACGTGATGGGTGTCCACAATTTCCATAAGGTCGGTCTGTGGTTCTACGTACTGCCCAGTCTTAATTTCTACTTTTTGGACGAATCCTTCAATGGGGCTTCTAAGAGATACACGCTGATAAATTGTACCGTTTCTTACGCCTGGTGCGCTGATACTCAACTGTTGCAGTTGCGCCTCAAGACCTTTTACCATACTTCGGGATGCCTGGTATTCGGCTTCTGCCTTTTGAAAATTGGCACCGCTGCCGACACCTGCATCGTACAGGGTTTTTTGCCGCTCATATTCCTTTTTAAGAAATTGACTATTACTGAAAGCATTGAGGTAATCCGTTTGTTTCTCGATGATATTGGGGTGGGACAGATAGGCGACCGTTTGCCCCTTATTAACCTTATCACCCTCGATAACTTCGATGGATACCACGTTGGCACCTACTACCGTTGTGATGGTGGCCTCGTTCTGAGGTGGGACTTCCAACTGCCCGTTGGCTTGCACATAACCGCTCATATTCCGCATTTGCAGGGTGTCGATTTCCATTTGTAGTGCATCGAACTGTTTAGCTGTGAGCATTACTTCCTCGGCTTCACCCTCGGAATGTTCTTTTTCCATTTCCAGATTGGCATTTTTATTCCCTGCGGTTTCTTTGTTGGAATCGCCACAAGCGGTCAACGCCAAAAGCATCGCCAACAAACCAATAGCTGTGTATTTTGATAGATTCTTCATTTTATTATTTGAAATATTGTAGTGCAAAAACTGATTTTAGATAATTGTCGAGCGCGTCCAGCGCATCCATTTCCGTCTGTATGGCATCCCTAATAATTTGGGTGAATGCGGCATAATCCACGGCACCTTCCTTATAGGCTAATAACGCACCCTGTCGCTGTTCCTCGGCAAGCGGTAAGGCCTTGTCCTTATAGAATCGCCAGGATGCTTCCCATTTTTGATACGCTTGTACAGCTTGTCGATATTCCGATTGCAGTTGGCGTTTGGTAAAGTCCGCATTGGCTTTTGCAATTTCACTTTGGATTTTGGCTGCCTTGGCCTGACTGCGTTCTGTACCAGAAAACAATGGAAGGGATATTCCTGCCTGATAAGTGTAGAATCCGTTACTGCCATTCACCCGTTGCAATCCGCCCTGAAGGTTGAGATTGGGCAACAAATCGGAACGTTCAGCTTGGTAGCTGGATTGGGCTTCCTCAATCCGCTTTCGCGAAAGTTCCAGTTCTGGATGGGTTTCTATGGTTGATGGAATTCCCAGTACTGCCATTTCATTTTCATCAAGGGTGTCGGGAACAGTATAGAACGTGTCGGAAACCAACCAAAGATTAAGCTTCTGTAGGGCAATGGCATAGTCACTTTCGGCCTGTTGAAGTTTATTGTTGATTTGTAATGCCTGATTGGTTGCCGATGAATATTCCAAACGTGAAATGGCCTCTACCTCGTAATTCAGTTCAATCGCCTTTTCAAATTGCGAGTAGATGGAATCCAGTTCACGATACAGTTCAAATTTCTGCCGTTGCTGATAGGCCTGTGACCAAGCTTTTTTGACTTCCTGTTCCACTTGCAATGCGGTAAAGTCAAGTGCGGTTTCCGCCAAGGCGATACGCTGTTTTTGCAACCGCTTCTTCGCACCGATACCGAACAGGTTGATATTCTGTTGAACCACGCCAACAAGGGTATAAATGCCCTGACCATCAGAAACTTCCTCACCACCGGTAAACACTTGGGTATTCCCTAAATCATAGGCCGTACCTTTTAGGGCGTTCTGCTTTTGAATTTCCAGTTGTTTTGTTTTCAATAGCGGATAGTTTTCTTTGGATATTTCTACCGCTTGTTCCAATGAAACAACAGGTAATGTATCGTTCTGCCGAACTTGTTGCGCTTCCGCTTTCGCGAAAGCAAAAAAGAAACAGACCACCGCAGAAGCGGTTACGATTTTCGGATTGACCTTTATCTTGCGTTCCGAACGTCTTTCTACCCATTGATAGAAAATGGGAAGAATGAATAGAGTCAACAAGGTGGATGTAATCAATCCACCGATAACGACCGTTGCCAACGGTCGCTGAACTTCTGCCCCTGCCGATGCGGAAATTGCCATTGGCAGAAACCCAAGGATATCGGTAAAGGCCGTGAGCATAATGGGGCGTACCCTTCTTTTTGTTCCTTCAACGATTCGCTCTTTTAGGTTTATAACGCCTTCCTCTTTCAGTTCGTTGAATCCGCTAATCATTACCAATCCGTTCAGTACGGCAACCCCAAAAAGCACGATAAAGCCAACCCCTGCGGAAATACTAAAGGGCATATCCCTAAGCCAGAGAGCGAACACGCCACCAATAGTCGCCATCGGTATGGCCAGATAAATCATCAACGTCTGCGGAAAGGATTTTAATGCAAAATATATCAGGATGAATATGAGTAATAGCGCAATAGGAACCACGGTCTGCAATCGGTCGCTGGCCCTTTCCAGATTTTCAAAGGCACCACCATAGCGGATAAAATAACCTGGGGGTAAATCGAGGTTTGCATCCAGCTTGTCCCTTATCTCATTGACCAGCGATTCCACATCGCGACCACGTACATTAACGCCTACATAGGTTCTGCGATTGGTATTGTCCCTGCTTATCTGCATCGGTCCCGGTGTGTATTCGATGGCCGCCAGTTCGTGAAGTGGAATTTGTGAACCGTTCGGTAGATTGATATAGAGATTACGGATATCGTTGATATCGCTTCGGTTCTGCTCATCGAGCCTTACCACCAAATCAAAACGCTTTTCACCTTCAAAAATGACCCCTGCGTACCCACCTGCAAAAGCGGATTGCACCATCATATTGAGTTGGTCGATGCTTACGCCGTATTGGGCCAGTTTGTTTCGATTGTACTTTATCGTCATCTGCGGTAAGCCCGATGTGGCTTCTGCCCGCATATCGCCTATACCTTCAGTACCTGCGATGATTTTGGTAATCTCGTCCGCTTTGGACGCAAGTACATCGATATCCTCACCGTATATCTTAATGGCAATATCCTCACGGATGCCTTCCAATAGTTCATTGAACCGCATTTCGATGGGTTGCGTAAATTCATAATTGACACCAGGGATAATGCTCACCGCATCCTTCATCTTGTCAATAAGTTCATCCTTGGATTCGGCAGAAACCCATTCGTCCTGCGGTTTCAGGATTACGAATACATCGGCAAAGTCCATAGGCATTGGGTCGGTAGGCACTTCCGCAACACCGATACGGCTAACTATTTTTTCCACTTCGGGAAATTCGGCCTTTACGATGCGTTCTATTTTTGTGGTGGTCTCGATGGTCTCGCTCAATGAGCTTCCGGGTTTCAAAATAGCGTGGAAAGCAATATCGCCCTCGTCCAATTGCGGTATGAACTCACCGCCCATTTTAGTGAACGTGAAGATAGCCACGGCAAAGATGGCCACCGCAATACTAACGACCCATTTTCCTTTTTCCAAGGCATTTAACAATAGGGGCTCATACTTGCGTTGTACCCAATGTACAAAACGGTCGCCCCACGATTTCTTTTCCTTTTTTGGCGGTTTCAGGAATAATGCGGACATCATCGGCACATAGGTCAGACATAAAACCATTGCACCAATCATCGCAAAGATGAACGTAAGTGCCATAGGCTGGAACATCTTGCCCTCGACACCTTCCAATGCCAAGATGGGTAGGAAAACGATAAGGATTATCAGCTGTCCGAAGAAGGCTGCGTTCATCATTTTTTTGGATGCATCGGCTGCAATTTCGTCACGGTCTTTCTTATCCAAAGATTTCTTTTTAAGCACATAACTGGCCATAAGAAATACACTCGCTTCCACGATAATGACCGCCCCATCTACGATAATACCAAAGTCGATTGCACCCAAGCTCATCAGGTTCGCCCATACGTCAAAAACATTCATTAGGATAAAGGCAAACAATAGGGATAGGGGAATGGTCGATGCCACAATCAGTCCGCCACGCCAGTTCCCCAAAAGAAAGACGAGTACAAAAATCACGATGAGCGCGCCTTCCAGAAGATTGTTGCGTACCGTGCCCGTTGTCTCACTTATGAGTTTACTTCTATCCAACAAGGGTTCGATGACCACGCCTTCGGGAAGTGATTTCTGGATTTCCGCCATCCTATCCTTAACGCGGACAATGACCTCGTTTGAGTTTGCGCCTTTGAGCATCATCACCAGTCCACCGACGACCTCGCCTTCGCCATCCTGCGTTAATGCCCCATAGCGAACGGCGGAACTGAAGCGTACATCGGCCACATCGTTTACGGTGATGGGCACACCATTTTCATTTTTAATAACGATTTTCTTGATGTCATTGAGGTTGCGTACCAAACCTTCACCCCGAATGAAGTTGGCCTGGTGGTTCTTTTCGATGTAGGCACCACCCGTATTCCTATTGTTTGCTTCCAAAGCTTTAAATACATCGGTAATGGTAAGCCCGATAGCCTTCAATTCGTTGGGGTCAACGGCCACTTCATATTGTTTAATCTTTCCACCTATCGCATTGATTTCAACGACGCCAGGCACCATCGCCATTTGTCGTTGTACAATCCAATCCTGCATCGTGCGCAAGTCGGCAAGGGAATACTCGTCCTGAAACTCAGGCTTGACCTTTAAGGTGTATTGGTACACTTCGCCCAAACCAGTTGTAATAGGTCCCATCGATGGCTGGCCCAATTCCTCTGGAATTTGCTCGCGTACCTCAGTCAGTTTTTCGGAAACGAGCTGGCGTGGCAAAAAGGTTCCCATATCATCGTCAAAAACTACCGTTACCACCGATAGCCCGAATCGGGAAATCGAACGGATTTCCTTGACATCGGGAAGGTTGCTCATCGCCACTTCCACGGGATAGGTTACGAACTGTTCGATATCCTCTGTACCCAGATTGGGCGATTGCGTGATGACCTGTACCTGGTTGTTGGTTATATCCGGCACAGCATCTATGGGAACTTGGGTCATACTGTAGATACCGGCACCGATGAGTGCCAGTGTAAGCAGACCGATAATAAATTTGTTATTGATTGAAAAATCAATGATTCTGTTAATCATAGATTTAGGTGTTAATTCAGTTAAAAATGAAATTGTGCTTTCCCTTCGACTGCGCTTTGGACAGGCGCGCAAGGCAAATACACCATTTGAAGTTTCCTAAAGCTGAAAACTTCAAAACTGGATATAGTAATCCTGTAAAACTGAATTAAACCTGCGGGGGCTGAAAGAGAGAGAAAGTAATATCCTTACCGATACTGTCGAAGTGGGCAAAGTTATCCTGTGGAATGGTCGCTTGAAGCGGTTCGAAGTTAGCAATACCAAAGTGTATCGTGTGAACGTGACAGCAGTGGCACTGGCAGAACGGTGAGCAAAGTTCGCAATCGTCACCGTGGTCACCATCAAAATCAACTACTGAAACGGTTTGGGAATCGTCGGCGACATCACCAACATCGCTACAAGGCACCACATTGAGCGCCAAGAAGTAAATCGATAATATGATTGCCAAAACTTTCACGATGCAAAGATAACAGAATTTCGGTGCAACAGGGTTGCAAAGTCCTATTTCAACGAATCAATCACACTACCGCACGTTAACATTGCATCACCATAATAAGGATTACGGATTTCTTCTTCGGTGCTCAACCAAACCGCACCTTTATTGTTGTTTGCCATTGGGCATTTTTGAACGTATAGGGGGTTGTCAATGCTTTCGAGATTCATTGCTATTGCAACCAAATTTTCATTGAGAATGACGAAATGACTACGTTGGTTTTCTAAATTAGAATTACTTGCAATGGCATCCAGCATTTCAATACTTTTGGATAGATGGGTTTTGAGCATTTTGTCCAAATCTTTTTGTGATATCACCTTCATTTTTTCGGAAGATACTTTCGCAAAATCGGAAACTTTTTCTGCATTACTCGCTACCAAAGCATCTTTGAGTTCAAGGTATGACGGCAAAGCCTTCACAAACTGTTCTTGAAAAGAAGTTGAAAGTGACATTTCCATCGCCATCATTTCTTTCTCTTCTTCAGTACTTTGATTCATCATCGATTTCTTCCCCTGCAATTGCGCAGCTGCATCTACGGTAAAAGTGCCATTGGTCACAATCTCATCGCCATTTTTTAAACCGGATGTAACCGTAAACATATCGCCATTGCGATTGCCAAGAGTAACTTCCCGCATTTCAAAAACAGGTTCGTTGGCGTTGGTTTTGATGTACACCAAAGACCGTTCACCCGTCCACATCACAGCACTTGCAGGTATGGTCAGGTTTGATTCCGTATTTACCGTTGTTCCTTCTACTTTGCCAGTTACGAACATTCCGGGTTTTAGCATTCCATCGCTATTTTTGAGATTGGCCCGAACGGTTACGGTGCGGGTTTGGGTATTCAGAACAGGGTCTATGAATGAAATTGTTGCATCAAATTCCTTATTGGGGTAAGCATTAGTCGTTACTGAAATTTTCTGCCCTTTTTTAAACTCTGAAATCTGGTTTTCGTAGGCATCAAATTCCGCCCATACAGAGTTTAGGTTACTCACCTTTACAATGGGCTGTCCCTGTTTTACATAGTCGCCTTCGGCAGCCATTTTTTCTGAAACCGTTCCGGATACGGTCGCATAAATCGGAAAGTTCTCTTTGACCTTGCCGGATTCCTCTATGCTATTGATTTGGGCTTCCGAGAGTTTCCAAAGTTTCAGTTTGTTGCGTACCGCCTTGTATAGTGAGGGTTGCGATTCTTTTAGCGAAGCCGCAGTAATCAATTCTTGCTGAGCAGCTATCAGATTAGGTGCATAAATGGTTGCCAACAATTGCCCTTTTTGTACTTCCTGACCTTCAAAATTGACGTTGAGCCGTTCAATTCTACCATCGAAATAACTGGCCTGCACCGCATTTTCTTCCTCGTTCATCTTGATTTTTCCCGAAAGGGAAATCATATTCTCATCATCTACAGAAGCATTTCCCACGATGGATGTTTGGATGTCCGCCAATGCCATCGCATTTTTGGTCATCTTTATTTCGTTCATTGCAAGTCCATCAGCACCTGATTCCGCAGGAATTAAATCCATTCCGCAAATGGGACAATCACCTGGTTCGGGTTGCATAATCTGGGGGTGCATCGAGCAGGTCCACATTTGACCTTCCGCTTCTGTGGAATGGTCGTGCTTATCTGTCATAGATTCTTCCGATGAGCCACCGAAAATGAGCCAACCACCAAGCAGTCCGACAACGACTGCAATAGCGATATATATGAAATTCTTGTTCATAGCTATTTATTTTTCGTTCTGTAATCGTTCAATCATTTCTTTCATTTCGGCAATTTCCCTGCGCTGTGCCTTGATGATTTCTTCTGCCAGTTTCTTCACCTCTGGGTCTTTGATGTCCGCTCGTTCACTGGTCAATATAGCGATGGAATGATGCGGTATCATTGCTTTCATCCATAGTACGTCACCTACTGTGGATTTTTGGTCGCGAACCAAAAACAATGCCCCAAAAAACAAGACCAAACTACCTAAAAGAATGGCAATATTCTTTTTCTTGTCGGTGTACATCTTCCGCATAAAAAACCACATAATGACTGCCATTGCTGCTATGCCCAGACAGACCATATAGAAGCGCGTTAGGCTGAACCATACGTGGTCGAGTTCATAGGTGTTGAGATACATTGTGATGTACATTGCTACAAATGAGCAAGCCAGCATCATAAAAAATGTTCTGTATTTTCCTTTGTTTGCGTGTTTTGAATGTTCCATAGTTTTTGAATTTTTGGTGTTATTTGTTTCTCTTTTTTATTTTTCTGATTGTTGGTGAACTGATATACCATAACAAAAACCCGCTCAATACGGTAATCAATCCAAGTAGGGAAAAGGCACGTAGTACGGTTGTATTGAAATCGTCGCGACCTTCATAATCCATCGTATGGGTCATCCATAGAAAGTCGAACCAACGCCAATCCCGATGACGTAGCGTTTGGAATGCGCCATCTTTTTCGGAAACGTAGGCCTTGATGTTTTTAGGTGTTTCATAGCTGATGACATAGGCCGGAAGCGGTCTGCCACGATACTCGCTATGGCTGCCTACTTGCTCGATGCGCTCGATTCCTTTTACTTGAAGTTCCGGCAACATATTCCGTTCAGCGATTTTCAGAGCTTCACTTTCTGAGATTACTTTCTTTACTTTGCCTGTCTTGGCATCAAAGAGCTGTTTGTCATTAATCCAGTAAAAGGGTTTACCACCGATTTCCCGAAGTTCTACCGAGACTATTGCTTCTTCAAGATTCACTTCGGATGGACTTATCAAACTTGTAAAAGCAGATGCCTTTACTGGGTCTTGCCGAAATTGGTCACCGTGTATTTCGTCAATGTCTGTCCAACTAAAATACATCCCACTTATCGTCCACATCAAGAACTGGATGCCCAAGAAGATGCCCAAATAGCGGTGTACCTTTCTAATTTTTATCGCTGTTTTTCTTTTTACCATATAACTTAATCAATGTTTGAACCTTTAAGCCTAAGCGAATTGGCTATGACCGAAACCGAACTGAAACTCATTGCCAGGGCCGCAATCATTGGGGACAATAAAATCCCAAAAAATGGATAGAGCAATCCCGCAGCAATGGGTATTCCCAAGGTGTTGTAAATCATCGCAAAAAACAGATTCTGCTTAATGTTTCGCATTACCACATCGCTTAAATTTCTTGCCTTGACAATACCGTGTAGGTCGCCTTTGACCAAAGTAATGGCAGCACTTTCTATGGCCACATCAGTACCCGTTCCCATTGCGATACCCACATCACTTTTTGCGAGAGCTGGGGCATCATTGATACCGTCACCTGCCATCGCCACGACTTTTCCATTTTCTTGTAGTTTTTCAACTTCCTGCAATTTGTTTTCGGGAAGCATTCCCGCTTGAAAATCTGCAAGATTGAGTTCGTTGGCCACTGCCTGAGCTGTATCGTGGTTGTCGCCCGTGAGCATAATCACATCGATTCCCTTGTCCTGTAATTCCTTGATGGCCTTGGCACTCGTTTTCTTAATTTTATCACCAATTACTACATAACCGACAAGGTTTCCATCAATCGCGAGATAGGAAACGGTTTTGCCCTGCTTTTGGAAGAATTGGGCTTTTTCTTCCATTTCTTTGGAAAGCGTCGCCTTTGCATATTCCATCATTTTGGCATTTCCTAAAGCCACCTTTTTACCGTTTACATTACCTTCAACACCTTTACCGGTTACGGCATTGAACCCGTCGGCTTTTAAGAAATCAGCTTTTTGTTCTTTGCCGTATTTGATGGTGGCTTCCGCAAGGGGATGCTCACTTTGATTATTCAGGGAAACAATGTATTGCAGTACTTCGCTATCGCTGAAACCGTTATCAAAAGACCCCATTTTTTCCACCGTGGGTTTTCCTTCGGTAATCGTTCCCGTTTTATCCACGATAAGGGTATCTACCTTATCCATTTTTTCAAGTGCCTCTGCATTCTTGATGAGCACCCCATTTTGTGCACCCTTACCCACACCGACCATCACGGACATCGGTGTTGCCAATCCCAATGCACAGGGACAGGCGATAATCAAAACGGCAATGGCATTGACCAAGGCATACACATAAGCTGGTTCTGGTCCCCAAATTGCCCAAATCCCAAAAGTGATTACGGCGATGATGACCACGATGGGCACAAAGTAACCTGAAACGGTATCGGCCAGTTTTTGGATAGGCGCACGGCTACGACTGGCATCATTGACCATCTGGATAATTTGTGAAAGCAACGTGTCGGAACCTACCTTTTCCGCTTTCATTAGGAAAGATTGGTTGCCATTAATCGTTCCGCTGCTGACCTTATCATCTACAGACTTGTTTACGGGAATGGGTTCGCCCGTTATCATTGATTCATCGATGGATGTTTCACCTTCGGTGATGACGCCGTCAACCGGAATTTTATCACCCGGTTTTACCCGAAGAATATCGTCTAATTCAATTTGGTCAATAGCAACTTCCTGTTCCTCGCCATCCACGACTTTGACTGCCTTGTTGGGTGCCAGTTTTAAAAGTTCCTTGACTGCGGAATTGGTTTTACTATGCGCACGAGCTTCTAACAATTGGCCAAGCAATACCAACGTAAGAATGACCGTGGCCGCTTCAAAATACACGTGAACGGTTCCCGCTTCGGTCTTGAACTGTTCGGGGAAAAAGTCTGGTACGAGCATCCCGAATACGCTGAACAACCAAGCCACACCTGCACCAATGCCAATAAGGGTGAACATATTGAGGTTCCACGTTTTTATACTGCGGTAAGCGCGTTCAAAGAACATCCAAGTGGCGTAGAACACAACGGGAATGGAAAGCGCAAACTGAATCCAGTTCCAGTATTTCAGTTCCAGAATGTCGTACAGCGGATTGTTGGCAACCATTTCGGACATCGCAATGATGAAAATCGGCAACGTAAAGGCCGTGGCTACCCAAAACTTTTTGAGCAGTTTTTTATAGGTTTTTTCTTCTGCGGATAGGTCGGGTTCCATCGGTACCAAGTCCATTCCGCAAATAGGACAGCTTCCCGGCTCGTCCTTTACGATTTCGGGATGCATTGGGCACGTCCACTGTTCAGAAGTGGTAGCGGTCAAATTCTGTTCCTCGACCAAATCCATTCCGCAGACAGGGCAATCGCCCGGTTTGTCATAGGTTTTATCGCCTTCACAGTGCATCGGGCAGTAGAACGTTCCGGTTCCCTTGCCTTTAGGTTTTTCTTTTTTCGCTTTCGTACTTCGACTATGCTCAGCATTAACTTTAGCGGAATCATCCTTGTGATGATGTTTGCCTGGGTTGTGAATGCTATATGAACCGCCATCTTGCTTTAGTGCTTCCTGAAATGTTCCGATAGGAATATGCGATTCCATTTCAATGACCGCTTCAGATTTTTCTAAATTGACCGATGCTTCAATTACACCATCTACTTTAGAGAGAGTTTTCTCGACGTGGGTTCTGCAACCATTGCAGGTCATTCCGTGTATGTGATAGGTGTGTTTCATTACTTTACTAATTTGTGCCTGTCACGGGAAGGGTCACTAACCAACCATCAAACTTCCCTTCCCGCAGCAGGACTTTATTCCAAGCTATCTTTTAATTTTTTCATATACTCAATTACTGCTGTTTTGTTCGTTTCAGAAAAAATGGCATCCCTATGAATCAACGTATAGCTATCCAAAGGCATTTCACCATCTTCAATCTGGTTTATGATAGACCGTAATTTGCTATTTTTCCTTCGGTCGGAAAGGTTGCCCCATTCGTTGAAATTCAGCTCTGCCTTTCCTTCTTTGATATGATGTTCCAAGTACCAAGCAGATGGTTGCACCTTGCTGTACCAAGGATAATCGGTATTGTTACTATGGCAATCATAGCAGGAAACCCGCAACGATTGTTCTACCGTTGCAGGTACATTGTTCACGAGCATAAAATCAGTTTCTGGTACCGTTTCATTCTGGTTATAGTCCACAGTAAAAAACTGGATGACCACAAAGGCAATCAATGCTATCCACGCTATGATTTTTACTATTTTCATTTAGTTTATTTCACGTTGCACCTTACCACATTTCAGCATTTGGGCACCGAAATAGGGGTTTCTGATTTCTTCGTTCATACTTAGCCAGGCACCACCTTTATTGTTATCGTACATTGGGCAATACTGCTCATAAATGGTCATTGAAGTTCCCGTTATCGCCACCATATCGGTCATATCCTTACTAAGTGTTTTGAAATGCTCACGTTGGTGGGCTATATCGCTCTCGCCTATATGCTCGGCGTGTTCGGTGGCATCCTCAATGATGTCCTTTAGTTCGTTCTGCTCGCTGTCCGAATAGCTCGATGCATCAAAAGATTTTAGTGATTGTGCCAAGGTGTTGCCCAGTTCTTTTGCTTTGGAATTGTCATCGTTGACCAAAGCATCCTTCAGGTTGAAATAGTCTTTCAATACCACTTCTGCCTTTGTATCTTGATTTTTGTCCATAGCCATATCTTCCTTATCATTCATCGTTTCCTGATGCATCTCGTTGCTCATAGGTGCAGCTGGTTCATTCTTGTTTCCATCCTTGCAGGAAACGGTTAGAATCATTGTGGCAACAAGTGCCATTGTGCTCATTGTTAATTTGATTGTTTTCATTTTGTGTCTGTTTTAAAGGTTTATAAATGGTTTGTGTTTAAAATCTTGCCGATAGACCGCCACCCCAACCAAAACGGTTGTCGTAGCTGCCCATCAACGAAAAGTTTCTGCTTAAAACGTATTCGAGGCCTACCTGCCAAGTGGTCTCTTCTTCAAAGTCGGTCCCTTCCTCAAAATCGGTGACCCAGCCGAAGTCCATCTGGTATTCATATTCCCCGTAAAGGGCGATATTTCGGAAAATCATCGTTGCAGTTGCAAACGATATGGTCGGCCTTAATTTGTTGTCTATCCGTAAATCGGAATCGATAAGAAGCGGCAATAGGTAGCGCACACCCACAACGCCCGTCGTTGAAATTTCATCAAGGCTGTCCTCGCCCTCATTTTCTACATTTACACCACCGAATACACGGAAATAGCTGTTAAGCCAACGTTCATACGTGAACTCAGCTTCCAGATTTTCGTTCCAACCGTATTCCCCGCGAAGTGTAAACTGGTTACGGATATTGGTGGCGGTATAAAAAAGTTCTGTCATATGGCTTGCACCTGTGATTTCACCCCACGTCCACATATGGTCTGCCTCTGTGGTCAGATTGGAAAGTGGATAGCCCTTTAAGCGTTCATCGCGTGGTGTATCATAACTGAATACCCGTGCCATCCCACTGTTGATGTGATAGAGGACGTGGCAATGGAAAAACCAATCGCCATATTCAACGGCATCAAATTCGATGACCACTTTCTGCATCGGTGCCACGTTCACGGTATGCTTTAGCGGACTGTATTCGCCGTTCTCGTTGAGCACCCTGAAGAAATGCCCGTGCAGGTGCATCGGGTGGTGCATCATCGTCATATTGTTCAAGGTAATACGAACCACTTCGCCTTGATTGATTTTTATTTTATCGGTTTCAGACAATGGTACGCCGTTGATTGACCATACGTAACGGTTCATATTTCCCGTGAGGTTGAACAGCATTTCCCGGACAGGTTTTCCATCCTCAAATTCAGTCTTGCCGGGTGCTTTTAGATAGTGATAATTGAATTCTGGATTGCCACCTGTTTTCATATTGTCGCCAATGACCTTTTCCTGTGGTACCATATAGCCCATTTTCATTCCGCCCATTTTGCCCCCATCATCCATCTTCATCTTGTCGTCCATTTGCATATCTTCGTGACCCATCTTATCGTGGTCCATTTCGGTGGAATCCTTTTTCATTCCCTTCATCTTGTCCATCTTCATTCCGTCCATTTTCATCGCATACTTTTTCATCTTTTCGATGGAATCGTTTTTTGAGGGATTGAACTTGGCGGCGGGTGCGCCCATCTTCATATCCATTGCCATCATTTCCTGCATCTGTTTGATTAGGTCTGGCTTGGGAACTTCTGCTGCGGGCAAGACTTCGCCCTTTCCCAAAAACGCCGAAGCCTTTCCAGAACCGTCCTGTGAAGTAGCAAGTATTTCGAGCTTCCCGCTTTCGGGAATCGTGACGATAAAATCGTAGGTCTCTGCTACGCTGATAAGCGTTTTGTTCTTTTTTACCGGTACAACATCCAGACCGTCAGATGAAACCAGCATTGGGTCTTGGCCACCAAAGGTGAGCCAGAAGTAAGAGGCTGCGGCGGCGTTGACAAATCGTACCCGCACCCGTTCGCCAGGCTTGAATTCAGGATAGTCTTGTTCTGCTTGGCCATTGATAAAAAAGAGGTCATAGTAATTATCGAGTATGGCCATATCGGGCATTCGTTGCCACATCATCTTCAATTTGGCACCCGTGGCACCTTTGACGATGACCTTGTCCCAACTCTGTATCTGATTCTTCTTGATGAGATACCATTCGTTGCCACGCTTCAGGTTTCTTAGCTGTGATTTTGGATTTTCGTCCATCCAATCGGATAGCACCAATACCAAATCTTTGTCATATTCTAAGTCGGTTTCCTTGGGGTTGATTTGGATGGAACCATAAACGCCACGTTGTTCCTGCAAACCTGTGTGGGAATGGTACCAATATGTACCCGATTGTTTTAACGCAAACTTGTACTGTTGGGTCTCGCCGGGTTGAATCGGTGGTGTGGTCAGATACGGTACACCATCGTAAAAGTTGGGCAGTATAAGCCCGTGCCAATGCACCGATGTTTCCACATCCATTTTATTGGTCACGTTGATGATGGCAAATTCCCCTTCGTTAAATTCGAGATTGGGTCCAGGAATACTTCCGTTAAAGGTCATTGCCTTTACATCCTTACCCGTGTAGTTGACCGTTTCGTAATCAATGGTCAAATCATAGACCCGTTCCGGCCAGTTGTCAACATTCTCTTCACTCTCATTCGCTTTGAATTGGGCGTTCGCACCGAAGGAAATGAGTAATAAGAGAAGTAAGTTTATTTTCAATTTCATAATGTGTTAATTTTATTTGAAATAAAATTATGGCTGTAATTCAACAGCTTGTGTCATAATTTTGGTTCTTATCTACATAATTTTGTCCAACGAATTCCTAAAATTCTTTTGTTGGGATTTATAGATTGAAAGGCTCATTCCCGTCTCGCTTTTAAACTGTCCGCTTAAATGGTTGATATGGCTATAATCGAGCAGTTGCGCCATTTCAGTAAAATTGTGTTCGTTAGCCTGTATGAGTTCTTTTACCTTTTCAATTTTTAGTTTGATGAAATATTTTTCAATGGTAACACCTTGCGTAAACGAGAATACCTTGCTGATTTTTGAATACTCGTGTCCCAAGGCATCCACCAAATGTTCGGACAGTTTTTTATCAAGTTGAATCGGTAGTTCCTGCATCGTTTTTATGAGTTCGACCTTGACCTTTTCGGTCAACTTTTCTTCCGTACTTCCGATGAGCGAGAAACCGTTTTCTTTCAACAAGGTTTCGAATTTGTCCAAATCAAGGTCATCAATGTCCAGCCGCAATCGACCCAATTCAATCTGATGCAACTCGATATTATTTACATTCAGTTCATCCTTCAACACCTTGATGCATCGGTCGCATACCATATTTTTTATGTAAAAGTCCTTGACCATAATTAGTTGATTAGATAATTGATAATCGCAGACTGTGCATAGTACATCCGCACCGACTCGATTTGGTTCATCTGAAATTTCAGTTGCAGTTCCTGTATGTCCAGTACATCATTAAAATCGATGGTTCCTGTTTCATAATTCTTAATCAGGATTTCTTCGGCATCGTTCGCTTGCTTTAAATTCTTTTCTTGGGTATTGAATTGAATACGGGCTTGATTGCGTTGCGATGTTGCTTTCGCGAAAGCGGTTTCCAATACATTCAATCGTTCGTTTTTCTGGGATTCGATTTCCAGTTGCTTCAGTTCGTTCTGTTTGGAAACCGATGAATAGCGGTTGTTGAAAATAGGTATGGACAGCGATACCATTGGCATAATGATATCCTTGCCGTTGTCGCTAAAGGTCATATCGGGACGTTCGGAAACGGGTACATAGTCCAATCCAAAACCGATATTCGGGGCACTTTCTTTCTGATTGAGCAATTCGGATTGCTCAATGGACTCGTAAAGTCTATCGTATTTTAGCAGTTCCGGATTGAGTGCCAATCCTTCTTTGCTATACATCGGGTCTTCCGTTGGAATGGTCATTTCCGGAATAACTTCCACGGCGATACTTTCCTTTCGGTTCAGCAGATTGTTGAAGTTGGACTGTTCCGCCAAATAGTCTTCCTGAAGGACTTCCTTTTGTTGTTGTAATTCGTTCTGCCGAATCTGCAATCGTAGTACGTCCACGGCAGAGGCTTTGCCCACTTCCACAGAGGTCAATGCCAACCGTTCATAGGTCTCTAAGAGTTGGATGTTTTCGTCCAAAATATCCTGCTTCGCTTTATTGGCATACAATTGGTAATAGGATTGGGCGACCGAAAGTGCCAGTTTTCGTTTGGCAATGGCAATTTCTACAAACTCATTTTCCGCCATTGAGCTGGCATAGTTTTCCCGTGCCGTTATCGTGCCGAACCAAGGCAACATCTGCGAAATCGAAAACCGTGCCCGTTGCGCACCCGTTCGGGTTTCGGGTTCGCTTACAAAGTATCCTGCGCTTACCACAGTATTAGGTAGCGTATTGACCTCATTGCCCTTTTCCTGTGCGATGTTGTATCGAAGTTCGTATGCTTGGATAACGGGATTGTTCGCTTCCGCTTCCTGAATGTAGGATTGCAGTTCCTGTGCTTTTGCGAAAGCGGAAACAAGCAATAATCCGATGATGATTTTTACATTTTTCATTTGCTCGCTCGTTTAAGTTGGTATTCTTCCCGCCAGCTGTACAATACGGGCAACAGGAAATATGAGGTTACATCAATAAGCATCCCGCCCACAATGGGGATGGCCATTGGAATCATTATGTCGCTTCCTTTTCCTGTGGATGTGAGTACGGGCAACAAGGCAAGAACGGTCGTTACGGTCGTCATCAAACAGGGACGGATACGCTTGCCGGCCGCTTCAAGGGTAGCTTGACGAATGCCTGGTTTGTCATTCGGTTTTTCCTTCTCAAAACTCTGGTCGAGATAGGTCGCCATCACCACACCGTCATCCGTAGCGATTCCGAAAAGGGCAATAAACCCGACCCAAACCGCAACGCTCAGGTTGATGGTCTTGATATTAAAAAGTTCACGTAGGTTTTCACCGAACAAACTGAAATTGAGAAACCAGTCCTGACCGTACAGCCAAATCATCACAAAGCCACCTGCAAAGGCTATGGCGATGCCTGTAAATACCATTAATGAGGTGGTGACCGATTTGAACTGAAAGTATAAAATGAGGAATATGATAATCAAGCACAACGGAACCACGATAGACAGGGTTTTCTCGGCTCGCAGCTGGTTTTCATAGGTTCCGGTGAACTTATAGCTAATGCCTTTGGGAACGGTCAGTTCACCATTATCTATTTTGTCCTGAATCAATGACTGGGCGTTTTCCACCACATCCACTTCGGCAAATCCGTCCAGCTTGTCGAACAGCACGTAACCTACCAAGAAAGTGTCCTCACTTTTGATGACCTGTGGACCTTGCTCATATCGAATATCAACCAATTCGCCTAATGGAACAGGGCTTCCTTTTTCCACGGGAACGTAGATGTTTTTCAAGTCAGTCGGACTTTCCCGCAGCTCACGGGGGTAGCGCACCCTTACCGCATAGCGTTCCCTACCTTCGACAGTCTGGGTCAGGGGCATCCCACCAACGGCCACCTGCAGTATTTCCTGTACGTCCATAATCGAAATACCGTAGCGTGCCAACTGTTCCCGTTTTATATCGACCAACAGATAGGGTTTACCCACGATACGGTCGGCAAATACAGCCTGTTGTTTGACGCCTTCGGCTTGCTTTAGGATGTCTTCGAGTTCCAAGCCGAATGCTTCGATTTCCCGTAGGTCCTGCCCCTTGACCTTAATGCCCATTGGTGCGCGCATTCCAGTTTGCAACATCACCAGTCGTGTTTCGATGGGCTGTAATTTTGGGGCGGACGTGATTCCCGGTAATATGGTGACCCGTACAATTTCGTTCCAAATATCATCTGGACTTTCGATTTCAGGTCGCCAGTTGCGGTAGTACTCGCCATCATCATCGGGAATCAATTCGTTTCTTGTGATAGTAGTTTGCAATTGGGATGCTTCATAATTAGCATCGCTTTCTACTTCGTTGTTCGGATTGATATGAAACCTTTCGTTTTTCAATACAAAGAGTCCGTCATCGTTTACCCGATACCGTTGCCGTTCCCCTGAAGCGTTCCGCATATATTCGGACTTGTACTGAATCACGTTCTCGTACATCGAAAGCGGTGCCGGGTCAAGTGCGGATTCGGTACGACCTGCCTTTCCTACCACGGTCTCGATTTCAGGGATAGTGGCTACGGCCATATCCAGTTGTTGCAAAACCCTCTTGTTTTCCTCTATGCCTGAGTGAGGAAGGGATGTGGGCATCAACAGGAACGAACCCTCATTGAGTGCTGGCATAAATTCCTTGCCCGTGTTGCGCATTATGAAGAAACCAAGAACGAGCAATGTTGTGGGGATTATCAGGAACAGCAACCTGTTTTGTAATGCCCATTTTAAGATGCTGTCGTAGTACTTTCTGAGTAGCGAAAAGATGCCCAGAACCCCAAAACAGCTTACCGCTACAAAAATCAGGTTCATAATTAGGCTGCGGTCGAAACCAAGTGGTCGCCAATACTCGGCCAATAGAAACACAACGGCGATGGTGGCAATAACCGTATTGATGAGATTTTTCTGCTTCCGCGAAAACGTAACACGCATCGATAAAATGGCCACCGCGCCAAAAGCGACAAGTACCAAACCTATCCAATACCCAAAAATCACGGCGGTGATTCCCAATAAGATTAAAAACCCATTGATGGCATATTTGAGCCGTTCCCGTATTTCGGTCTTTCTAAAGAAAGTGGCTGCGAATGGCGGTATAAGAAATAGCGCAATAACCAGTGCTGCGGCCAGTGCCATTGTTTTGGTAAACGCCAATGGTCGGAAGAGTTTCCCTTCGGCACCAATCATCGTAAACACCGGAAGAAAACTGATTATCGTAGTCATTACCGCAGTAACGATAGCACCGGAAACTTCGGCGGTGGCGTTGTACACGATTTCGTTTGTAGTGTAAGGTTGACCATTTTTATTTACCCGTAAATCTTCGTCTTCCAGATGGCGAATCATATTTTCGGCGAGGATGACACCCACATCCACCATCGTTCCGATGGCAATGGCGATACCCGAGAGTGCCACGATGTTCGCATCCACATTAAAGAGCTTCATCGTGATAAAAACCATCAAGACGGCCACAGGCATTAATCCTGAAATCAATATGGATGCCCTCAAATTGAACACCATTATGATGATGACCAAAATAGTAATCAGGATTTCCAAGGTCAAGGCCTCGTTGAGCGTTCCCAAGGTTTCCTGAATGAGTTCGGTTCGGTCGTAAAAGGGAACGATGGTTACTTGTGAGGTTCGACCGTCGGCCAATTCCTTAGTGGGAAGTCCCGAGCTTACTTCGTCGATTTGGTCTTTAACGTTATTGATGACTTCCAGCGGATTGGCACCATAGCGGGCTACCACCACACCGCCCACAACTTCGGCACCTTCCTTGTCCAAAATGCCTCGACGTGCAGCTGGTCCCAAGTGTACCTTGCCTACATCCTTGATTCGGATAGATGTGAAATTTTCGGAATCAACTACGGCATTTTCTATATCTGCTATGGATTTCACGTAGCCCAGACCGCGCACCAGGTATTCGGCCTTGTTCATTTCCAAGGTCTGCGCACCGATGTCCTGATTGCTTTCCTTAACCGCCTTTACTATATCGGCCAGACCGATGTTGTACTGACGCATCTTTTCAGGGTCAACATCCACTTGGTATTCCTGCACATAACCACCGATGGAAGCCACTTCTGAAACACCGCTGGCAGAAGAAAGAGCATATTTTACGTAGTAATCTTGTATACTACGAAGTTCCTGTAAGTCCCATCCACCCGTGACGTTCCCGTCCTTATCACGGCCTTCCAGCGTGTACCAAAAAATCTGGCCTAATCCCGTAGCATCTGGACCCAAGGCGGGATTGACACCATCGGGCAACAGACCACTGGGTAGCGAATTGAGCTTTTCGAGGATGCGGCTACGCGACCAGTAGAATTCGATATCCTCTTCAAAAATGATATAGATACTCGAAAAGCCGAACATCGAAGAACTGCGAATGGTCTTGACGCCAGGTATTCCGAGAAGGGAAGTGGTAAGCGGGTAGGTAATCTGGTCCTCGATATCCTGAGGGGAGCGCCCCTGCCACTTGGTGAAAACAATCTGTTGGTTTTCGCCAATATCGGGTATGGCATCTACAGCCACAGGGTCATTGGGCAATATTCCGGTGTCCCAATTAAAGGGTGCGTTCACGATGCCCCAACCCACGAAAAGGGCGAGCATCAGTACCGCAACGAGCTTATTTTCTATAAGGAATTTTATGCCTTTGTTCAGCATACAAAATGATAATTAGATAGTTATACAATGGTGGTCTTGTTGCAATTCTAAAAGTTGAATACAACAAAACGTGCCCAGAACGGGATAACCGTTGGGCTTAGTGCCGTTCCGATGGGTATCGGAATCGGACTACTGTCTAAAAATCAAATTAAATAGGTCTCGTAAAGTATCTGAACGTCCCGTTCAATAAAGGGGGGCGAGTAATCCTTGAAGGGAACAATGTTTTCATCAAGTCCCTCGAAAAGATTGATATAGGTGTAGAAAAATGTGGCAACGAAGGTCTGTTGCTCAAAAGTAAGTTTATTGAATGATGTTTTAAGGTCGTCGCTACCTTCCTTCACTATTTTTTGGTCCGAGCAACAAGATTTCTCGCTCATAGCAGGATTTTCACAACCCCTGGTTGGTTGTGCTTTTTCCATCCCGCAAGATTCTGCTTTTGTGAAGAAACTAAAATCAACCAAAGAATCCCCACAATAATGCATATCCACCGTAAACGACATTGTAGTGAACATCACTACCAAAGCCATCAAAACGGACAATATCTTATGGAAGATCTTTTTCATCAATGCAAAATTACAAAATTTTAACAGTTTTTGTTGGGTTTAACGGAATTTTAATTTTGCTCATTCGCAACATTTCATATCATTTTGGACAGGTGGACAAGCCTTGGTGCCATATGAACAGTACACGCAACAATCGCCTTCCTTTGGCCGAATTACTACCTTACAGTTTTTACATTCATAGAAAAACTGACAGGCATCGGTGGGCATTTGTTCCTCTTCTTTGTGCCCGCATTTGGGACAGGTAATGGTGGATTTTAAAATTGTAGTATCCATATTATTCAGAGACTTTATAACCTGTACTGTTGATTGCGTTTATTATTTGTTCCTCAGATACTTTGGTGCGGTCATATTTGACTATTGTTATGCCCTCTTTGTAACTGGCCTTAACAGAAAGTATACCGTCCAACTTGTTTACCTCGCTCTTGACGTGGTTTTCGCAACCAGTACAAGTCATTCCTTCAACGGTAAAGGTTTTTTTAACAATATTGTCCTGTTGCACATATACGATTTCCTTGGTTGGTTGGGTATAAAATATTCCTGAGTAATAGGGAAATGCCAGCATTAGACTCGCAAAGAGGGTCACAATAAGCAGAAATGTTTTTGATTGTAGAAAAGAAGGTTTCTCATCATCTTCACAGGCACAATCAATTTCGTGCTGTGATTTTGGCTTTAGCTTCTGGTACCAAGCGAATCCAAGAACTAAAATTGTCAGTCCTATTAAATAAGGTCTAAAAGGTTCTATCCAAGAAAATGTCGAAGCAATACCGCTTGTTCCTGCCAATAGTGCAAGCACTGGTGTGATGCAACAGACTGAGGCAGCGACCGCTGTGAAAATGCCGGTGTACGCTGCTGTATTTGATGATTTGGATGTGTTCATTCTATGCTACTTGTTTGTTTTCTTTAAGCCTACCGAATATTCCTTCCAACACATTGCTTGAATCCTTGACCAAGGAGTAGTACAACGTTTGACCATCACGTCTCGAAGTTATCAATTCAGCATCCTTCATTTTACGGATATGCTGCGAAATTGCGGGTACGCTCATTTCCAGTATATCTGAAAAATCACAAGGACAAAGTTCACCTTCCTCGTTCAAGAGGAAAAGTATCTTCAGTCTGGTCTCATTACCTGCCAGGGCGAGTACCTTGCCAATACTGTTGATTGATTCTGAACTTGTTTTCAACGTCTCACGACAGCGCATCAATTGCTTCTGGTCTGCCTCGGCACGGGTGCAACTTAATTCAAGAGCCATAATTACAATTTTGAGTAAAGCTACAATTATATAATTATTTAAGCAAATACTTAAATATATTTATTTTGTTTTTCTAATAGGTTAGAGTTTTTAAGAAAATATGTTTTTATAAAAAATTTACCACACTGTCCAAAGCATCGTCAGCATCTTTATGAATAAAATTAGCTTGATAGTTAATGGTGGTTTTCAAATCCGTATGCCGATATAATTTTTGAAGCATAAGCGGATGAATGTTATCGCCTGCAATATTGCCAAAAGAATGTCGAGCAATGTGCATCGTAACTTTTTTCTGGATGCCTGCTCTTTTCGCAATCTTTTTAAGGTGGTCATTGAATTTTTTATTTGCTACTTTTTTCTTTCGATATATGTCTTTCGCATCAGATAAGTCAGCTTTTTTCATTTCCGGGAAAACAAAGTCATCATCATTTACTCTGTCCTCAATGTACTGTAGCAAGATTTTTTCAACCTTAGCTGGAATTTTAAGGGAGAGTAACTTTGAATTTTTCCCCATTCTATAATGCAATCGCCCATCATAAATCTGGGACCACCTTATAAACAACACATCCGAAACACGCATTCCAGCAAAATAGAAACTGAACAACCAAACATTTAATGAGTGTCTTTCCATATCAGTTAGTTCAGTAACACTTTCCAGGGCTTTTATTTCTTTTCCTGAAAGCCCTGTTTTTGTGGTTTCGGGAAATTTGATTTTAAACTTATCCTTGCCAAAGGGATATATTTCCTTACTTACAACCTTATCCCTAATGGCTCTATTGAACAGTAACCTTATCAATACCATTACATTCATTGCAGTAGTTTCAGTTAATGAGCAAGAACCCTTTAAATAAATCTTGAATTTTTTGAGAAAGCGCTCATTGATTTCTTGGAAAGTCAAATGTCGGCCAGAGCAGTATTTTTCTATATAACTCACCCAAGCTGAATCTGTAGAATGGCGATTGATTTTCTTTTCAGCTTCTAAGGCTTCAAGATGCTCGTCAGCAAAATCAAAAAAAGTTAAGCTCGAAGTTGGCTTATATATTTCTTTTTTGATTTGTCGAGCAGTAGCACCTTTATTATCCGTCTGTAATGCAATAAGCCCTTTTCTGGCTTCGGATAGTTTGGAAGCTATCAAATTGTTCAGGCTTTCAGCTTCAGAATGCGATTTTTTTACCTTTAGGTTTTTAGAGTCCCAATCCTCTAATTCAATGTAATGGCCTATGTGTTTGTAAGTTGAACGACGGTCTTTGGTTATCCTAATTGCAAGCGGATACAGCCCTTTTGCATTAGGCTTTTTGCGAAGTATTATTTTTGCACTCGTTGACATTTTGAACCTGTTTTAGATACGAAAGCCAAATCAGGTACAACATTTTGTCAAAAATTCACTTTAAAGATACGTCTTTATTAGGAATTCTGGGTACAACATAGGTACAACAAATGTTGATATTAACTGATATTAATTGACTTTAAATAAAATGATGAGAAACATAAACCATTGAAAATGAGTTAATTTATGTTTTATTAGTGCAATATATACCAGACTTAGGATCTAGTGCCGCAAGGTGTGCAGGTTCGATTCCTGTCATCCGCACT
>CAZXDP010000009.1:0-68999 GCA_964639255.1 uncultured Flavobacteriaceae bacterium
ATGCTATTGTAGATACTGCCTATCGTTCGAGAACGCCACAAAATAGTAAAGATAGGCTTAAAAAGATGGCCGAACGAATTATAGAAAGAAGGGATCCTAAAGCCAAAGGGATGAGCTATGGTTTAATTGCAAGAAAGAAATAAGGTATGAAAATAAAGAAACCCTTCCTCATAGCCGAAGTCGCCCAAGCCCACCACGGGAACTTTCAAATAGCCTTGGATTATATTGATGCGCTGGCCGCCACGGGCGTGGATGCGGTCAAGTTCCAAACGCATATTGCCGAGGCGGAGAGCAGTGTACACGAACCTTTCCGCGTAAAATTTTCAGAAGATAAAACCCGTTTTGATTATTGGAAACGGATGGAATTTTCCATTCATCAATGGAAACAATTGAAGGACCGTTGCGAAGGGCACGGAATGGAATTTATGAGTTCCCCCTTCAGCAATGCTGCGGTAGATGTATTGGAAGAAGTGGGCGTAAAGCGCTATAAAGTTGGTAGCGGCGAAGTGAACAATTTTCTGCTCCTCGAAAAAATAGCCCAAACAAGAAAACCCATTATCCTTTCTTCTGGGATGAGCTCTCTTGAAGAATTGGATAAAACAGTTGCCTTTTTGCAACGGCGCGAAGTCCCTTTTTCCATTCTGCAGTGTACCACCAATTATCCTACAAAACCTAAAAATTATGGCCTTAACATGATCGCTGTATTGAAAGAACGATATAATGTCCCCATTGGCTTTTCAGACCATTCGGCTCAAGTAGAAACGGGCATCGCCGCAGTTGCCCTCGGGGCGGAAATATTGGAATTTCATGTTGTTCTTGACCGGGCCAACGACCTAGGGCCGGATGCTTCCTCTTCCTTGGAAATTTCTGAAATTACCCAATTGGTACGAGGCGTAAAAAATATCACCGTGGCTCTAAAGAACCCGGTGGATAAAAGCGATGTGGCTCCTTTCCGTGAGATAAAAGGCATTTTTGAAAAGTCGCTTGCCGTGAATAAAAATTTGCCAAAAGGCCATATCTTGCGGTTTGAAAACCTAGAAGGGAAAAAACCGAAGGGATTCGGTATCGCTGCTCTAGAATTTGAATGGGTAATTGGGAAACAACTCAGTCGAGATATGGAGCAATGGGAATTTTTAAACAAAACTGATATTGCCCATGACGAAGCGTAAAATATGCGTGGTCGTTACGGCCCGACCTTCCTACAGCCGCATAAAAACCGCCCTTACGGCCATCAAGAACCATCCGAAACTGGAACTGCAATTGGTCATCGCTGGATCGGCCTTGTTAGATAGATATGGTAACGCCGTAGATTTTATCGAAAAGGACGGATTTACCATTACCGAAAAAGTATTTATGGTACTTGAAGGAGAGAACCCAACCGCTATGGCGAAAACCACGGGACTTGGCGTTATGGAATTGGCAAATGTGTTTTACAACCTTCAGCCCGACGCAGTAGTTACCATAGCCGACAGATTTGAGACCATTGCCACCTCTATCGCAGCCGCTTACCAAAATATTCCGTTGGTGCATATTCAAGGAGGAGAGGTAACGGGTAACATTGATGAAAAGGTGCGACATGCCAATACAAAATTGGCTGATCTTCATTTGGTAGCTTCGGAAGAAGCGAGAAACCGCGTTATAAAATTGGGCGAGGATCCAGAATTTGTAAAGAATACTGGTTGTCCGTCCATAGATCTGGCTGCACAGGTACTTGAAAACCCTTCTTTGGATTTCGATCCTATAGAAAAATACGGTGGAGTTGGAGGAAATTTCAATGTTGACAATGGATACCTTGTGGTAATGCAACATCCTGTAACCACCGAATATAAAGCGGCTCGTGAAAATGTTCTAAAAACTTTGCGTGCTGTCCACACCTTAAATATGCCTACCTTTTGGTTCTGGCCCAATGTTGATGCCGGCGCCGATGGCACATCCAATGGAATTCGCTCGTATCGCGAAAAATACGATCCGGAATACATCCATTTTTTCAAAAATATGGAGCCGGTCGATTTTCTAAAGCTGCTCGCCAATAGTAAGTGCCTAATAGGGAATAGCAGTGTAGGCCTTCGCGAATGCTCCTTTTTGGGAGTGCCCGTGGTTAATATTGGCAGCCGCCAAAACCGCCGGCTTCGGGGCGATAATGTTCTTGATGTACCTTATTCCGAAGAAGCCATAGAAAATGGAGTAAAAGAACAATTAGTGCGCCCTAAAAACAATCGAAGCACCATTTACGGTAAGGGTGGAAGTGGAAAGATCATTGCTGATTTGCTAGCTACGACCGAACTGCGTTTTCATAAAACCATCACATATTGATGCGAGTATTGGGTATCATACCTGCACGGGGCGGTAGCAAGGGCATTCCTCATAAAAACCGAAGGGAACTTAGCGGTAAGCCATTGTTATATTATACAATAGAGGCTGCACTTCAAGCAAAGAAATTGGATCGCGTCATTTTTTCCTCAGACGATGAAAGGCTCATCTCCCTGGCTCGGAGAGCTGGTGTCGAGGTTCCTTTTGTGCGACCTTCCCATCTGGCGCAAGTCGATTCAGGTTCTTTAGCCGTAGTGCAGCACGCGGTACAATATTTAGAAGAACAAGGCCATCAATACGATGCCGTATGCCTTTTACAGGTTACCAATCCATTCCGCACAGCAACTGATATAGACAGCGCTATATCAAAATTTCAGGATGAACATACAGATTCGCTTATTTCAGTAGTGCCGGTTCCCCACGAATTCAATCCGCATTGGGTTTTTGAGCCTACTATACGTGGAACACTGAAACTGGCCACCGGTGACAAAGAGATCATTCAGCGAAGGCAGGAATTGCCCAAAGCATATATTCGTGATGGAGCAATCTATCTCACTAAAACTGAAGTGTTGTTTCAGAAAAACTCTTTCTATGGTTCCACGATAGGGTATGTAATTTCTGATGCCGAACGACATGTGAATATCGATACGGAAGCAGACTGGCAAAGAGCCGAAATGCTCGCTAAAAAATTGAAAGTCTGATGTGTGGTGTCGCAGGAATCATCGGAAACACAATTTCCAGGGAAACGATGGAAAACATGCTGCAACGGCAGCAGCATCGCGGTCCCGACCATACTGGCATCTTTTCTGAAAATGGGGTTGTGCTCGGCCATAATCGGCTTTCCATTATCGACCTCTCAGCGGAAGCCAACCAGCCTTTCCACTCTTCAGATGGAAGGTACGTGCTTGTTTTTAATGGAGAAATTTATAATTATAGAGAACTAAGGGTCAAGCTGAAGCACAAATATCCCTTTACTACTCAATCTGATACCGAGGTGCTGCTGGCCGCTTATAGCACTTGGGGAAAAGAATGCCTGTCCCGCCTCAACGGTATGTTTGCCTTCGCCATTTGGGATACACAACGGCAACAGCTTTTTGCCGCCCGTGATCGGTTTGGTGTAAAACCTTTCTATTATTCCCTCTATGACAAATCCTTCTATTTTGCCTCTGAGATTAAAACTTTGTTTGAAGCAAAGGTCCCTAGGTCGGCCCATGAGAAAGTATGGGCCAACTATTTTGCCTATGGTAGTTACGGAATGCCCAATGAAACCTTCTGGGATGGTATTTTCCAATTACCAGCGGGACATTTTCTATTTTTTGAAAATGGTAAAGTCTCTATAAAACAATGGTATGTCTTTGAAAAGGAGATCCAAACCCATTCCGAAGCGCAGTCATTGGAAGCTGTAGCGGAAAAATACTTGAGTTTGCTGGAAGATAGCATTGCATTGCGTTTTCGAGCAGATGTTCCTATAGGGTTCAATATTAGTGGCGGGCTAGACAGTTCCTTGCTGCTCGCATTGGTCAATAAAAATAAGGAAGGCGGCAACATTGGCGCCTTTACGTTTTACACCGGTGACGAACGGTATGACGAGCTTCCTTGGGTGGAAGCGTTAATTTCCATCACAAAGAACCCGTTACACAAGATAAAGCTGGAGCTTTGTGAGGTTCGAGAATGGAGTCAGTTGTTGGCAGAGCAACAAGATGAACCTTATGGAGGGCTGCCTACCATTGCCTATGCAAAGTTGTTCTCGGAAGCCAGAAAGTTAGGCACTTTAGTGCTGCTCGACGGGCAGGGAATGGACGAGCAGTGGGCCGGATACGATTACTATGGCAAAGCAAATGGGGAAATCCTTCAGGGTGTTCGAAAATCGCCCCTTCGACCCGATGTGCTTTCGCGTGATTTTTTAGCCCTAGCCGAAAAACCTGAATATCCAGCACCCTTTGAGGAAGCTCTTCTAAATTTACAGTACCGTGATCTGTTCTATACTAAGCTCCCAAGGGCCCTTCGGTTCAACGACCGAATATCTATGGTGGCCGGTACAGAGTTGAGGGAACCGTTTTTGGATTACCGATTAGTGGAATTCGCCTTCGCACAACCAAAACGATTCAAGATACAGGATGGGAGGCATAAGTATGTATTGCGATTGTTGGTCAAGAAACTATTGCCAGATACCCTACGGTTAGCCCCCAAAAGGGCTCTGCAAACACCCCAACGGGAGTGGTTGGGAAACGAGCTACAGCCTTGGACCCGGGAGTGCGTACTATCATTGAGAAAACATCCTTGGTTCCAAGACGATCTTCTAGAGAAAGAATTGGACTGCTATATAACGGGCGACCGGGACAGTAGTTTCCATATATGGCAGTGGATCAATTCTTCTTTGTTGATGGGGAAAAACAAATGAACGTTTTCTACTCGCTTCTCGATACGATTTCTATAAAGCCGATGGCTTTATAAAAATCTACTCGAAGTGACAAACAAGTGCATTGTCAGGCCGAGTTTTTAAAACCGTGGAGCGGTTTTGGAAAAGTATCGAGACCAGGTCACTTCTCGAAACATTTTTTCCTTTCCGCTATCGCTTCAAGAAAAAAACACTCGAAGTGACAGAACATTGGCAGGCCGAGTGAATTTGAGAAATACGATAGCGTTATCTCAAATTTGTAGAGAGATCCTTTTCATTTCAATCCCTTTTTTTATCTTGCCGACCTATGAAAAAACTCGGCATTGTGATTACCGATGGGGTGGGCTTCCGAAATTTCGTGCTGAGCGATTTCCTGAAGGAGGCACAACAGCAATTCGATGAGCTCACCATCTTCTCCTTTCTGCCATCAAATGTATATCACGGTCATACCAATTGCCGGGTCATCGAGCTTCCCGTGTTGCGTGAATCTTTTCCTACCTGGTTTTTTAGGAAGGCCAAGGAGCTTGCACACCTGCAACTGCATAAAAAGGGCAATTTCGGCATTTCCGATAACCTGCGCGCCAATGCTTCCACCGCTAAAACACCTCGCGGCCGTGCCACCCGATTGCTGTTGAAGTGGACCGCCCATTTCCATAGCGAAAAATGGATTGCCCGCTACACCCGCCTGCAGGCGCATAGTTTTAAGAACAATGCGGTGACCTTGGAATACCAACAGTTGCTGGAAAATGACAACTTCAGTTTGCTTTTCTTCACCCACCAACGCCCTCCCTATTTGGCGCCGCTGGCATATGTGGCACAAAAAACGGGTATTCCCACAGTTTCCTTTATTTTCAGTTGGGACAACCTCGCTTCCAAAGGGCGGATGGCCGCCGATTTTGATAAGTATATTGTTTGGAGCGACTTGATGAAAACCGAATTGCTGCAGTTCTATTCGCGCACCCGGCCCGAAACGGTAAAGGTAGCCGGGACACCACAGTTTGAGCCCTACGTGCTTCCGAGGTATAAAACCGAAAAAAAAGCGTTTTATCAACGGTTTAATTTAAATGCTGAAAGTAGAACCATTTGCTTCAGTTGTGGCGATAGTTCTACCAGTAAGAATGATGAGCTGTATATCAGCATCTTGGCGGAAGCTCTTCAGAAAAATGACATTCCAGAGGTACATTTGCTGGTACGCACCTCACCGGCCGAGGACCCCATCCGATTTCAGGAGATTTCTGAAAAATATACATTCATAAAATGGAACTATCCCGACTGGAAATTGAGTCGCGAAAACCATCCCGAGCCTTGGTCCCAGCGGGTTCCTTCAGAACAGGACGTGCACGATTTAAGAGCTATTTTAGAGCACGCCGACCTGAACATCAATATGCTTTCTACGATGAGCTTAGATTTTATGCTGTTTGATAAACCCGTTATCAATCCGGTGTTTGGTACAGGGGAAAATGACCTGTACAACGACCAGCGTTTCTTGAAATATGCACACATTGAATATTTGGTCGATAGTGGTGCTACCAAAATCGTTACCGATCAAAATGAATTGTTGCAAGCGGTGAATTTTTATTTGGAACATCCTGAGGCCGATCGCGAAAACCGAAAAGAATTGGTCGCCCTGGAAGTGGGCTGCCCATTGAAAGGCACTGGAAAGAGAATTGCCAAACTATTGAGAGAATGGGGTTAACCGAACGAAAAATAGCGGTGCTTTGCGATTACGAGTTGTTGCCCGAACGGGTAGGGGGGATGGATTATTTCTTTTGGGAATTTGAGGCGAGATGTAAGCAAGAACATATTGACGTTCACTGGTTCTTTCCGAACAAAGCTTCGCACGGCAGGTATGTTAACATGACTATTTTTCCGCAGATGGCCACTTCCATCGAAGCCACTTTTTTACAATATGCTGATGCCGAAAAACCCCAATACACCTATATTATCACCCATTTTTTGGAGTTGTGCACCCCTTTTTTTAAGAAAATAAAAACCATTTGCAAAGCGAAGACCATCGCCGTAGACCACAATCCGCGCCCGTTAAAAGGCTATCCGCTAAAAAAGCGCCTTAGAAAACGATTAAAGGGATGGCTGTATTCGCCGTACATCGACGTATTTGTGGGAGTTTCCAACTATACCGTAGAGGAATTGATAAAGGATTTTGGGAAACACATCCACTCCAAAACGATTACAATTTACAATGGCGTAATTCTAGATGAAATAGTAATACGAAAAGATAGGGCTCTAAAACACCCCAAATTCCTAGTTGCTTCGCATTTGCGCGAATCGAAAGGCATTCAGGATTTGATCGAGGCCGTAGCTTTGCTTCCTGCCCAATATAAAACCGATTTAAAGATCGATATTTATGGAGACGGGCCGTATAAAGATCAATTGGTTCAAGCCATTGCCAAGCACCAACTTCAGGAAAATTTTATCTTTCACGGCAGTACCGATTCTTTGAAAGGGGTCTTTTGCCAATACGACTATCTCCTGCACCCCACCCATATGGAGTGCTTTAGTCTCACCTTATTGGAAAGTTTAGCGGCCAATGTCCCGGTCGTTACAACGCCCGTGGGAGGAAATACAGAGGTGGTTCGCCACGGCGAAAATGGTTTTTTATTCGAAACTCAAAATGCGGAGCAACTTGCTTCCCTACTGGAGAAATTAATTATTGGCGAAAAAAAAATCACTGCCAACACCCGCACCGATATCGCCGAAAGATTTACAATTGAAAGGATGGTGGATGAACATTTTAACCGTTTATAAACAGCGCCAGAATGCTTTTCAATTCTCTGACCTTCGCTATTTTTCTGCCTGTTGTTTTCGCGCTGTATTGGTTTGTATTCAATCATAAAATCAGTTGGCGCAATACGTTTATTCTGGTGGCTAGTTATGTATTTTATGGTTGGTGGGATTGGCGATTTCTTTCCTTAATAGTCTTCAGTACCTTGGCTGATTTTATTTTGGGCATCTTGTTGGCAAAAGAGCTACCCAAGCACTACAAAAAAATTCTATTGGGAATTAGCTTAATGGTCAATTTGGGGCTACTTGGATTTTTCAAATATTACAATTTCTTCATAGACAGTTGGATCTCGATTTGGGAGGAGTTTGGTGTTGCAATGTCTGCTTCCTCATTAGAGATTGTTTTACCAGTAGGTATTTCTTTCTATACTTTTCAAACATTGAGTTACACCATAGATGTGTATCGCGAAAGGCTAGAGCCTACCACCAATTTGACAAATTTTGCAGCTTACGTTGCGTTTTTTCCTCAACTTGTGGCCGGTCCAATAGAACGGGCCAATAGATTGCTGCCACAGTTCAATCAAAACCGAAATTTTGATTATCGACGGGGTATTTCTGGTATTAATTTAATCATCTGGGGCCTTTTCAAAAAAGTCGTGGTCGCCGATAGCTGTGCCATTTACGCAGATGAAATTTTTGGTAACACTAATAATATGAATTCTGCCAGCCTTGTTTTGGGCGCTATCTATTTCGCTTTTCAGATATATGGCGATTTTTCCGGGTATTCAGATATTGCCATTGGCACGGCCAGATTGTTCGGTTTTTCTTTGATGAAGAATTTCGATTACCCTTATTTTTCAAGAAATATCGCAGAATTTTGGAGACGATGGCACATTTCGCTTTCCACGTGGTTCAGGGATTATCTGTACATTCCTTTAGGCGGTTCTCGCGGTTCCAAACCAAAACAAATCCGGAACGTGATTATCATTTTTGTCGTAAGCGGTTTTTGGCACGGGGCTAATTGGACTTTCGTTGTTTGGGGCTTTCTTCACGCCCTGTATTATATTCCACTCTTATTGGCCGGCAGAAACCGTTCATTTTTAGATAATATAAATATTAAATCTTACTTTCCCCGTTTTTCAGAATGGTGGCGCATTATAGTAACTTTCATACTTGTAACAGTAGCCTGGATATTCTTTCGGGCAGATTCTCTATCGCATGCCTATCAATATATTTTAAGGATGGTTACGAATTTGAATTTTGAAATTTCATATTTATCGATCGAACGATATAATATAGAAATGCTTGGCATCATTTTCATTTTATTGTTATTTGAATGGTTCCACCGTAAACGGGAGCAACCGTTTGTGGGACGATATAAGTGGATAAAAATGTGTGCAGTTATTACATTAATGCTAACATTAGGAGTATATTCAGATTATAAGGAATTTATCTATTTTCAATTTTAATGGCAAAATTTGGCCTATATATTTTTACGGTGCTCTTAAGTACGATAATACTTGCGGTCTTGTTGGATCGGCTCTATTCCTTTGTATATCAACATAGTGAACCGCGCTCTAAGATCCAATACATCCTTCAACTTGAAAACAAGGAGTTTGATATTGCCTTTTTTGGTTCCTCCCGGACTGAAAATCATATAGATTGCGATTTAATTGCCAAAATGACTGGAGAATCTTGTATCAATTTGGGTGAAGCAGGAAGCAACATAGACGATATGTTATTACTAATGAAAATCGCGTTGGACAACAATATTCAATTTAAAAAAGTGTTTATGCAAGTTGACTATTCTTATAATTACTCAGGTTATTCTAAGAAATTTATCGCTAGCTTAACTCCTTTTCTAAATCGACCAATTGTATCGAATGGGTTATTTGGAGCAGATGAGATAGTTGCATATAAATATGTTCCGTTTTATCGATACATGGATAACAGTAAAATTGTCGGGTTTCGGGAGTTCATTGCAAGTATAGTTGGTAAAAAGACGAAAGTTGACTTAAGTAATGGGTTTAAGCCAAAATATGGAATTGGTGAAGCGCTCGCTGGAGAATTCCCCAGATTTTTTAGTGAAAGAAATCTGGTACTTGAAGAGATGATTGGTTTGTTCAAAAAAAGGGATACGGATTTACAATTTTTCATAGCTCCTTATTGTGAAAATGTAGAAAATAGAGAGCTTCTAAACACATTGGAATTGCGTCTCGAAGGCATTTTAAATTATGTCTCAATCTTTGATGGTCAAGAAGAATTATTTTATAATTGTGGCCATTTAAATAATGTAGGTGCTGAAAAATTTACCAAGATATTGATGAAAGATAGTGGTATACTTTGAATCAAATCCAATGAAAATAGCCTTCCTTACCCCCGAATACCCACACCCCAAAACCGGAAGCGCTGGGGGAATTGGCACCAGCATTATGAATTTGGCCAAGGGATTGCACAACCAAGGACACACTGTGACAATACTTGTTTATAAACAGGATAAAGACACCTTTTTTGAACAGGCAGGGATTTCAATTTATAAAATTAAGAATGTCAAGGTGAAAGGGTTGTCGCTATTTCTTACCCAACGAAAAGTAACGCGATTGATTAACAAATTGGTATATGAGGGGAAAATAGATATCATTGAGGCACCAGATTGGACTGGGTTTACCTCCTTAGTTTTCCCAAAATGCCCCTTGGTGATACGATTGAACGGTAGCGACACCTATTTCTGCCACTTGGAGGAGCGTCAAGTCAAGTACCGAAATAGATGGTTGGAAAAAACGGCGCTGCTTAGAGCCGATGGTATTATTTCGGTAAGCGAATTTACAGGTAAGCTTACCCAAAAGTTGTTTCAGTTACACAAGAAATTTACAGTCATTCCCAACAGTATTGATCTCAATAATTTTGAGCCTTCGGTAATACAAGCGAAAAATAACACAATCCTATATTTTGGAACGCTTATTCGAAAAAAGGGCCTCTTGGAACTTCCGTTGATTTTCAACGAAATTATTAAAAAGCAACCCGATGCAAAATTGATTTTGGTGGGGAAGGACAGTGGCGACAAGCAATCGGGCAGCCCTTCTACCTGGAAATTGATGCAACCCCTGTTCACTTCGGAAGCATTTAAAAATACGGAATATTACGGTGTTGTGCCCTATTCTGAAATCAAACAGCACATCGCGCAAGCCACTGTGTGTGTTTTTCCTACTTTTGCCGAAGCGCTTCCGGTGTCGTGGATTGAAGCCATGGCCTTGGAAAAGGCCATCGTGGCCTCTAGTATAGGCTGGGCGCCCGAAGTGATTGACGACGGTGTCAACGGCTATTTGGGGCATCCAAAAAACCATGACCAGTTCGCTTTTCGCATTCTTAAATTACTGAAAGAGGAGCCTCTTAGGAAGAAGATGGGGGCGGAGGCGAGAAAAAAAGTGATACAGAAATTTAGTATTAATAAAGTTGCCGAACAGAGCGTACAGTTCTATAAAGAGATTTTAAAAGAGAAATAGTGTTTCGATACATCCCGAAGCAAGTTCGGAACACTCGACCTGACGATGTGCTGTCACTTCGAGTAGCTTTTAAAAAGTCCTGCTTTTTAAGAACGTATCGAGAAGCGGTCTCGATACTATCCCGAAGTCTCGGGACCACTCGACCTGACAATTTAGAAGAAATAGAATGACACCAGCATTTAAAACATTTCAAAATTCAAAAGGAGAAAAGTTGCTGTACCTTGGCAATCCAGATTTCGCCCTGTTGGAAAAACTCTCCCATGGCCCTGGCGATCTTTGGCATAGCAGTTTTGAACAAGGCTATAAAAATGCCTTTCTCGATATTGTTTACCAAGCCGTGGTGTTTTTTTGGTATGTGTACGATTTTGACGGTTTGGATCAAAGCGTAAGTTGGCGGCTGAATCCAAATCTCTTTGCCATTCGTGAGCGAATTTGGAAGGAACTGGGAGGTTTTGATCCAGAGTATTCCAATCCCGACTTGCAAGCTTTCGATTTTGCCTATAATGCGCTAAGGAATGGCGGGACCATCCCCCTTTACATTAAAGGTCTCTATACGGTATTAGAACGCTCGGTTCCGCAAATTTCAACTAAGGATCGGTACGTTTTTTACCGAAAGAACTTCAAGATGGCGCATTCTTGGTATATGCTCTTCCGGAAGGGGGCTTGGAAGTTTTCAGAATGGCGTGGCCTTCTGAATGCGAAAAAAAAGTATGTCCAGCGGACCACTTTTCCGAAGGTAAGTCCGAGGCAGTTAGATAACCTTCAAGGAAAGCCTACGGTGAGTTATATCATACCCACCATGTTACGCCAAGAATACACCTTAAACTTGCTGAACGATCTTAGCAAACAGACCTATTTGCCAACTCAAGTGGTCGTTGTAGATGCTACTCCGCGCGAGAAACGCAATGAGGCCCTATACCAAGCTGAGAAATATCCATTTGAAGTAGAGTTTCACTGGCAGACCACCAAGGGAAGCTGTCGGGCACGTAACGAGGCGATTGGGCGATGTACGGGAGATTACATCATTTTTGGCGATGATGATATACGCATTCCGCCCGATTTTATTGAAGGACACCTTAGATTATTACAGACCTATAACGCTGGGGCCTGCAACGGACTTGATATTCGTGCCGACCATCAGCAGCAGGGTTTGGAAGATCTTCAGGAAAAACTTGCCAAGATGGATGCAACGCGGTGGTATGTGGGAGCAGCTACTAGTTATAGCAATGCCAACAGTTGTGTGAAACGGGAATATGTAAACGTGCTGGGTGGTAATGATATTAATTATGATGGTGGCTATGGTGAAGATAGTGATTTCGGAATTTCGCTTACCAAATTAGGCGTAACAGTGCTCCACAATCCTTTCTCGGCAAACTTGCACTTAAAACCGCCTGCAGGGGGATACCGATTTTGGGGAAGCGAGGGGAAATTGTTGGGAAAAAAGCGAAAGAAACAACCTTGGGAGCTTGATCATCCTGTTCGTTTTATACGTCCTGTGCCTAGCCCAACAATTATGTACCAGTTATTCAAGCAGTTCAGCGCACGGCAACGAAGAGAGTATTGTTACAAATATTTTATCCGCTATCTTGCCACGGAAACCTTATGGCAATTACCCTTACGACTTTTGAAATTGCCTTACCGTATGGTTCAGTACAACAAGTCTAAATTTTATGCCAAGCAATTGCTAGCACTCGGAAAACGGATCCAATAATATGAATTTCGCCCTTATCATCTGTACCTATATGCGTCCCGAACCACTGCGGAAATTGCTCGATTCGGTGGCCTTGCAAACCCCCTATCCGGATGCGGTAATCGTTGTCGATGGTTCAAGGGATGATGATACACGTTCTATCTTGAACCAATCTTCTTTTAAAAATCTTGAATACCATAAAGTTTCAGATGCAGATCGGGGATTGACCCGTCAACGCAACTTCGGAATCAAGAAGGTGAAAGAAGGAACTGAAATCGTTTGTTTTTTGGATGACGACACTATTTTAAAGCCCCATTATTTTAAAGCGCTAATTGGAACCTATGAAGCCTATCCTGAGGCGATTGGGGTGGGCGGATATATCATCAATGAGATTAAATGGTGGACAGTTTCAAGCGATTATCGAGCAAATCCTAGTGAATTTTGCTATGATGGTTATTGCCGAAAGGATGGATCTCGTTTTGTACTTCGGAAAAAATTAGGGCTTGATGCCAACAGACCGCCCGCTCATTTGCCAGACTTCTCCCACGGCCGCTCGGTTTCCTTTTTACCCCCTTCCGGAAAAATTTACGAAGTGGAGCAATTTATGGGAGGCGTAGCTTCCTATAAAAAAGAAGTGCTGGACACCGAAAAATTTTCAGAATATTTTGTGGGCTATGGGCTATACGAAGATGCCGAGTTTACACTGCGGCTTTCCAACAAGGGAAAACTTTACGTGAACACCGCCGCGCAACTGGAGCATCACCATGATGCCTCGGGCCGTCCCAATGCCTATAGCTACGGGAAGATGGTAGTGCGTAATGGTTGGCTGGTGTGGCGCACCAAACACCCAAATCCTTCATTAAAAGCAAAGCTGAAATGGCATGCCACCTCTTTATTGCTCACGCTTATTCGGTTTGGGAATGTTCTTACCGGCAGTGAGAAAAAGCCAGCCTTGCGGGAAGCGATGGGCAGGACGGCGGGCTGGTTCAGTCTGTGGTTCCATAAACCAAAGGCGCGATGAGGTTAGCCATTATCACCCATGTGTTGCACCACAGGGCGGACGAAAAATGGTTCGCCTACGGCCCCTACATTCGCGAAATAAACCTTTGGGGAAACCACGTGTCCTCTATTGAAATTGTTGCACCTACTATTAACGATTCGCCTACTGCCATACATGAGGCTTATGACCATTCAAACATAACGTTTACGAAAGTACCGGCCTTTTCATTTGTTTCTATTTGGGATGCCACGAAAGCCCTTGTTAAAATCCCCTATATTTTATTTAAAATAGTGGGGGCGATGCGCCGGGCAGACCATATTCATTTGAGGTGCCCCGGCAATATGGGACTATTGGGATGTGTGGCCCAACTGTTTTTTCCGAGTAAACCCAAAAGCGCGAAATATGCGGGCAATTGGGATCCCAATGCAGTACAGCCCTTCAGTTACCGCCTTCAGAAATGGTTTCTTGGCAATACATTTTTGACCCAGAATATGAAGGTCTTGGTATATGGCGAATGGTCCAATCAATCGAAAAATATCAAACCGTTTTTTACCGCCACGTATTCAGAAAAAAAACAGATGGAGGTGGTTGCAAAACGATTCGCCCCACCTTGGAAGTTCCTTTTTGTAGGTACCCTTTCGCCGGGGAAGCGTCCGGAATACGCCGTACACCTTGTCGAACAGTTGCACCAACGCGGATTTTCAGTACAGTTGGATGTATATGGTGAAGGGCCTGAACGTTCGGCATTGAAGGATTATATCAAGGCGCATCAATTAGAGGCAATAGTGATGCTACACGGCAACCAAACCGCTGATGTCATAGAAGGCGCCTATAGGGAGAGCCATTTTTTGATCCTGCCGTCAAAATCGGAAGGATGGCCCAAGGTGGTGGCCGAAATGATGTTTTGGAGAGGTGTAGCCCTAGCCACGCCTGTTTCGTGCGTGCCTTGGATGTTGGATGGAGGAAATCGGGGTGTCCTATTGACCGAAACGGTAGCCAGGGATGTCGATAAAATAAGTACCTTGCTAGAGCAACCTCCACTGTTAGAAACTATGGCTGAAAACGCGGCGGCCTGGTCGCAAAAATATACATTGGAATCTTTTGAAGTGGCCATTAAAACCGTATTGAAATGAACGTTTTGCAGCTTATCGATTCCCTGGCGCCGGGCGGGGCCGAACGGATGGCGGTCAATTTGGCCAATGCGCTATTTCAAAAGGGTTTTCGGTCGCATATTATGGCTACTCGATGTGGAGGATCCTTGGAGCAGATGGTAATAGCTCCGCTTTCGGTGGTCATTCTGAAAAAAGGGCATACATTAGATTTACGCGCTCTTTCAAAAGCTGTGGCCTATATAAAGAGTAATGGGATCACCATAATCCACGCGCACACCACTTCTTATTTTTTTGCTACATTATTGAAAATTAAAGTACCTGAAGTACGTCTCATCTGGCACGAACATCACGGATTTCGTGAACAAACAACACTTTGGAATAATAAGGTGTTGTATTTCTGTTCTCATTTTTTCTCAGCCATCATTACTGTTAATGAAGGGTTACAGTCTTGGTGCCGAAAGAACTTAAAGGTTCGAACTGTAGTTTATCTGCCGAATTTTGTTCCACAACAGATTAATGAGCCAAAGTTGGGTGCCAATGAAAAGGTAATTGTCTGTCTGGCCAATTTAAAAACTCCAAAAAACCATTTGAATTTAATAAAGGCATTTTCGTTAGTGGCTGTACAATTTCCAGATTGGTCGCTCCATTTAATCGGCAAGCACTTTGGTGATCGGTATGCACGGGAGATAGAATTGTATTTAGAAGAAAATGGATTGTCTGACAAGGTACTGCTTCTGGGGAGTCGTAATGATGTCCTCCAGTTGTTGCAGCAATCGAGCATAGGTGTCATTACTTCCGATAGTGAGGGTCTGCCTATGGCTCTCTTGGAATATGGCTTGGCTGGTCTCGCGGTGGTGACCACCGATGTAGGCCAGTGCCGTGAGGTAGTCTTAGGAAATGGGATAGTTGTCCCACCTAACGATCCGAAGGCTCTTTCAAAAGCTATCAAGACGTACATTGCAGATAGTGTACGGCGCGAAAGCGATGCTGCGTCCTTTAAGGTACACGTGGAGAAAAATTATACCTTTGATGCTATCTGGCCCCATTTGAAAAAAGTTTACACCGCTTGAGGAGGTTACGCGACATAAAATCGATCACCTATGTGCAATTGGTATTGGCCCACGTTGCGCTCGGACTCTTACTCTTTACCTTTCGCCCCCTGTCCAAATTCGTTCTGTTCGCGGTAATCTTGTATTTTCTCTACCGCATCTTCAACAACGGAAACCGAAAAGACGAGGTATTGCTGGCTGCAGGTTACATCACGGGTTTTGAGGTGTTTTCGCGGATGACCGGCGGGGCGTTTAGCTATGAGTTTGCGAAGTATGCCGTCATCGGATTTTTAAGCTTGGGCATGTTCTTTAGAGGTTTCAATAGTAAGTCGTGGCCTTATATATTTTACTTGCTATGCCTATTGCCAGGCATTCTATTTTCGGCGATCAATCTTAGCTACGGCGCTAAGATCGGCAACGCAATCGGATTTAATCTAAGCGGTCCTATATGTCTTGGTATTGCTGCCTTGTATTGCTATAATCGAAAAATGCCAATGGAGCGGTTGCAGGGGATTCTATTGGCGGTGACATTGCCAATTGTTTCTACTACCACCTATCTGTATTTATATACACCGAGCATACGGGAGGTATTGGACGGAACAGCCTCTAATTTTGCCGCCTCTGGGGGCTATGGCCCCAATCAGGTGGCAACCGTTTTGGGCTTGGCGATGATTATACTGTTTTCCCGCTTATTTTTGATCAAATCTCGATTGGTAAATAGTATCGATTTGATTCTGTTGGCAGCCATTAGCTATCGGGCCATCATCACATTCTCTAGGGGCGGGGTCATCACTGCCATCGCCTGTATTATCGTTTTTATAGCGATTTATTTTATACGATCGAACGTTCGGGAACGAGCCATTGCTATTCCCAAGGTGGTTGTGAT
The DNA here is from genome assembly GCA_964639255.1 of uncultured Flavobacteriaceae bacterium. Classification (GTDB taxonomy): domain Bacteria; phylum Bacteroidota; class Bacteroidia; order Flavobacteriales; family Flavobacteriaceae; genus NZQO01. The sequence continues at coordinate 16,691 of CAZXDP010000009.1, forward strand.
GGTATTGGTGGGATTGTCCATTTGGGGTTTTTCATCGCTCACTACGGAAGGTCTAATCGATAAGCGCTACGCCAATCAAGATGCCCTGGGGAGGGAAAAAGCAGATGTTACCACCGGCCGGGCCGAATTGATCGAATCGGAATTACAAGCTTTTTACGACCACCCCATCACCGGAATTGGGGTAGGCAAGAATAAGGAATATCGTTTGGAAACCATAGGGGAGCTTTCCGCAACGCACAATGAGGTGAGCCGTATGTTAGCTGAGCACGGGCTACTGGGCGTTATTGCACTAGGTATTTTGGGGTTAACACCCTTGCTTTATCGTATACGGAATAGAACAAATGTGTATCTATTTTCCTTTCTCATTTTTTGGTTTTTAACCATCAACCATTCCTCTATGCGAATCGCTGCCCCTGCATTTATATACGGCCTTAGTTTGATCACCATAATCCACGGCACCCATGGCACTCGCATACATAGGCAATAAGACTTCACCATCAGGAGGCAGTGTCACTACCCTCGAAACCTTAACGGGCTTATTGGAAACCGAGGGGTTTACCGTTTATACAGCTTCGAGCCGGAAGAATAAATTGTGGCGATTCATCCACATGATGCAAACCGTTTTCAGAAACAGGAAAATTCTTTCAATGGTATTGATCGATACCTATAGTACACAGAATTTTTACTATGCAGTTCTCATAGCCAAATTGTGCCGGGCTTTCCGTTTGAAATACATACCCATACTCCACGGAGGAAATCTTCCGTATCGCCTTTCCGAAAACCCTAAGTTATGCCGTTCGCTCTTCGGGAAGGCATACACCAACGTGGCTCCCTCACGGTATCTGTTAGAAGCTTTTCGGGAAAAAGGATTTAAGAATCTTACCTATATTCCAAATATTATTGAGCTTGTAAAATATCCTTTTCGGCACCGTATGCACGTACAGCCTAAATTGTTGTGGGTGCGTTCCTTTGCCGCACTGTACAATCCTGATTTGGCACTGGAGGTTTTGGAGGCTCTTCTGAAACAAGGTGTAGACGCAACCTTATGTATGGTAGGACCCGATAAAGATGGCAGTCTGGCCCGCTGCAAGGCTTATGCCCAAGAACGAAATTTGCCCGTTACCTTTACCGGAAAATTGGAAAAGGACGAATGGATCGCCCTGGCCGCCTCTTACGATATCTTTCTCAATACAACAAATATAGACAATACCCCGGTAAGTGTCATCGAAGCTATGGCCCTAGGATTGCCGGTAATTTCCACCAACGTGGGAGGCATTCCATACCTCTTGGAGCACGATCGCAATGCGCTGTTGGTTCTACCCAATGATCGCGATGCGTTTGTCGAACAACTCATTCGCCTTTTAAATACTCCCAACCTTGCCGGCTCCTTATCACAGCAAGGCAGAGAAATGGTTTCGGCTTTTGACTGGCAGCAGGTAAAACCCCTTTGGCTGAAGCTTTTGCGCCATTAAATAAATCCCTACTTTTACGGCAAGCAATCTACTCCCCCGATGACCCAGAAGTCCAATATCCATTTCGATATATCTGAACGTAAGGTCCTGCTGAGGATTATGGACATCGTTAGCGTGTTGGCAGTGCTGTACGGAGTGGGAAAATTTTTTCATTTCGATTATTTCGAGTTCACTGAGGACAACTGGTATTGGTCTGTCGTCTTGGCGCTCTACCTTACTCTGTTTGCTACCATTTTTGAGCTGTACGATCTTCAGAAAGCGAGCCGATTTGAGATAGTGGCGCAAAATGTAGTACTGGCGTCATCCGTTACCGTGCTCTTTTATTTGCTAACACCCTTTTATACGCCTACACTGCCAGAAAACCGGTTGCAAATCATCTATTTCTACCTTTCGGTAAACCTTGCTTTATTGCTTTGGCGCTACGCTTACATCACCTTTATTTCGGCACCGCGTTTTTTTAAGCGGCTATTGCTTATTGGCGACGCCGCTACGATCGATTTAATCGTAACTTCCCTTCAGAAATCAGATCCCAACTATAAGGTCGTCGGTTTTATCAATACTGGCAAAACAGAATACTCTACCAAGGCGATCCTGGAGTTCAACGAACTCAACATCCACAAAATAATTGCTGAACATGCCATTTCCGAAGTGGTCGTCGCAGTGCCCGAAGGCGCCGGGATGACCGTTGCCCTAAACAATCAGCTTATTAGGGTGTTAGAACAGGGCGTGCACATTCGGGCGTACACCCAAGTATATGAGGAAATCACGCGCCGAGTGCCTGTACAGCACGTCTCGACCGACTTTTACCGGTATTTCCCTTTTAGCCGAAGCAACCAGAATAAGCTCTATTTATTCATCCATAGGGTGATGGATCTACTGTTCTCCATCATAGGGTTGCTATTCGGTATTTTTTTGGCCCCCTGCATATTTATTGGGAATCTTTGCGGAAACCGCGGACCGCTTTTTTATACGCAGACCCGCGTGGGGAAGAATGGGGCGCATTTCAGGATTTACAAACTGCGAAGCATGGTGACCGATGCCGAAAGGGACGGCGCGGCATACGCTTCGCTCAAGGATTCGAGAGTCACAAAATTCGGAAGATTTCTAAGGCGAACGCGCATCGATGAGATTCCGCAGTTCATCAACGTGATTAAGGGAGAAATGAGCATTATTGGTCCGCGTCCCGAGCGTCCTATTTTTGTGAAGGAACTTTCGGAAAAGATACCATTTTACGAAATTCGGCACTTGGTAAAACCGGGCCTTACCGGTTGGGCGCAGGTAAATGCCAAGTATGGTTCTACGGAGGCCGATGCGCTCGAAAAGTTGCAGTACGACCTTTATTATATTAAACGCCGCAGCATTTTCCTCGATGCAAGCATTTTGATGAAAACCCTTAGTACCGTTATCTTTTTCAGGGGGCAATAATCATGGACGAACTTCTTCGGAAACATCTGGCCGTTGTTTCTTCAGAAAATAGATGATAAAAAGGTACCGAACTGCCAATGCCACCAATAGCGGCAGCAATGCGGGCGGAAATGATTGTACGCCCGTAATCCAATGGATGCAAAGCAGCAAGAGCAATAATACCAAGAAGATAATATAGCGCCGTACCCAACTCTTTGGATAGGATTGAGAAATGGTGTACGTAAATAGCAACGAGAAGGGGAAAGCCCATAACAAGTTATAATTGTTGGCCGTAGATTGATGATCTGTGGCGAACCATAACAGTGAGAGTACCACACCAATAAGGCCGGTCGTGAAGAAAATTAGGCTATCTAAAAGTCGCGTACGTCGCTCTTTTCTATAATCGCGATAGGTAATGCCCAGCAATACTGCGGCCAATAAACCAAACAATGCCAAGGGGCTTACCAAAAATTGTCCCCTAGCTGGTGGGGTTTCTGTTTCGTAAAGTGCCGAAGTAGTAGCCACCAAGGGTTGTGTTTCTCCATCTATGGCAATGGTGGCGGTAGCGGCGGCCTCAAACACATATTCCGGTAAGAACTGGTACTCCCAGGCAGATGCAGGCTGGTCTACCACGGCGCCAATGGCCACATCCATACCTAGACTGCCCCAAGTATTCCAATGCACATTTTTCTGTATTAGCTCACGGAAGGTATATGGTCTATCCACAAATGCATCGTTGTACTGAAGCTTTTCGCCCAGGCTTCGCTTTAGGACATCGCGAATTTTCGTTGCGCAATTGTCATAAAAGAAATCGTATTGGTAGTATTGATTTTCGGGTTGGGTATTTTCAATGAGAAAATTGAATATGGCGAGTTTTTGCGAATAGGTTAGGTTGAGCACCTGCTCCTTCACCCAACGATCTTGCGCCACATAACTATTGAAGAAGGGCTCGTAAGGGCTCACCGCCAGCTTGTAGAGCAATTTTCCCTGGGCAAATTTTGAATAGAAATTGGGCGTATCGAAATCGTACACCCCATAGTTAAAAACAAGGTCCAATCCCGTTTTGGGATCTTCTATTCGGAAGGCACTGTGGCCAAATTTATCGTAAAGATACTTGCCGGGGCCGATGGTCAAGATGCTAATAGCGGCATCGTCTGAAAGGGTTAATGTTTGCGATTGGCTCGAGAAAGACAACAGCAGCATCAGTGCGAGATACAGGATTTTTTTCACAGAAGAAAATTAGATAGCATTCGGTAAAATTACGCAAAATATGGAAGAAGGAAGAATACCTGAATTGCCTATCGGAAAATACTCCAATCCAATTTTAGCGAGAAAACGTTCGAATACAGGGCGGCACTTTGGTCGCCAATGTCGGTAAGGGCATAGTCCACTTGAATGCCTTTGTACTTGAATCCTACACCTATATTTGGCTGAAAGGCTACGGAATCGTTCCCGTCCAGCTCGACAGTGTTTTGGAAATTTCCTACCCCTGCCCGTACGAACACCATATCGATATAGCCAAATTCGAGTCCGGCGGCAGGCGTCATACTGGTAAAGGAAGAAGAGAATACATCGTTGGTTTCCGCAAAGCGAAAATTAAGGTCCACTTCGGTAAGCAACGAGAAATCGTAATGGAAAACAAACTTTCTCGCCACACCAAACTGTAGTTTCGGAATGGTAATCTCGGTGGTTTCCGGCAATTCTTGATTTTGACCCTCCACGGCGCCCTGTATGGTGGCAAATTCTTCCTCATCGATAGACCAGGCGTTGAAGGTCGTGGTAATATCGCGGGCCATCACTCCAAACTTCCAATTGCCTGTTTCAAATTGCAATCCGGCATCTAGACCAAAACCCCAGGAGGATGCGAAATCGCCGATAATACGACGTATTACCTTTGCATTTACACCTATGTTTAATCCATCTAAAGGTAATTTGCGGGCGTAGGAAAAGGTAAAACCATAATCGGCGGTAGAAAAGAGGCTAATCCTATTGTAGTCAATATTCCCTTGCTCATCGATCAATTGGGTGGTGTTCAAGATATCGTCTACCCCGAAGCGTATGGCCGAAAACGCGACCACACTGCGGTCGTCCAGCGGTTTGGCGAAGGCGGCATAATCGTAGTTGGCAATATTGGCAAAGTAACTGGCGTGCATCAAGGAAAGTTGGTTGTCTTCCAAATGCACGAGCCCTGCGGGATTCCAATAGCCTGCATTAACATCTTGGGTAGAGGCTACCACGGCGTTCGCCATGCCAAAAGCAGCCGCATCTACCCCAATATTCATAAATTCATTGGAGTACTTACGGACGCTTTGGGCGCTAACCCCAATGGCAACCAATAAGAGGGCAATTACTAAATTCTTCTTCAAGCTTGAATTTTTTCGCAAATATCTTACTATTTTACAGAATACTAAACTATAAATTTGGGCACATATTGTATAGGCTTGTGCTTAGACGTAAATACTTTGCTAATTTTACATAGTTACATCAATTATGAAAAAACAGATACCAAACATCATTACCTCGCTCAATTTATTATGTGGCTGTGTTGCCATTCTTTTCGCCGTATCGGACGATTTAGTCACGGCGGCATTTTTCGTTTTTTTTGGCATCTTTTTCGATTTTTTCGACGGTCTGGCGGCTCGTGTGCTACGTGCCCAGAGCGAGGTGGGCCTACAAATGGATTCATTGGCCGATGTAATAACCAGCGGAGTGGCTCCGGCAGTTGTCATGGTGCAATTATTGAGCCAAGCATTGTCTGGCGAAGTCTATCATATTTCAGAAGCATTTCATCCCCAAGCCTGGAACACGGGTTTGACTAGCTATCTTCCGCTATTCGGACTACTAATCGCCGTTGCCTCAGCCTACAGATTGGCGAAGTTCAATGTAGATACACGACAGACCGATAGTTTCATCGGGCTGCCCACACCGGCCAATGCCTTGCTAATATTGAGTTTGCCGCTCATTCTAGAATTTCAATATACCGAAGGAATAGAGCTCGTCATATTCTCCCCATGGTTATTGATGTCGCTCACGGTAATTAGTTCCTTATTGCTGAACGCCGAACTGCCCTTGTTCGCCCTTAAATTTAAAACGTGGAACTTCCAGGGCAATGCGCTGCGTTATGTGTTTTTGGCCCTATGCGCGATTGCCATCTTCTTGCTGAAATTTATCGCCATTCCCGTTATTATTCTATTGTATATCGCGCTTTCGCTCGGTTCGCTTTCGCGCAGGGCAAACCGGTAATACATCCGTTCACTAGCTCATCTACGGCGGAACAGCTCATGGTGTGTCCTAAATAATGGGTAATAATCCATTTGAAATTACCCTACGGAAGACCTTTCGTTATGGTTCCGTTAGGGCAGAATACTCGATGCGATGTAAGTGGTTGTGTCTTAAGCTATGCAATTATAAAAATCGCCGCGCACAAGGAGCTACACTAATATGCTGATTTGTAATCGATATGAAATCGCTAAACCAATCGTAGTCCCGACTATTGCATAAAAGGAACCCGAAACATCGTTTCAGTTTTTTTTAGAAGAGTATCTTTTTCTTCCGAAGTTCGAAATTCTGCCCCAGATAGACTTTCCGTACCATTTCATCGGCGGCCAGTTCCTCGGGCGACCCATGCTTTAGGATGCTGCCTTCAAACATCAAGTACGTTCGGTCGGTAATGGCCAGGGTTTCCTGTACATTATGGTCGGTTATCAAAATACCAATGTTCTTGTTTTTCAGCTGTGCCACGATACGCTGTATATCCTCTACGGCCACGGGATCAACGCCCGCAAAAGGTTCATCGAGGAGGATGAAATGCGGATCGGTGGCCAGGGCGCGGGCAATTTCGGTACGGCGGCGTTCGCCCCCACTCAACAGATCGCCCCGGTTGGTTCGAATGTGACCAAGACCAAACTCCTCGATAAGCGATTCCATCTTGGACTCCTGTTCCTTTTTAGACAGTTTTGTTAACTGCAGAACGCTCAAAATGTTATCTTCTACGCTCAACTTCCGAAATACCGATGCCTCCTGAGCCAAATAGCCAATACCGTTCTGTGCCCGTTTGTACATGGGGTATTTGGTTATATCGGTACCGTCTAAGAAAATCGTGCCGCCGTTGGGCTTGATGAGCCCTACGATCATATAGAAAGAGGTAGTTTTTCCCGCCCCGTTAGGCCCTAGCAACCCTACAATTTCGCCTTGGTTCACTTCTACGGAAATACCCTTTACGACCTTGCGGCCCTTGTATTGTTTAATAAGGTTTTCGGCTCTTAGCTTCATAGTAGGCGATTCTGGAATGCAAACGTTAAAAATACAGTTTAATTTTCCGAAGAAAAAATCATTCCGATTTTTCCTCTAGCGCTTCCCAGAATTCGTAGGCCCTGCGAAGATGCGGAATGACGATGGTGCCTCCAATGAGAAGGGAGATGCTCAGTGCCTCTACCACTTCTTCTTTTGAAATGCCAAGCTTATAGCACGCCTCCAGGTGATAGCGTACGCAATCATCGCAGCGAAGCACCATACTATTGCCAAGGCCCAACAGTTCCTTGGTACGTTTGCTTAGGGCACCTTCGGCAAACGCGTTGGTGTCTAGGTTAAAAATGCGCTTGATGATTTTATTGTTATCCTCCATCAATTTTTCGTTCATTTTTGAACGGTACGCATTGAAATCGTCTACTAAATTCTGTGACATAAAGGTAGTTGTATTTATTGTTCTATGTGATTTTTACAGGCGTTATGGCTTGCCTCGCTGCGCCGCCCGTTCCTTTCGCTTTTGACCACGAATGACTGCTTTTGAAATGTATATGCTTATTTCATATAGGATTACTACCGGAACAGCAACAATTACTTGGCTGGCAATATCTGGTGGTGTAATGATCGCTGAGATAATCAATACGATGACCAAGGCAAATTTTCGGTATTTCCGAAGGAATTCTGGCGTGACCAAGCCAATTTTCGTAAGGAAATAGATAATGATGGGCAGTTCAAAAATAAGTCCACTTGCCAACACCGAGGCACGAACTAGCGAGATATAACTGCTTAAATCGAAATCGTTGAACACCTCTTCGCTTACGCGATAGCTTCCAAGGAAATTGATGGAAAGCGGGGTGATAACGTAGTACCCAAATAACACGCCAACAAAGAACAAAAAGGAGGCGATTAGGATAAAGCCTCGGCTGGTTTTTCGTTCATTCTGCATGAGCCCCGGACTCACAAATTTCCAAAATTCATAGAGTACGTAGGGGAAGGCAACTATGAGACCGGCCGTGATGGAGGTCCAAATATGGGCCGAAAACTGTCCAGACATCGTACGGCTTTGAATGCGGAACGGCAGCTCATCGAAACAAAAGCTGTTCATCCCAATGGCATTGGCGGCCCTACATAGTAACCGATAGGTGGGAAAATCGGCCTTCTTGGGCCCAAAAAGAAGTACATCAAAAATAAAATCCTTAAAAATAAAGGCCACCAGTCCCATGACCACCACCGCTACCGTGGACCGGATGAGATGCCAGCGCAACTCCTCCAAATGATCCAAAAAGGACATTTCCTTTTGTTCGTTCTTTTGCTGTAAGCGTTTGGCCATAGTATAGGGGAGCGGTTATATAATACCTTCTTTGGTAAGGTTATGAATATGAACCACGCCGCTGTATACGCCGTTTTCTTCGGCGAGCAATTGAGTGATACCATATTTGTCCATCAGTTCCATCGCCTCGACGGCCATTGCATCGTTGGCAATTTTTTTCGGATTTTGGGTCATGATGTCGCGCGCCGTAAGTCCGCTAAACGAATCGGTCTTGGTTAGCATTCTCCTCAGGTCCCCGTCGGTAATAATTCCAACGATGGTGTCATTTTCAACAACCGCGGTCACGCCCAGCATTTTTTCAGAAATTTCTACAATCACCTTTTTCACATCGGTTTCTGGTGCTACTTGTGGCATGGCGTTCAGCGAGGTTAAATCGCTTACCCTTAGGTACAATTTTTTGCCGAGGGCGCCTCCAGGGTGAAATTTGGCAAAGTCTTTGCTTGAAAATCCGCGCAGATCCAACAAGGCCATCGCCAGTGCATCGCCCATAACCAATTGAGCGGTCGTACTAGTTGTAGGAGCAAGGTTGTTGGGGCAAGCTTCTTTTTCGGCCAGCGCGTGCAAAACGAAATCTGCCTGTTGGCCCAAAAAGGAGTCGCGATTTGAGGTAATGCCAATGAGCTTGTTCCCGCTTCCTTTAATAAGGGGCACTAATACCTTAATTTCGGGGGTGTTGCCACTCTTTGAGATACAAATTACCGTATCGTTTTCAAGAATGGTTCCCAAGTCGCCGTGAATGGCATCGGCGGCGTGCATAAAGATGGAAGGGGTACCCGTACTGTTAAGGGTTGCCACTATTTTGGTGGCGATATTGGCGCTTTTGCCAATACCTGTAACAATGACCCTGCCTTCTGAGTGGTAGAGATACTCTACGGCTTGTGCGAACTCCTCGTCGAGGAGGTCGATGAGGTTGGTAATGGCTTGTGCCTCAATACGAATGGTTTTTTTGGCCACCGCCAATATTTGTTGGTATCTGTGCAAAATTTACAGTTTTGAATGTTTGTAACTGTTTCAGAAATTAGTATATTTAAAATGCGGGTTGTTATTGCGCTCGCCACACTAAATGATTGTCTAATAGATACAGCAGTACGTAAACGGTTGCAAAATTACAATTGTTATCTATCAAATCAACCAGATTTGAACCAAATAATAAGAATCTTTAAAATTAGAACTATCACGTGACCGATAATGAATTATACGGGGCACTAAAGGAATATTTTGGATTTAGCCAGTTCAAGGGGCTCCAAGAGGAGGTCGTGAAAAGCGTCCTTGCCGAGGAAAACACCTTTGTCATCATGCCTACTGGAGGCGGCAAATCCCTTTGCTATCAACTCCCCGCCCTTATCAAGGAAGGCACTGCCATTGTAGTGTCGCCCCTCATTGCATTAATGAAGAACCAGGTAGATGCCCTACGGGCCCTTTCGGCCGACGAGGGGATTGCCCATGTGCTCAATTCTTCCCTGAACAAAGGCGAAGTGAAACGTGTAAAGAGCGATATTACAAATGGTATTACAAAATTGCTCTATGTAGCACCCGAGTCGCTTACCAAGGAAGAGTACGTAGAATTTCTGCAAAAACAAAAAATTTCTTTTGTGGCCATAGACGAGGCCCATTGCATTAGCGAGTGGGGCCACGATTTTAGGCCGGAATACCGCAACCTTCGCAGTATCATAAAGCGCATAGGCGATAATATCTCTATTATTGGACTTACTGCCACAGCAACCCCGAAGGTTCAGGAAGATATCCTAAAAAATCTCGGTATACAGGAAGCCAACACATTTAAAGCCTCCTTCAACCGTCCCAATCTGTACTACGAAATACGGCCTAAAACCAAGAATGTAGATGCCGATATCATTCGCTTCGTTAAAAAGAACGAGGGTAAGAGCGGCATCATTTACTGCCTTAGCCGAAAGCGGGTGGAAGAATTGGCGCAAACCCTTCAGGTAAACGGAATAAAAGCCGTTCCGTACCACGCGGGCCTCGATGCCAAAACACGTGTAAAGCACCAGGATATGTTCTTGATGGAAGATGCGGATGTGGTGGTCGCGACGATCGCTTTCGGTATGGGAATCGATAAGCCCGATGTTCGGTTTGTGATACATAATGATATGCCCAAGAGCATAGAGAGCTATTACCAAGAAACCGGTCGTGCGGGTCGTGATGGAGGTGAGGGGCACTGTCTTGCTTTTTATAGTTATAAGGACATCGAGAAATTGGAAAAATTCATGAGTGGCAAGCCCGTCGCCGAACAGGAAATTGGCCATGCCCTGTTGCAGGAAGTGGTAGCCTTTGCCGAAACCTCCATTTCCCGGCGCAAGTTCATTCTACATTATTTTGGCGAGGAATTCGATACCGAGACCGGCGAGGGAGGTCAAATGGACGATAACATGCGCTATCCCAAGAAAAAGCACGAAGCCACTGGCGATGCCGTGAAGCTGTTAAGCGTTATAGAAAAGACCAATCAACAATACAAGGCCAAAGATGTTGTGAACGTTATGGTTGGTAAGCTCAACGCCATGATTAAATCGCACCGTACCGATTCCTCGCCCGTTTTCGGTAGCGGTACCGAACACGATAACAGCTATTGGATGGCGCTGCTGCGGCAATTGCTCGTGGCGGGATACATTCGGAAGGATATAGAAACCTACGGCATCATCAAGCTTACAAAAAAGGGAAAGGCGTTTATTGAATCGCCCGAGCCGTTTATGATGACCGAGGACCATTCTTTTAAGGAAGCGAACGATGAGGGTATTGTAAGTGCCAAGAAAAGCGGTCACGTGGCCGACGATAACCTCTTTAAGCTTTTGAAGGCCGAACGCAAAAAAGTGGCGACGCAAAAGGATTTGCCTCCCTTTGTAATCTTTCAGGATCCATCGCTAGAGGATATGGCGCTCAAATACCCTGTCTCGATGGAGGAGCTAGCCAATGTTCACGGCGTGGGTGAGGGAAAGGCCAAAAAATATGGAAAGCCTTTCTTGGAGCTCATCCAGCGCTATGTCGAAGAACATGATATCGTTCGTCCTGAGGATTTTGTAGTAAAGTCTACCGGCACCAACAGTGCCCTTAAGCTTTATATTATTCAAAACATAGATAGGAAACTGCCCCTAGATGATATCGCCAACGCCAAGGGTCTCGATATGGATGCGTTTATTAAGGAAATGGAAGCCATAGTATACAGCGGCACCAAGTTGAATATAGATTACTGGGTGGACGAGATATTGGATGAGGACCAACAGGAAGAAATCCACGATTATTTTCTGGAGGCCGAAACCGACAAAATCGAGGTGGCCATGGAAGAATTTGAAGGCGATTATGATATTGAGGAGTTGCGATTGTACCGCATCAAATTTATCAGTGAAGTTGGAAATTAAAAGCAATAATTATATATAGAAAAAGGGGCCTCGTGGCCCCTTTTTCTATAATTGGATGATATGCTGGTTGCGCACCAAATCATCAAACGTTTCCCGAGAGCGAATTACATGTGCCTTGCCTTGGTGCCAAAATACCTCTGCCGGGCGGTAACGTGAATTGTAGTTGCTCGCCATGGTAAAGCAATAGGCACCGGCATTGCCAAAAGCTAAAATATCTCCCTCGCGTATTTCGGCTATTCGGCGGTTGTTGGCAAACGTATCGGTTTCGCAAATGTACCCTACCACACTATAAAACCGTTCTCTGCCGGTAGGGTTCGAAATGTTTCGAATAGGATGTTGAGCCCCGTAGAGCATAGGTCGTATTAAATGGTTGAAACCGCTATCTACCTGGGCAAATACGGTAGAGGTGGTTTGCTTTACCACATTTACCTGGACCAGGAAAGTGCCAGCCTCGCTCACCAAAAATTTGCCCGGTTCAAAAGCGAGTCTCAAGGGCTTACCATATTCTTTGCAAAACGAGTTGAAGCGCTGGCTCAGTTTTTCGCCCAGTTCTTCTACATTGGTCTGTATATCATTTTCGGAATAAGGTACCTTAAAACCGCTTCCAAAGTCTATAAATTCGAGATTTTTGAAATGCGTTGCCGCCTCGAATAAAATTTCCGAGGCATAGAGAAATACATCGATATCCAATATATCGCTACCGGTATGCATATGAATGCCGTTTATGGTCATCCCAGTATTTTTTACGATGCGCTCTACGTGCGGAAGCTGATGGACAGAGATTCCAAATTTACTGTCGATATGCCCTACGGAAATGTTCGTGTTTCCCCCTGCCATCACATGAGGGTTAATACGTATGCAAACTGGGGTATTTGGATGGCGCGTCCCAAACTGCTCTAGGATAGACAGGTTGTCTATGTTTATTTGTACACCCAATCCCGCAGCCCGCTCGATTTCCTCGAGCGATACGCCGTTTGGCGTGTAAATGATGTCGCCGGGAGCTACACCGGCCTCAAGCCCTAATCGCACTTCTTGTATGGAGACCGTATCGAGTCCGCAGCCCAGGGAGGCGAGGTACTTTAATACCGAAATATTGGATAGCGCCTTTACCGCATAATGGAACTTCACATCCTTGACCTTCTTGAATGCCGTTGTCAATCGTTTGAATTGCGCTTCCATTTTGGAGGCATCATATACGTAAACTGGGCTTTCAAATTCGCGGACAACCGCTAATAGATCTTGATGTGTCATTGTTTCGGTAATGGAGATTTAAGATTAAGCGCGTAAAAGTAGCACAGGTTTTCCAGTAACAGGGGAAAATTCAAAAAATTTTAACGACCGGTACGACTTCGCTCGCGCATCTTATTTCTGAAGCAAAAAAGATTAGGGCAATCCTGCAACATTTGCTATTTTTGTGGTTTCGTAAAACAAGCAGAAAAAAGCGATTATGAATTTACACGAATATCAAGGAAAGGAAATATTAAATAGTTTTGGTGTTGAGATTCAACGCGGTATTGTAGCCCAAACCCCAGCCGAAGCCGTAGACGCTGCCAAAAGGCTCACCGAGGAAACCGGAACGGGCTGGCACGTTATCAAAGCCCAGGTTCACGCCGGTGGCCGTGGTAAAGGTGGTGGCGTAAAATTGGCCAAGAACCTCCAGGAGGTCGAAAAAATTGCGAATGACATTATAGGCATGAACTTGGTGACCCCACAAACCAGTGCCGAAGGTAAGAAAGTACACCAAGTACTCGTGGCAGAAGATGTTTACTATCCTGGCGACCACGAGCCAGAAGAATACTATATGAGCGTACTGCTCAATCGTTCTACCGGCAAGAATATGATTATGTATTCTACAGAAGGCGGTATGGATATAGAGCAAGTAGCCGAAGAAACGCCGCATTTGATTTTTCACGAAGAGGTAGATCCCGCGACGGGGTTGATGCCCTTCCAAGCGCGCCGCATTGCCTTTAACCTTGGCCTTAGCGGAAAAGCGTTTAAAGAGATGACTAAGTTCGTAACCGCTTTGTATAAGGCGTATACCAGTTCTGATTCTTCGTTGTTCGAGATCAATCCGGTTTTGAAAACCAGCGATGAGAAGATTATTGCCGTGGATGCCAAGGTAACGCTCGACGACAATGCCTTGTTCCGCCATAAGGAATATGCCGCTATGCGCGACACGCGTGAGGAGAATCCCGTGGAGGTAGAAGCTCGCGAAGCTGGACTTAGCTATGTTGATTTGGATGGGAATGTAGGCTGTATGGTAAACGGCGCTGGTTTGGCGATGGCCACTATGGACCTCATCAAACAAGCGGGTGGCGAACCTGCCAATTTTCTCGATGTTGGTGGAACTGCAGATGCAGAACGAGTTGAGACTGCATTCAACCTCATTTTGAAAGATCCTAACGTAAAGGCGATTTTAGTAAATATTTTTGGAGGTATTGTACGTTGCGACCGCGTGGCGCAGGGAATCGTAGATGCCTACAAGAATATGGGAACCATCGATGTACCCATTATCGTACGTCTACAAGGTACCAACGCCGATAAAGCGAAAGAACTTATCGATAACAGCGGCCTGGCCGTACAGAGCGCCATCGAATTTAAGGAGGCGGCAGATAAGGTTCAGCAAGTACTCTCATAAACAAGTTTTGATAGAGAAAAAGCCCTGGTTCTGCCAAGGGCTTTTTTTATATCCATACGTTAACAGAATGTTAATATTGAAGCGTAAGTGTAACACTATCAGTCATAACGGCGTCTATTCAATACATCAATCAATTAAAACGTACCGTTATGAAAAAAATGCAAGTATTGCTAATAGCGCTTTCGCTATTGGTTGGAACAGGCACTACCCTGGCCTATGGGCCAATTAATGTGCCAACAGACCCCGCCTCGAGCCTGGAAATTTCAGAATTGCTCAAGAATCCAGAATTTACCATTGAGAACGATTGTCAAGCAACAGTAGAATTCGTGATGAACAAACATCACGAAATGGTTATCCTTACCGTGGAGGCCGAAGATAATACGTTCGAGGAATTTCTACGCAATCGGTTGAATTACCAGTTGTTGGAAACTCCCTTGGAGATTGGAAAAACCTACACCGTGCCTATCAAGTTGGTAGCCATCAAGTAACTGGAATTTGAATTAGTCCTAAAAATCCCGAACGTATCGTTCGGGATTTTTAGTTTCACCCTATGCCATCGCGTAGCCTGCCAATATCGTATTGTGAAGCGAAGCTGTCTTCAGCATCTTTGGTGAGGTGCTTCAACTCTTCTTTCACGGCCTCGCGATAGGCCTCATTTTGGCTTGGCGATTGTTTAAGGTAATTAAGCATCCACAGTAATTTCTGCACAATTACGGGATCGTGCTTGCAATAGGTGCGAAGCGATGCCATACTATGGTAGAGCAGTTCCTTAAAAGGTACAATGCAAATCTTTACAAAGGCCGTATCCTCACTTACCAATATTCCAGTATCCCGTTTCCGCATTCGTAGCGCAAACAGTTCAGTAAGATAATCGATGGCATTTATGGCCGTACCAGGATCGTTAACGCCGGGGGACATCGCCTTTACCGCGATTTCGGTTATTTGCTTAAACGCCAGTACGTAATTGTCGCTCACCAATTCACCACGCGCAAAATTAATATTGGAGAGAATATCGGCTAGGGTTTCATCGTCCAATTCCTTTTCAGATTTGATAAATGGGACATTTGGGAGCACATACATCCCCTTCGGTATGGTTACAAAAAGTTTCGACTCTGCATTCTTTGCGATGGTGATGAGGTTCTTAAATGATATATTCTGAAAATATCCGCTTTCATTACTTGGATAAGCATGCCAAGAGTCGGTGTCGGGAAAGTTATCCAACGTATCAGAATTTTTAGTAGATTCTTCTTCAATGATATATTCCAACCTGGTTCTCGAGGTATGGTAAATGTTATCCAAGATGTTGTTTATTTGGATACTCTGCGAAATGTTGTGGATAAAGTAGATGAACAGGCACAGGCACATGATGGTTAAGGCAATGCCCAACAAAATGGAGAGGCCCGGCAGGCTGAATTTCTTATCATTTGGTTCTACCGAAAATAATGTGAAGATATTGTACAATATCGTCGCGAGATAGGCGCCCAAGATTATTTGGTGGCGCTTGTCTGATATAAGTCCGGGCAATAACCGCGGTGAGAAATTGCTCGAAGCTTGGCTTAGCAACAGCATTACCATGGAAAAACTGAATACCATCATGGAAATGAGTCCGCCGATGCACGCGCTAAGCACGGTAAGGGCCGTATCGCCATCTTCCAACACCAGTTGAGGCACATTTTCAAGCAAGCGGTTGCTTATGCCGCTGGCTTCTATGGCGGTCATGATAAAGGTGAGGAAAAAGCCTACTAAGGCGAGAAACGTAGGGTAGAAGGCAATTTTGCTCTTTATAGTATTGAAAAAGGCAATAAGTTTAATGTACAGTTGTTTCATCTGGAAGGACTTGGCTTCTATAAAAATAACCCCATTCCCATTTCTTTTTCTTAAAATTGAATTAAATATAGCGAATAGACTGACTCCTTGACAGACAACGATATGATTTTCAAGACGTAATGGCCTGTTGTATGGTTCGGCTTCTTTTTTGTTATTATTCTTCAGAATCTGATGGGAAAAAACAGGTAAGAGATGTACAATAAAGTGCTAGGAATTTAGTTACTAATAGAAACACATAATTACCCTTTTTTTTAAAAGGTGTTTTTACTGAAAATAGATGGATGTGCCTAATTATGAAAACTTTAGCATTCCGTAGGATCGTATTCAGGAAAAAAGAACGAATTTTGTATTTAAGCTTAAAGTACCTAGTTTAAAGACGAATTAGAGTATTGTTGAAATAGAAGGGGGAGATGCTAACAGTCTCTTCTTCGATGAAAAAAAGGAATTTGAAAAAGTTGCAGAAAATTCTGTCATTTTATATGAAAAGAATTTAATTTTGCCGACTTATTAAAAGATTTGTCCTAGCCAAAATTTACAGTGTGAAGCTATTACAGCAAGGTATGAATAGAGGGGGTTAGGAGTAGAGTTGTTTAGTAAAGAAAAGAAAGCATTAAAGAGAATGGTTGAGATTTCATAATTGAAATTTAATTTGGTTAGTTAGTTGAAACGACCGCGTGCTACTCAATCGGTACGCGGTTTTTTTGTGTCCAAGCTAGCGACCGCGCCGGCGCTTCCCAACTGTTCGTTGTTGTGTTCTTTGCGCTTGGGGTACATTTTTCGAGCCGCTTACGGCGTCTTTGAGTCCTTGTAGTTCTTTCGCTGTCAAATTCCGCCATTCGCCCACTTTCAAATCCTCTAGCCCTATGTTCATAATTCGAATGCGTTTCAAGGAAACTACTTCGTACCCCAAATACTCGCACATTCGCCTAATTTGCCTGTTAAGGCCCTGCACCAATACAATCCGGAACACAAACCGACTCAATTGCTCTACTTCGCACCGTTTGGTCGTGGTTTGCAATTCTTCCAGATAGATACCGCTGCCCATACGCAGCACAAAATCTTGGGTAACGGGTCGGTCTACCCTAACAATGTATTCTTTTTCGTGGTCATTGCCAGCCCGTAAAATCTTGTTTACGATATCGCCATCGTTGGTCATTAGCAAAAGCCCCTCACTAGGCTTGTCCAACCTGCCCACGTGAAAGATGCGCTCTTTATGATTTATGAAGTCTACCACGTTGCCCTCAACGCGCCTATCGGTGGTACATGTAATGCCCACGGGTTTGTTGAGCTTGATGTACACCAAATTTTCATTTTCGGTGATAAGTTTACCATCTACCCGTACCTCATCTTCTGGCATGGCGCGATCCCCCAATGTCGCTACCATTCCGTTTATGGTAACCTTGCCTTGTTCTATAAGTGTATCGGCCTTTCGGCGAGAGCAGTAGCCACTATCGCTAATCGCTTTGTTTATCCTAACCGAGTCTGGGTGATGTTCCATAGCGACAAAGATACAAATTGTTCAACCGTTAAACTTCCTTTAAAAAGTTGAACGGCCCCGGTAATTATCATAATTTCCGAAAAAAAAGATATGGCTGTATTGGGTTCCATCATTAAAGGTGCGATTGAATTGCGCGATACGTTGGTTTCGGAAGATTCTCCCGTAGTCGCACAGGAAAAGGTACTTCAGAAATTGTTGGAAAAAGCCAAGGAAACCGCCTTCGGAACGTTTTATGAATTTGATAAAATCCTAGCGTCCGCTTCTCCTGCCAAGACGTATGCCGAAACCGTTCCCTACCACGATTACAACCAAATGACACAGCGCTGGTGGCACCGGGTACACGATGGTGCCGAAAATATTACCTGGCCAGGAAAGCCTACCTATTTTGCGCTGAGCAGCGGTACCACGGGCTCGAGCAGCAAGCGCATACCTGTCACCGATGCTATGATAGATGCCATACGAACCACCGGTATCAAGCAGGTAGGGGCTCTTTCTAATTTCGACCTTCCTTCCGATTTTTTCGAAAAGGAGATTATGATGTTGGGAAGTTCTACCAACCTTGAGAATCGCGATGAATTTAAAGAGGGTGAAATAAGCGGAATTAGCGCCAGTAACATCCCTTTTTGGTTTCGCGGCTACTATAAGCCGGGCGAGGATATTGCCAAGATAGACGATTGGGACGAGCGGGTACAGACCATCGCCGAACGAGCTGGCGATTGGGATATTGGTGCCTTAAGTGGTATTCCCTCATGGATGGAACTTATGATGAAAAAAGTGATAGACTATAACAACTTAGAGACCATTCATGATATTTGGCCCAACCTTCAGGTGTATACCAGCGGTGGCGTGGCCTTTCAGCCGTATGAGCGAAGTTTCTCCAAATTGCTCGCGCGTCCCATCACCGTCATCGATACCTATTTGGCCTCCGAAGGGTTTTTGGCCTTTCAGCAACGGCCCGATACTACCGCTATGAAGTTGGTGACCGACAACGGCATTTACTTTGAATTTGTTCCCTTTGATCCAGATTATATCAACCAAGATGGAAGCTTGCGCCAAGATGCACCATCAATAACATTGGCTAATGTGGAAGCAGATAAGGACTACGTCCTGCTTATTTCCACCGTATCCGGCGCCTGGCGATATCTGATTGGCGATACCATTGCCTTTACCGATATTGAAAAGGCCGAGATAAAAATAACCGGTCGCACCAAATTCTTCTTAAATGTAGTAGGTTCGCAACTGTCTGTAAACAAGATGGAAACTGCCCTTAGAAAACTGGAATCTGAATTCGATATAGAAATACCCGAGTTTACCCTATCGGCCGTAAAAATCGATGGGGAGTTCCACCACCATTGGTATTTGGGAACCACCGGTGACATACCCGAAGAGCGTTTGGCGCAATCGCTTGACGCGCATTTAAAGGAGGCCAATAAAAACTACAGGGTAGCCCGTGGCAAGGCGTTGAAAGGGGTTAAGGTGAGCAAGGTGGCACCCAGCGTATTTTATGATTGGAACGAGCGAAATAAAAAGAAAGGCGGACAGGTGAAAATGGAACAGGTGATGGATGAGGAGCAATTTGCGCAGTGGGAGGCTTTCGTCAATGAGGAACAGTCTTAGCTGCTTCTTTCAATTTTCCTTTTTGGATGAGTTCCATCACCTCTTCTGGGGACATATAGAACGAGCGGATGCGCCTTTTGTATTTTTCTGAAATGGCCGCGTGGTCTAAAATAAAATTCTTGGTTTTCAAAATATAATCTCCCATCCCGTGGGAAATGGCGTAGAGGTCTGCCGTACGTTCCACTTCTTTGATATGGGCTGGGGAAAAAAGGTATTTTATTCCGAAGAAAAGCATGCCCGCACTACTGCGCTCGCGGTAGTCCAACACATGCCCCAACTCGTGTCCCAACCAGCCAATAATTACGTCGCTTGGAATGTCGTCTATGGAAAACTCCTCCTCCTCGATTTGTATGGTGCGACTCATCAAGATAATATAGGCCCTGTTCTGCTTCGGCTTAAAGAAACTTCCCCAAGTTGGTTGGGCCTGCATGGTCGACTTCTGTATGTTGTCCTTAAACTTAAAGGTGATTTCTGTATCCTTCAACTCTGGAAAATAACGTAGCGCGCTTATCGCTTCCGCATAGATCGAATGGGGAATGGTTTTGTTTTCGAGGTTGATTTCTTGGGCGTGCATCATAGAACCCATAAAATACAAAAATAGAAAGAGGCGATATGTTAATGGGAAGGTAATTCTCAATGCTATTCCACCTCCTCGAGCTGTTTCTGAAAGCTCTTTATTTTATCCCGTAGCTTGGCGGCCATCATAAAATCAAGTTCCTTGGCGGCTTTCTCCATTTCCTTTCGGGTATCTCTAATTTTTTTCTCTAGTTGCGGTTTGGTGAGGTATTCGTTCTCGGGCTCAGCGGCAAGTGTCTCTGCCGTGTCGAAAGTAAACCGCTCGGTCTTTTTCTTGGTAAGCGCATTTTCCATCGATTTCACAATGGCTTTAGGCTGAATGTTATGTTCGGTATTGTAGGCGATTTGCTTTTCGCGCCTATATTCGGTTTCATCTATGGTGGCCTGCATGCTCTGGGTAATTTTATCGGCATACATAATGGCTCGTCCATTAATGTGTCGTGCGGCACGGCCCACCGTCTGGGTTAGTGAGCGGTTGCTTCGCAGAAATCCTTCTTTATCGGCATCTAAGATCGCCACTAATGACACTTCTGGCAAGTCTAAGCCTTCCCGTAATAAATTAACACCTACCAATACATCGAATAGCCCAAGGCGCAAATCCTGCATAATCTCTACCCGTTCGAGGGTATCCACATCACTATGGATATAGCGGCAGCGAATTTGAATACGGGTGAGGTATTTGGTAAGCTCCTCGGCCATACGTTTTGTAAGGGTGGTTACCAGTACCCGTTCGTCCTTCTCCACGCGAAGTTGAATCTCTTCCAACAGGTCGTCGATTTGATTTAGGCTGGGGCGCACTTCAATGGGAGGGTCTAATAAACCGGTAGGACGTATAATTTGCTCTACATAAACGCCACCGCTTTTCTCAAGCTCATAGTCTGCCGGTGTCGCACTCACGTAGATCACCTGATTTTGAAGTGCTTCAAATTCCTCAAATTTAAGCGGCCGGTTGTCCATCGCAGCCGGCAATCGAAATCCATATTCTACCAAGTTTTCCTTACGGCTGCGATCCCCGCCGTACATAGCGCCCACCTGTGGAATGGACACATGGCTCTCGTCGACAACCATCAGGTAATCATCGGGAAAATAATCGAGCAGACAGAAGGGGCGGGTGCCGGGCAGACGGCGATCCAAGTATCGGGAATAGTTTTCGATACCACTGCAATAGCCAAGCTCACGTATCATCTCTAGGTCAAAATTGGTTCGCTCTTCCAGTCGTTTGGCCTCCAAAGGCTTCCCAATTTCCTTGAAATAATCAATCTGCTTAACCAAATCGTTTTGTATCTCCCGAATAGCGCCCTGCAGTACGTCGGGAGAGGTAACAAACATATTGGCGGGATAAATGTTGAGCCGATCGTATTTTTCGATTACTTTGTTGGTCTGCGGATTGAAAGCTTCGATCTCCTCGATTTCGTCACCGAAAAAATGAACTCTGAAGGCATCATCGGCATAGCCAGGGTAGATGTCCACCGTGTCTCCCTTTATCCTGAACCTCCCATTGTGGAACTCTCCCTCGGTACGGGCATAAAGGCTTTGTACCAACCGATGCAGCAGTTTGGTGCGGGCCAAGGTTTGTCCCTGTGAGAGACTTATAACATTCTTCTGAAACTCTATTGGGTTTCCAATTCCATAAAGGCATGAAACCGACGCTACCACCAACACATCGCGCCGGCCCGATAAGAGGGAAGAGGTGGTACTCAACCGCAGCTTTTCTATTTCCTCATTAATGGAAAGATCTTTTTCAATATAGGTGCCGCTGGTAGGAATATACGCTTCGGGCTGGTAATAGTCATAGTACGATACGAAGTATTCGATGGCATTGTTTGGAAAAAACTGCTTGAACTCTGAGTACAACTGTGCGGCCAAAGTCTTGTTGTGGGCCAGCACCAGCGTAGGCTTCTGTACTTGCTCCACCACGTTCGCCACCGTAAAGGTTTTTCCGCTACCGGTTACGCCCAGAAGGGTCTGGTATTTTTCATTGGCCAGCAATCCGTTGGCCAACGACTCAATCGCCTGGGGCTGGTCGCCCGTGGGGCTAAAATTGGAAACAATGTTGAATTTCATAGCGTTGGCAAAAATACTGAAAATTTGAGTAGGAAATCTTCAAACTCCATACCAAGAAATCCATTCAGAAACGATTACCGACCGTTATAGATGGTATAATTCAACTCATGTCGATCATTTTTGTATCGTTTCAGAAGAAAGCTTCAAAAACGCTGTATAAAATATCACATCTATGAAACGCTTTCCGTAGTATTTCAGCAACATAAAAATACTTTAACGTATAGCAAATAGACGTAAAATGGCACTAGTGGGTTTTATTTTCTTCTCTTATTGTTCCCCACGGTGCACGGACAATCGCTTAACCCTTGTAAGAGATCTAGCCCTAGGGTTACCGAATGTGTTCCCGAATTGTACGCCGAAAGCTCATTGGTGGTTAAAATATAGGAATAGGAGAAATAGAATATCGATTTTTTGAATCCCACCATTGGGCCAATGTTGAGAGGCTTCAGGAATTGATCGTTAAGAAAGCGATAGGAAGCGCCTACCCAAAAGTAATCGTCGTAACTGTTGAATTTTCTGTACTTAAGGTTCAAATCGGTGCTGGATCGTTGGTCGCTCACGAAGAATTGGGTGAACAAGGAAGGCTCCCACTGCGAATAGTTATCGGCATCGATCACATATCCCGTATACACTTGCAGATTGAGCAGGTTATTGGGTTCAAATCCGGTAAAATCATCGATTTCCTTCGGCAAAATGTTATTGGCGTTGAAACTGAGATATGCTTTTTGGATCCTGTACAGGAAGCCTACATCAAAATTAACATTGGTGACCGCCCGGTCATCGACAATGCTAGGGTCGACGATGGGGATATCGTAGGTAGGCTCAAAGTTTTCGATATCGATTCTAAAATTGTTCATATTGAATGACAGGCCCAAGGACAGGTATTGTTTCGATTTATAATCCAATATTAAGTGGTGCGCATACGATACCTTAAATCCTTGTTGCCTCGTGTTTCCATTTCTGTCGTTATAAAGTGAGAGGCCTGCCCCAGAGCGGCTGGCGATGCGTGCATCGACATAAAGGGCTTGATTGTCTGGAGCATCTTTAATGCCTACCCACTGGGTAAGGCCATTTACACGGGTTCTAAAATTATCGCCAATACCGGCAAAGGTTGGGGAAACTACAAAGTCACTATCGGCGAGATACTGAGTAAACACAGGCAAATTCAACTCTTGCGAAGTTGCCTGTGCCACCACGAGTAACACTATATATTTGATTAGATTTTTCATGAATGCGTAATTTAAGTTAGGTTAAGTGGTGTCTCATTTTTAGCGGTACAAGGTGAAATGCCCTACAAAATCTCTGTTGGAATTTGCCGCGAGCTTTACTACGTACCAGTAATCTCCCGTTGGCAATTCGGAGCCGTTGTACCTGCCGTCCCAGCTTTCACCTGCCCGGAGCTCTGCTACCTTTCGTCCATAGCGGTCGAAAATAGCAGTCAAAATATTGGGGTAATATTCTGCACATCCCGGTTTCCAGGTGTCGACGACACCATCGCCATTCGGGGTAAAATAGTTGGGGATACATATTTCTATGAATTCTAAGAATATTAGGGCTTGTGCTGTACAACCACTGCTATCTGTAACGGTCACCAAATATTCACCTGTTTCGGAAATGATAAAGGAATTGGTACTGCCATAATCGGTTCCGTTCAAGGTATATACATATCCTCCCGTACCTCCCGCGGTATTCGCCAAAATCTCGTTGAGGCCACCTTCCGAAAGGGAGAGGGTAAGGGGATCAAATTGGCCAATATTGAAGAATTCTGTTGAAACGATACAACCGTTACTGTGTCGCACCAAGATATAATTGTCTTGACTTGGCGGCAGGTTCTCGAACACGTTGCTACTCTGGTAGGGACCACCGTTCAACGAATAATCAATCTGCGATACATCGGTATTGCTGTCATCTACCGTAACGGTCACTACATTGCCCGTGAAATTATTCTCACATATGTACTCCAGATCTATAAAAGGATTCAACAATACAGCATCCGGGAATTCAATTTCCTGCTCCCGTTCGCAACCGTTGGCGTCGCGTATATACACCACGTGGTTGCCACCGCCCAAGTTGTCGAAATCAAAAATGGTTTGGGTAGGTGTTCCAGCAGTATACGGACCGTCATAATTGTTCAAACTTACACTATAGGGTGGGGTTCCTCCTTGAATTTCAACACTGAAGGCACCATCGGCATCGCCCACGCAAATCTCTGGCAGGGTAGAACCCGGTACAATATCTGCTAAAATAGGTGCTGGCTCTGCAATGGTAAAGCTATAGTTTATGAAGCAACCAAGTTCATCTTGAATAATGGCATCATAGTCTCCCGGAGCAAGATTCTCAAAACGATCGGTCACGAAAAACTGGTCTAACCTTGGCGAAATGGCGTATTGTATAGTTCCAGTACCACCAATTCCGTTGAATTCTATCCATCCATCCCTATCTCCAAAACAAAGCACATTGCCAATTTCAGGATCAATTTCAAGGGCCGTATCGGGTTCGGTAATTTCAATGGTTTCCGAAGTTTCGTTACAATCGTCACTTTCCACATAGACCGAATAGCTACCTGCCGCCAGTTCATCGAAAATTGCTGGGGTATCGATGGAGGTTCTTATTGTATTCCCTGCACTGTCCCGTAGGTAATACACATAATTGCCCAAACCACCCAAGGCCCTTGCCACGATTACTCCCGTCTCGTCGCCCACACAATTGATGGTGGGATTGGTCGAATTTAGTACGATTTCCAAATCTGGTAACGGATCAATGGTAATATCATTGGTGACATTGGCGATACATCCATTATCATCTCTCACATAATACCTATAAGTTCCTGGTGTTACGCTAAAGGTTGTCGAGGTAGTAAACGTCCCTAAAATGGGCGTAAAGCTAGGATTGTCACTATACTCATAAGGCCCCGTTCCCCCACTTGCGCTTAAGGTTAATTGCGTATCGACCGTACAAGTTTGCGTGCTTTCCACAATAAGATTGGGCGAAACCTCTGTTGGCTGGTTAATGATCACGTCCTCAGATTCGAAAACGCACTGAAGTGCATCGGTAATTCGGACTTGGTATACCCCAGCCGATAGATTCTCAAAAATAGGGTTCGTTTGTGGGCCAGAGGTAAAGCTATCTGGCGACGATTTTACAAGTGTATACAAATAGTTGCCTCCCTGTCCTCCTGAGATATTAATTACTTCAATGGTACCATCTTGGTCTCCATAGCATTCCAATGTGATGTTGTTCGCGACAAAATCGGCGTCAATGGGATCAGGCTGTTCAAGAGATACCGTTGCAATCTCGATACACCCTTGAGCATCCCGAACGGTGACCGTGTAAATTCCTGCACCGAGGTCTTCAAAAACATTGACCGGAGAGAAAGGTACATTGACCGGGCCGGATAATTGAAAGTTGTAAGGCGGTGTTCCGCCAGAGCCTACTGCCGTAATGATTCCACCATCATTATCGCAAGTAACTGGAGCAGTTTCATTGGCTACCACATCTACTGCGGAATTGGGAGCATCTATATTTACCACATTTGAAACCGTGGCACAAAACGGACTGTCGGTTTCAATAATTTCAACAGAATAATTACCTGCGGCTAAACCTGTTATCAACTGCGGATTTGTGGATGTATTGGCAGTTATGGGGCCACCGATAGGGTTCCCGGCACCATCCAATAACTGGTAGGTGTAGTTTCCGGTATAGCCGACGATATCCAATTCCATTTCGCCAATGGCATCACCAAAACAATTGTTATCTGCAATCGGTGTTAAGGTGGCTTCAATTAAATCGAATGGTGGAACCTCGAATGCGTTCGTCAAATAATAACAGTTGGTGTCCAGATCATTTACTTGGAAGTAATAATTGCCCGGACCAGGAATACTGAAAATATTAGAGGTTTGGGGCAATCCGTCAGGGAGCATCTGATACGTATAATTTCCGCCTGGAGGTGTTACGATAATTTCAATTTCACCTGTATTGTTACAATCGATAGGAGAAACTATCCCAAAGCTTGCAGCCGTAATGGTTTCTAGAGGATCGATCGTAATCGTATCCGTAGCGATACAGCCATTGCTATCTTGAACATAAGCGGTAATGGTTTGAACTGTTCCATCGTCGATGACGGTAAAAGTGTTGTTTGTAAAATAATTTAGGTTGTCTAAACTATAAAGGTAGCCAGGTGTTCCGCCTAAGCCTGTAATGATTACAGTTACGGTGCTCGGAGTGTTATCTGGGGTGCAAACAAACGCATCTGCAGTAGCTGAAGCATCCAATACCGGCGGTTCGCCAATTGTTGCATCGGCCGTTGCGATACAGTCCCTTCCCGAAGTCACTTGAACGGTATAGGTGCCTGTGGGCAGTCCGGTAAAAATGTTCGATGTTTGCGCCGGAACAACAATTGGAGCGATTATCTCATAGGTATATATTGGATTATTATTTCCCGGTGCTAAGGTGACAGTAATAATACCGTCGCTACTACCTACACAACTGGTATCGGTTGTATTGGTTGTAAATGTTACAGGAGTGGCAGCTTCCATGGTAATTGCTACATCCTCTGTACAACCTGTCGCAGTGTCTGTTACAGTAATCGTGTAGGTACCTGAGGGCACTCCACTGAAAACATTTCCAGCTAAGGTTATCGAGGGTGGATTGGGTACTATGGAATAGGTATAGCTACCCGTTCCGCCATTCGCATTAACGGTAATCACTCCATCATCATTACTACAACTAGGCAATGAGGTGGCGGTGGCGGCAAGACCCAAAGGCGGAGCAATGGTTACCGATACTGTATTGCCGCAACCGTTGGCATCGTTTACCTCAATGGTATGGGTGCCAGAGCTCACATCAGTAATGGTATAGGGTAGCGTCTGAGTTTGGAAAGAACCGCCGTTGAAGCTAATGCTGTAGGGAGGTATTCCAGCGCTCACCAAGGTAACATCTATTTCAAAATCGCCTTCAGCCGTATCACATTGGTTGGTCACATTTGCATCAATTACCGGTGCTGGGTCTTCTGGTAAAATGGTCGCAGGGCCAGTAACAATACAACCATACGCATCCTTTACGTGAATATAATACGTCCCTGCATTGGCATTGAACGTGTTGTTCGACCCCCAAGAAGGATCGGTTGGAGCTGGAGCTGCAGGTGTTGTTGTCATTTGATACTGGTAGGGTGGTGTTCCATCCTGACCGAGTGCGCTAATGACACCAGAATTTGCATTACAGTTGGCATTTTGATCTACCGTCACATCTATATCCAGTTGAACCTGCGATTCGGTAATGTTAAAGGCTGCGGTAACCACACCACAACCCGCGTTGGAGCCAGATGTTTCCGTGATAAGAACAAAATAACTGCCCACGGGTAATGGGCCCAAATCGGTAACGGTTATAGAACCTCCGGCCGGTATCACACCAGAACCATTGATTCCTGTAGTAGTTGTGGTGGTAGATTCATAAATTTCATAATCTACATTCACCGCTGTTGCGTATGTACTATTTACGGTAAAGGTTACGGTACCATCGGCACTTCCCGTACAGGTAACATTATTGCTGCTTACCGCATCTACCGTTAAGGTTGAATTTGTTGGTACCGGAATGGTGGATTGCTCGTAGTAATAGCATTGTGTCGATTCATCGTATACGATAAATGTGTAGGTAACTCCTGGGATTAGCCCAGTAAAGGTGGCCGAACGGCTTCCTGCCGGAGTTTCGGGAATCCACGTTCCTCCAGGTGGCGGAACAACAACGCCCCCGTTATAGATATCGAACCAGAATGGACCGGCGCTCGGCAGTGAGGACGCAACTGTAACCACAGCGGTTCCGCCAGTGGCACAATCTACTGTAGTATCAATATCAATATCCAAATCACTTGGTGGAGAAGCTATTAATATATTCTGAATAAGCTCCACACAGCCATTGGCATCGATTACCCGTAACTCATAAATCCCGAAATCTAGGCCCGAAAAGGTGAAGGAAGCGCTACCATCGTTATCTATTTCAGAACCTGTATAGCCATTGGAACCTGTCAAGTAGTAATCATATAATGGTGTACCGCCAGAAACTCCGGTTATTGTAATTTCACCTTGCGAAGTACCCCCGGGCGTACACGTAATGTCAACACTAGTATAATTCACGGCAATTGGGTCTGGTTCGGTAAGAGTTATCGTGTCGGAATCGGAACAAGCATTGGCATCGGTAAGGGTTACGGTATAGGTTCCCGCGGGAAGTCCTGTCGTTTGTGTTCCGTAATCGATTCCGGAAGTGTTGTTGAAAACATTAATGGTAAAGGGAGGCGTACCCGCAGAAGGATCAAAAGTTACGTCAATTGCTCCGTTGGCATCCCCGTTACATAGGATGTTTTGCGATTGGGCCACGACATCCAATTGGGGCAATGATAGCGGGTCGATCGTTATAATACCAGATTCTACCGTACAACCTTGGGCATCGGTTACTTCAAATTGGTAGGTGCCCGGTGTTCCGGTGGGATAGGTAAAGGGGGAACCCGTGGCGCCCAAAGCCGTGTATGCACCTCCATTAAAAGATACGGCGTAGTTGAAGGGAGCTGTTCCGCCGCCAATAGTACCCGTTATAATAGCATCTGGATTTGTTGTGCAATCGAGATCTTTCGTTAAAACAGCACTTAGGGTTAGCTCTGGTGCGATAACTTGGGTAGGAAGGGTTACCTCGCAACCCAGCGCATCCCGAACGATAATTGTATAGCTGCCTGGTCCTAATCCAGTAAAGACATTGCTGGACTGGAACGGGCCGCCATTCAGACTAAATTCAAAGGGAGCTTGTCCTGCCGTTACGGTGACCTCAATGGAAGCGCCGTTCGTAGTGTCGTAACATAAGTCGGAGGCAAGGCTAATTTCAGCCACTGGCGTTACGGGTGCGGTCAAATCGAACGTATCGGTCACGATACAGCCATTGGCATCTTCTACCGTTACGATATAGGTGCCGGTTTGGGTTAATCCAATAAAGATATTGCTGCCCTGTGGGCCTAGCACTGTAGCATCAGGGAGTTCTAAGCTATAAGAATTTCCGCCCCAGCCACCTGTGGCTGTTATGGTGACACGACCTGAGTCTATACAACTTATAGGGGTTACATCTGTTGTAAAGGACAGCGGTGTATTTGGTTCGGCCACAATGACCGATGTGGTTGCTTCACAGTTGGTATCATTGTCGGTCACCACGATGGTATAAGTTCCTGCGGCAAGTCCAGTAAGGATTATTGGCGAAGTCCCAGCGGTTGGGAGTCCGCCATTGATGGTATAGACGAAATTTGTGGTGCCTGATACGGTAAATCGAACCGATCCGTCATCATCGCCCACACAGGTTACATCGTTTAGATTTTGGCCTACGACCGAAATGGTAGGCAATGGCAAAATGCTGTACGATTCGCTATAGGTACATTCGTTGGCGTCACGTACTTGGAAGGTATAGGTACCAGGAGCTAATCCTGCAAAAATATTAGAAGATTGATATGGTGTTGCCGCTGCAGCGGGTGCAATAATTTGATATTCCAAAGGTGCTACACCACCGCTCCCTGCTGGTACCGTAACCGTAACCGTGGTCTCATTGGTAGGGCAGGTAAGGGGTGTGTTGCTAAAGGTTAAATCTGTGGGAGGATCTAGTGGCGGAATGGTAATTTCATTGGTTACAAATGTACAATCGTTGGCGTCTCTTATCGTAACACTATAGGTTCCTGCTGTTAATCCTGTAAAGATTGGACTTGTCTGGTAGGTAACTCCATCGATGCTATATTCATAAGGAGGTGTACCGCCAGATACGCCGGTTACCTCAATCGTACCTGTTGCATTACAAGTATAGGGGGAGGTTAATTCTGCGATTCCCTCAATGGGCGTCGCGGTGTCAATAACGACTTGTTGTGCTGGTGTAAAACAAACCGATGACCCTACTGTATATTCCACGACAGCTAAGTAAGTGCCTGCTGAAAGTCCCGTAAAAACAGGAGAGTTGCTAAACGTTCCCAAGGGGCCATTAATTCCGTAGCGCAAGGAATTACCATTCGGGTTGGAAACGTTGAAGGTAATGCTACCCGTATTTCCAGGTTCGGCGCAAAGAATATCCTCGTGGGTAACCATAAATTCTGGTGCAGGTATTTGATTTATAGTAATTGTAGTAGTCGCCTCACAATTGTTATTATCAACCACCCTAATGTTATAAGTTCCTCCTGGTGCTGAGACGGCAAATACAGGATCTGTCTGAAATACGGTGGTGCTATTTATATAATAGAAGTAGGGAGGGGTACCGCCCTGCGGATATATGGTTATTTCCCCGTCTGTACATGTAAGGGGTTCGGTTATCGCGGCCGAAACCGTAAGCTCGGGTGGTTCTACTATTTCCACATCTCCTTCAAAAAAGCAACCGTCTTCGGTTTCCACTACCGCTCTATAGAAGCCCGGGTTTAAATTTGAAAACGTATGGCTGTTAGGGGCAATGGGACCTACACTATTTATCAAAGTCGCTCCTTGGTATAGCGAATAAAAATATTGCGGTTCCGCATCGTTCGCAGCTAAAGTAATGCTACCCTTGTCTCCATGACACAAAGGTTGGGCGATGTTGGTTGTTACGGTAAAATCTCTTTCCCTTATCTGAATGTCGGGTACTGTAAACACACACGCCTCTTCTGGATTGGGCAATCCCGATTGCCTAATGTGTACCGTATACAACCCGGCCGCTGTTATCGTAAATTCATTGCTGGCCTGATAAGTAACACCGTCTAGGCTATATTCGTATCCGCTTGGTACATTGATAACACGGATACTTCCTGGGGAATCGCAAATAATATCGGTAGCCTCCACATCGGGGTTCAGTAAATTTTGGTAGACGTTGAAGTAAAACTGATTGAAACATCCGCCTGGATAGTTGATTGTGAGCCTAAATTGTCCGGCCGTATTGGCCGTATAATTGGGACCCGTAGCAATTTGGTTCCAGGTACAAGAAGGGTTCTCGTTGGCACAATCTGAATTTCCAACGGGAGTACAACTGGTTTCATCCAACTGTTCCCAAATAATTGAGGTGGCCTGTCCCAAATCGACATTGAGCTCTGTAAAATCATTGAGACCGCAGAGGTAAATATTTGGAAGTTCTTTCCCGTCATTAGGGCAAATTACCACTTCATCGGCATAGGGGATAATGGGATTGGTAATGTTCGCGCCGTACAGCGTAACATTGTATTGTTGCACGATGGAACGGCATGGGGCGGCCGCCGTGTTGAACGAATAGTACGTTCCCGTGGCAATCACGGTAATGGTTTGGCCCGTGCCAATAACAGGGGTGCCGGAAGGATCTGTAGACCAAGAATACGATACGTACCCTGGTTCAGCCGTTAGTTCTATGCTATCTCCACAGAGTACCTCGTCTTGTTCAAATACGCAATCGTCAAGATCTACCAAAGTGTTGGTTACACTTGGCGTAGTTAGACATCCTGTATTGGTGCTATAACTGGGATCGTCTGTAATTTGAAAATCGGGGTTGAGTGTGCCGTAATAGGTTGCGAAGGCTTGGTTTTCAATAATGTTAGAGCATACTGGTGCCAATTGCTGGCAGGTTTCAACCACATTCGCCTTGATCCGTATTTCTGAAAGGGGCGTATTCTGTAGGACTAGATAATCTTCAATGCTAAAAACAAGCTCGCGCGCCACAGGATTATAGGTATGTGTTACCCCAGCGGGGAGCGTAAGGTCGGCCTCATCAAATTCAATGTTAATGGGCAGAACATCCCTAATAGTGAAGTTGCGGGCATCGTCGTTTCCAATGTTTTGGAAACCAATAACATAATTGAGCTCTTGTCCAAGATTTACAGGTTGGCCGCCAATATCGTTGCCAAATTCATCCTCTACGATTTTTGTAAGCAATATTCTGGGCTCGATAATTTCCACCGCGAACGCAAATAGGTACTGTAAGAAGAAATCGCTCGAGGTTCGTAAACTCATCGTTGCTTGCGTATCGCCGTTGTTGATTACACTATTGCCAGGATTTGGCACCCTAAGGATACCCGAATCGAACCCTAAGGTGTTGGCACTATTGAGGTTTCTATCGTTTACTGGGGTGGCATCCAACTGGGTGACGGCACTTCTGAAAAAGTTGTTGGCAGGCCTGTCTGTCGTGGAAAGGTTCGTTCCGTTTAGCGCCATTTGATCTCCTGTAATCGAAACATCGCCTTCTAATGTGGCAAAGGCCAAGTTAGCCCGCACGGGCTGGGGTGCAGGAACGGTCCTAAATCCATCTACAATAATATCCACGTCGGGAATATTTCTAAAAATAGCACTGAATCCATCAAAACTTGTAATGGATTTGCTGGGCAGAGTAAGATCTTCATAAACAACCAATAAAGACCAGCCTGCACTATTTCCATTACGGTTGTTCTGTTGGTTCCCAACACCTTCTCTAGTTGAAATGTTACCCACGGTGTAGGTGCCCTCGGCATCAGTACCGTAGCTTTGCAACATGGTAGTTACATCGGCTACGCACGCATAGGGATAGGCATCGTTTAATGGGGTGGTCTGGTCGCGATAGATAATTTCACCTGTAATATCTACGTAACCACCTGTAGGGCCTTTGAACCTCACTTGATTTACAACAGGATCGTCTGAGACCACAGCTGCCCAATAGAGGCTTGCGTGCACGATTTCATAACAATCGGGATCGGGAAATTCCAAATCGGCGCTACTTGAATTGAACGTACTGGGGTCGCCATCAATATCCACATAGATCATGTTGATATTACTATTGTTCCCGGCATTTAGATCATTAAAGGGGACATTGCTATAGGGCCCAAGGTTATTGTTTCCTATAAGTTCAATATCGCCTTTTAGATCATCATCAAACCGTGGGGTAAAAGGAATGAGGTTCTGCGCAAAACCGTGTAGTCCAAAGAGCAACACTAGGGCTACTAAGACAACTTTTTTGGGGTGGGGTAATGGTTTTTTCATAGTCTGTTAGGTTGTTGTGGTACAGTAATATCCTAATCTAAATTAGGATAGCGCGGGGAACACTGTGTTATGGCTAATTTTCTATTTTATATAGGGATAATTGTTTGTTAAAGGGTTCGTTTTTCTGTGCTTCCATAATCCTATTGGCATCTTCAATTCTATCAATTCTTTGGTAATAGGTGTAATATTTACTACGGCTAACATCGTAGAAGAAATCTACACCGCTGTATCCAGCGGCGATTACCTTGCGCAAGAAAGTATTTCGCTCCTCTGCCGAATTGTGAACTGCCATCACCAAATAATATCCATTCTCCGTATTGGCCACGTTCTTCAAAATTTGTACGTTGTTGCTCTTCTGTGCCTCGCCAAAATTAAAATCAGCTTCAGATAGTGGGGTACTGCTTTGCTCTGTGGTTTGCTTAATGCTATTTAGGGTCGATCTATCACGGCGGAAGCGGTCATCCTCATTGTTATAAGCGGCTCGCTTTATACGACGCTTTCTCTCAATATCGGTAGCTACCGCAATTTCCTGTAGTGAGGAAACCAACTGTGCCTTTTCTCGTTGTGCCGCCTGGAGTTCAGCCTGAAGCTGGCTCAATGCGTTTTGATAGTACAAATTGAATTCCTTATCAATGCCGCCTTCCTTAGCAAAACGCTGTTGGTACAAGGCTTCCAGCTCCTCGATTTTCTTGCGATAAGTGAGGATTACCTCGTCTAGATTAATTTTTATAAGATCGATAGCCGCATTTTCCTCGGTGATGCTCTTAAAAGGTTTTGGTTCTGAAAAGATGCCCTGTTCGCTTAGATCGTTTTCCCGTTTCAAATCTTTAAGATCTTGATCTTTAATAGCCACGGCATCGCGTAACTCCTGTAGCAAATCATTCTTATTGGCAGCCGTTGATTGGGTTTCTTCCAAAAGTGATTTCATAGATGTGGCCAAGGCATCGGTATACTGCGCCAAGGTATTTTCCGTTGTCGCTTCTATCACGGGTTCAGTTTGGGCAAGTTGCTCTTGCTCGGCCGCCAATCGCGCTTGTTCTGCAGCTTCAAGCTGAGCCAATCTTTCAGCTTCCAACCGAGCTTTCTCTTGAGCTGCTGCCAATGCTCTTTGTTCAGCAGCCAAACGTGCTTTTTCTTCTGCTTCAAGCTGAGCCAGTCTTTCGGCTTCCAGACGCGCTTGTTCCTCGGCTTCCAAGCGGGCTTTCTCCTGTGCTTCGGCTAATGCCTTTTGTTCAGCAGCCAAACGTGCTTGCTCTTCCGCTTCAAGCTGGGCAAGCCTTTCAGCTTCCAGACGCGCTTTTTCCTCGGCTTCCAAGCGGGCTTTTTCTTGAGCTTCTGCCAGAGCTTTTTGTTCAGCGGCCAGACGTGCTTGCTCTTCCGCTTCGAGCTGGGCAAGCCTTTCAGCTTCCAGACGCACTTTTTCCTGTGCTTCGGCTAATGCCTTTTGTTCAGCAGAAAATCGTGCTTGTTCTTCGGCTTCAAGCTGGGCCAGTCTTTCTTCTTCCTGTTGTGCTATCGCTTCGGTTGCAGCAGCTTGTTCGGCGGCTAACTGTGCTTCTGCTAAGGCTTCTTGCTCTTTTTCTTTTTGTGCTGCCTCCTGTTTGCGCTCCTCCATCGCAGCTTCCCAGGCCTGTTTTCTCGCACTGTTTTTGGCTCGCTGTTCCTCTCGTGCTGCCGTCAGGGCAGTTTCCTCTTCTTGAGTTAGATTTTGCTTCTTACGTTTTGGAGATTTTTTTCGTTTCTTTTCAAAAGACAGTAAACCTGCCATATCCTCTTCTTTACTGAAATCGAAATAGTCGTTGTTCGCAAAGCGGTAGGCCAAAGTAAATTCGTGGGTGACGCCGAATTCCGAAAAATCCCCCAAGGGTTTTTCAAAGTTGTACTCTATGGCAATCTCCTTGGTGAGGTTAATACCCAGACCCACAAAGGCACCGTGAATGCTATTATAGCCAGCTTGACTCCATATTCCCCTGGGAACGGTGAACATAATAGATCCAGTA
Organism: uncultured Flavobacteriaceae bacterium; assembly: GCA_964639255.1. Lineage (GTDB taxonomy): Bacteria > Bacteroidota > Bacteroidia > Flavobacteriales > Flavobacteriaceae > NZQO01. Next base: position 51,685 of record CAZXDP010000009.1, read on the forward strand.
AGTTCGGTAGTTTCTTGCCGAAAAGCGGCCTGGCCTAATGCCGAAAATTTACTATCACGGAAAAAGCCATAGCCTCCCGTATAGCCCGTATACATTATATGCCCCTGAATGCCCTGTTGGGGGTCGTCTTCCAAGAGCGTGGATGCATTGACATTGTAAGCCACCAAATTGTTTACCGAAATGCCGAAATCGAAAAAGGCGGTCCCATAATTGACGCCTGGCGTTGCGGTGAACATGAAATTTGAGGGAATGTTATTGAGCACAGGGTCTGGTTGGTTGGTCACCACTCGATCCATATTAACACCACTTTGGTAAGCGGCGACGTTTATTCCAAAGGTGAGGTTGCTTTCCCGCTGCAGCTGTGCGTTATAGGCAAAATTGGCAATGCCACCAAATGTGGTAAGCACCCCGAAGTTCTGCTGAAAGGCACCAATTCCCACTCCCATATTTTCTTGAATCCTTCCAGAGAAGCTGGCCAAATAGGTTACAGGCGCGTTTTCTACCTGCTGCAACTCCCTTTTGTTTGAAATGGCGATGAATTTATTTTGTTCTCGAACAAAACTGAAAGTAGGATTTAGGACAAATCTGTTAAACGTCATGGAATTTCTCACCGGTAGATCCAAGGGAATAGCCCCTTCTCCTTCCTGAGAGGAAATCGTCTGTATAAAACAGAGTGCGAAGAACAAATATGTCGCAGTTTTTTTCACGTCAGCGCACTATGGTTAAAGTTCCTTGAATGGGTTCTTGGCCGTTTTTGACAATTCTATAATAAAAAACTTGGTTGGTATTGTCGATTAGGTTCGTTCCAGTATCTGGCCAGTTGTTGGTATACTCATTCGTTTTGAAAACGACCTCCCCCTGGCTGGAAAGTATGGTAATATCGGTTCCTGAACCTTGTGTGTACTCGAGGGGAATTATCCAGGTATCATTAATACCGTCGCCGTTCGGGCTTACGATATTGGGAATTTTTGCTACATCTGGAAAAGGCTCTGTTAGTTCGGTAATTTGAAAAATAAGTTCTTTTGTGGCGTTACAGCCTTCGGTTTGCGTTACCGCAACGGTATAGTTTCCGAAGTCGGTCGCCTCGTAGCTATTTTCGGTGGCGTTTTCAATGGGCTCACCATTCAGGAACCACTCAAAAATGGGTAGCTGTGCATCGGTAATGACATTGACTAGCAAGCTTTCTCCCATCATCATTTCGTTTACGGGAGCTACATCGATCTCTGCCTGGAAATCGCCCGCTACCAATTCTATGGAGCCTACTGCTTGGCAACTACCAAAGCCGACTACAACGGAGTACGTTCCAGAAATTTCTGTGCTGTAGGTACTGTTGGTCGCACCGGGAATATCCTCCCCATTTAGGGACCATTGATAGCTATTGCCTTCAATGGTTGAAAGAATAGTTGGTCCATTGCCATTACAAAATGGATTTCCCAGACTGGAGGTGATGGTGGCTATGGTAGTTCCGCCACCCTCTGCCTCGGTTACGGTAACCCGATTGGAGAACGAATCCGAGGTACAGGTGCCATAGTCCGTCTCGGCAAAATAGGTGCCTTCTTGAGATACTTCCAAAGAGTCGCCCTTCGCCACAAATATTGAAGTAGTGCTGCTGGTTACCCGAAACCAGTTGAAGGTAAGCTGGGGATACTGCAAGGGTGAATCATTATTTCCGGTGCCAGGATTGTCAATGGTAAGGAGGTAGCTCCCGCCCGGACAAAACGTGGCTGTTGGCTCTAGGTTATTGATGGTAAAAGGACTGTCCTGTATTTTGTAATAAGCCGCAAATGCTGCAGATCTCGCCCCGACTACAGCGGGATTGGTAGACCGAACCCTAATTTTATACCCTTCGCCTGCCGTATTGGTAGGTAAGGCAAAAGAAATTGTGGCGGGAGAGGACGTAATGGCACCGGGAGAAGAACTAAAGACTTGTGTTGGGGCATCGAAATTACCGTCTCCGTCAGATAGCTCGAGAATGAAACTGTTATTGGCGCCCAATGCCTGCTCTGGCGTAAACGCAAAGGTTGCGCTAAATGTATTGAAAGATGCATTAGCACAGGCTTGGTTAAATTCCAAATTAGGTGCGCCAATGGCGAATTGTGCCCAAGCGCGTGTACCCGATGCAAGGGCAAACAAACAGGTTAGGAGCGTTACAACTTTTACGTAGGTAGTAGTTTTTGGCATGTAACTTGATATTGGGGCTTAAGCCATATGCTTTCCTTGGGTAGAGAAAGCATATGGACTTGGTTACATCTTAATTGTAAGATTGCCTGTATGGACTCGATTCTTTATTCCTGTTCGTTGATCGCAATAATTTTGTCGATTCTCAGTCTGAAATCTGGATTGTCCAAATTATGGGCATCTATGAACGTCTCCCTGTCTTGGCCTTTTGAATAAACATTGAAAAAGGCACTGTTCCCATACCAATTTTCAAGATCTTCGTTATTCGAATTTCCAGCAACGAAAATATTGCCACGACAGTTGTTAAAGTACATATTGGTAAACCGAATCTTCTCGAGGCTAGGTCCGGAAATCTTAATAGCCCTGTCGAAAATTACCGCTGGCTTAAAGCCAGAGAGGACACTTTTATCCATCGTTAAGGAAGCGTCTTTCGTAACATACACTGCTTCGTCTACCAAGCCCACGTCCATATCGGCGTTGATATCTTTGCTTAAATTGAGCAGGGTTAGGTTTTTAGCTGAAACCGTGGTGTTTTCTTTGGTAAGGTCCACTTCTGCCTCGTCGCTATGGGAAGCTACAATAAGACTAGTGCCTTTTCCTGCTGCCGAAACATATGGCGAGCGCGCGGCCAACGAGTTGTGTATGGTAGCGTTAGTGCCGTCCTCAAACTTAAAGTCGGCCCTGCTGGCATGAAAAGATATTAGATTGTACAGGTTTACGTTACCGCCGCGCACGTAAAAAGAATTCCCCTGGCAGTAGCTCACCATTACATTCTCAATAACGGTTTGGTTTCCTACCCCAGCCAAGGTGAGGCCATTAAAGTAGCCATAGTCCTTCGTCCTGTTTCCGGCATATTCTATGCGCACGTAGCGCAGTATCCCAGAGTTGCTCTCTAGGTTCTCACCACCGTAGAAAGTACTTGTTGGGGTTGGGGGGTTCAATCCCATGTTCAAGTTCCATCGACTGCCAATTTTATTGACCGGGGCACTACCGTGTATAAAAACACCGCCCCAATCGCCTTTTTTCCGAACATCTGCGTTCGAAGAAAATACAATAGGGTCTGTTTGTGTTCCTTCGGCAATGATTTTCGAACCATCTGCGATGGTAAGGGAACCCTTTGTTTTGACATCCCCCAAGATGACGGTTCCCGGCTCTATGGTTAACGTAGCGCTATCTGTAACAAATACGTTTCCCATTAACAAATAAACATCCTTTTTGTAAAGCTTTGTGTCTTTGTTGATATCCCCAACCAGAATGCGCGATGGCTGGGCAAATTCGTTCTTACTCGGCTTGAACTCCGTCCAGAGGTTCAGCCAGTTCTCAATTCCATAAATTCCTTTCTCCTGTTGTGCGAGGGCACCAATGGCGATAAAAAGGAACCACACGGGTACTAGTAGTTTTTTTATCATGGTTGTTGAAAATTAATTGATATACATACTTATATAGTCAAAAATATAAAAAAATATCCACGAAATGCAAATATAATCGATAAAATGCACGATTTTATTTTGAACAATCCCAATTGTTAACAAAATATTGAATGAAAACGGTTTCCGTGGGAATGCATAGGACATCCCTGGTTGCCTGTGCAAAAGGCGTAGGACACGGGGAATTGGCGAGCAGTTACCCCGTCCCAGCGATTAGTTCGGGTCCCTTTCGGAACTAGTTAAATTCATCGAAAGTGTGAAGTGCTTTCAAAGTTTGTTCATAAAACAAGATCGCTGCGATGAGGTTCGACTTATCAGAATAGGGTAAAATCAATTTCTGAAAGGCAATGGTGTTTTCAAAATAAGTAGACGTAGCTTGAATATTGTCTTCCAAAGCTTTTCGATGCTCCTTAGTATCAGGAATCCCTAACGAGCTCATCGTTACGCCTGGTTTTGTAGTAAAAGCGATATTAGGTAATATCTTGATAATTACTTCAATACGGGCATTGTAGAGTTCGAGCAATTTTCCCTTGGGAAAAGATTCGAGCTCTTCCCTATCGTGGTACTTATCGATATTAACGTTATCGCTTATGATAAATTGGGCGTCTTTCTGCGCCAAAGTGGTCGCGGTACCAAATACGAACAAAACAACAAAAAGTGCGAGGGTAGTTTTCATAGTCATAATTAGGTTTTAGATTGAGGGCTTTATGCTAACAATTAACAATGCTACAATAATAATCGATTAAATGAAAAAAACATCGGCAAAATACCAAAAATATCTGGAAAGGTATGCAAAATTTAATATATTGCAGAATATTCCTACATTATATCGCTTTTAAATACGAAGGTTTTGTATGCTTGGTTTTGAATAAAAAAAACCGCCTTGTATCACAAAGCGGTCTTAATTGGGGTGTAAAACTGTTAATCAATGAAACCGGCTGGATTGTTGTCCCAAAAAACCTGAGTGGTAGTTGGCTTGAATTCCAGATTTGGATTCAACGAGACCCAGTCAACTGGGTAAGGTATCGATCGTGGGAAAGGCTCTTTGCCAAAAACGGGCGCTTGTAGGTCGGGCATTCCTGTTCGGCGATATAGATTGTAGATTTCAATACCATTTCCAAAAGCGGCCAGGAAATATTCTCGCGCTACGACAGCAAGCTTTTCCTGGGCGCCAGCGTCATTAAATTCGGCCAGTACTCTAGCCACATAGGCGTCAACATCGGCTTGTGACGCCTCCAAATTTATTCCAGAATTGGGACTAACGGTGTTAAGCCCATCTGAAAATCCCAGGACCTTCTGCATACTTTGACGTATGGCAGTTTCTAAGTATTCATTCGGGCTACCTGGTGTGCCCAAGGTCAAAGATGCCTCGGCTAGCATAAAATGGGTGAAGGAACTCAATGCAATTGGGAGAATTCCCCCTCCAGAGAGCGTGTTGTCGCTCATTCGTGCCTGTTCAAAGGCATCGTTGTCAAATGCGCCGCCAATGGGATACACTCCTAATGTTGATCGCCTTGTCCCGTCGTTTGGCAAACCCTCATCGTCAGCGTGATCGCGGCCCCAGTATAGATTTCCAACATAGCAATAATCGTAGACGGGATCGCCCGCGCACGGTAAATTACTGCCAGATGGAGGGTTTTCCGTTTGCCTGTAGGTATAATATCTTAATCTAGGATCGGCGATGCCCTCTTCGATAAATGGCGGATTGGCGTCTCCTGCATTAAGATAGTCCAGCATATTGTTGCTTAGGTAGAAAGTTGCGCCACCGCCTGAATAATTTAGGTAGTACCATAGGTGCTCATCTAAAGGAAAAGGGCCAAAGTCGTATTTATAATAAAAATCTTCGTTAGGCTGGTCTATAAGGTCTTCATTTAACAAACGGGTAATCCCAGCTGTCGCCCTCGCTGGATCCACAAGACGTAAGTTTAAGAATGCTTTTAGCTGAAGCGTATTGGCAAATGCTATCCACTCTTGTTTGTTGAAATTTTTACTATTGTAAATTTGAAGGGGAATTTCAGCAGAGCTCTTCTCAAAATTGATCTTGGCAGAATCTAAGGCAGCGATTTGTGCATCGTAAATGAAACTGCCGTCGTCCAGCCCTGCCGAATATGAACTGTTCACATCGGTAGCTTCGGTATAGGGAATATCTCCGTGGAAATCTACCGCCGTCATAAATTGATACGCCTGCATCACCTGTGCGGTGCCTCTATAATAAGGGATGTCGTAAATATCGGTAGAATCGAACCGACGAATATAATCCAAATTCTGCTTAGATTGATACAAGGTGTGCCACGAATTGCTGCCAGAAAAAGGCACATTGTTCGTATACGTGCTAAACATAGCAAGGTGTCTCACAAATCGTGTGCTTACCAAATTATAGTGGTTATAATAGTCTATTGTTCTGTCTAAAATATATTTTAGATAGATATCGGGATCTCCCGGGGGCAGGCCATTCGCCCCTAAGGCGCCATCGCCACCACCATTATTGGGAGTGTCTGCGATAGGATCATCAGGAACAGGATCGCCCATATCATCGGTCTCACTGCAACTGGCAGAGAAAAGTACCATTAAAATAAAGGCCAAAAAGACGTTTGGGGTGAGTGTATTTTTCATGTAAAAATCATTATAAGGCGTAAATCTAAAAAAAATATTGAATTTCGGAATTAAAGAAGACCGTTCGAATCAACAATTTTTCCTTTCTGCCAAATTCGTTCTTGCGTTCCCTTAGAAAACCCTATCTTTGCATCCCGTAAAATCATCTCAGCAAAGGTACATAATGAGCACTACCAAATACATCTTCGTTACGGGCGGGGTATCTTCATCACTAGGAAAGGGAATCATTGCGGCATCTTTGGCCAAATTATTGCAGGCCAGGGGTTTTAGGGTTACTATCCAAAAATTGGATCCGTATATCAATGTTGATCCCGGAACCTTAAATCCGTATGAGCACGGAGAGTGCTATGTTACCGACGATGGTGCCGAAACCGATCTAGATCTTGGTCATTACGAACGATTCTTGAATGTTAAGACCTCCCAAGCCAATAATGTTACCACGGGCCGTATTTACCAAAGTGTTATTGAAAAAGAGCGCCGCGGTGAGTTTTTAGGTAAAACCGTACAGGTGGTGCCCCATATTACCAACGAGATCAAGGAACGGGTGCAGTTGCTGGGCAGCAATGGCGATTATGATATAGTGATAACCGAAATTGGCGGTACGGTTGGCGATATTGAATCATTACCTTACATTGAGGCGGTTCGCCAATTGCGATGGGAGCTAGGCGACGATAATGCCCTTGTAATTCACCTTACGTTGGTGCCCTATCTTTCAGCCGCCAAGGAGCTGAAGACAAAACCCACACAACACTCTGTCAAGACCTTAATGGAAAGCGGTATTAAGGCAGATATATTGGTATGTCGTACAGAGCACGAACTTTCGGATGATCTTCGAACCAAGTTGGCCCTTTTCTGCAACGTTAAGAAAGAAGCCGTTATACAGTCTATCGATGCTTCTACGATTTACGATGTTCCCAATATGATGTTGCAGGAAGGCTTGGACACTGTTACCCTAAAAAAATTAAACCTTACTGAGAAGAATGAACCCGATCTAACCCGCTGGAATGCGTTTTTACAGCGCCACAAGAATCCCAAAAGCGAGGTGCGAATCGGCTTGATAGGGAAATACGTAGAGCTTCAGGACAGTTACAAATCCATCTTGGAGGCATTTATTCACGCCGGTGCCGAAAACGAAGTACGGGTGCACGTAGAGTACATTCATTCCGAACATATAGACGCGAAATCCATTCCTCAACGATTTGCAAATCTGGATGGAATTTTAGTCGCTCCAGGCTTCGGCGAACGTGGCATTGAGGGCAAGGTGGCAGCCGTGAAATACGCACGTGAAAATCAGCTGCCCTTTTTGGGTATTTGCCTGGGCATGCAAATGGCTGTTATTGAGTATGCCCGTAACATCTTGGGCATACACGACGCAAACTCTACCGAGATGTGTCCCGATACGCCAAATCCCGTTATTAGTCTTATGGAAAGTCAAAAGAACGTCACGACGAAAGGGGGCACCATGCGGTTGGGCGCTTGGAAATGCGATCTTGCCGATGGCAGTATTGTGCATTCGGTATATGGGGAATCCTCCATAGAGGAACGCCACCGCCACCGCTACGAATACAACAATAAGTATAAAGAGCAGTTCGAGGCAGCAGGCTTAAAGGCCACCGGAATCAATCCCGAAACAGGATTGGTAGAGATTGTTGAGATTGAATCACATCCTTGGTTCGTGGGGGTGCAATACCACCCAGAGTACAAGAGCACCGTTGCCAGTCCGCATCCCCTGTTTGTAGCTTTCGTGAAAGCTGCGCGGGAGCATGCCGCTAAAAACTAACAGACAATTTGTCGCAACGGTTCTTTGGGAGAAGTTGTTGCTATAAATAGAAAAACCTAGCACAATACGAATAATGTAAACACCGCATTAAGAGCGGTTTATTTTATGGAAGAAAAGAAATTTGATGTTAATTCCCTCATAGGATTTGTACTCATTGGCGCCATCTTGGTGTGGATGCTTTACATGCAAAAACCATCGAAAGACGAGGTACAGGCAGAATCCCAAACCACCGAATCGGTCGCTTCCGAAACTTCGAACGCCGTACCCGCCAGTGACACGGTACCGCTTCAAGAAGGCATAGACAGTTTTTCCACATCTCAAGATTCCTTGGCCATGGAAAAGCTGCGCACCCAATTGGGCTCGTTTGCCTATTCCGCATCCATGCCTTCGGCTACAGATCAGGTTACCGTCCTCGAAAACGAGGTGTTGTATCTTGAAATTAACAACAAGGGAGGGTATATTGAAGAAGCCCGTTTAAAGCAACATAACACCTTCGATGGCCATCCTGTATATTTAATTGAAGACGGCAATGCTTCCTTTAACCTACAGTTCTCTTCAGAAAACCGACAGCTCAATTCAGAGAACTTATATTTTGAGCCAAGCTTTTCGGAAAGCGGAGATACCCAAGTGCTTTCCATGAAGCTGAAAACATCAGAAAACGCTTACATAGAGTATCGTTATGAATTGCCACCGAATGAATACATGCTCGATTTTAGCATTCGCTCGCAAGGGGTGGAAGGTGTCGTCGATATGTCACAGCCCATCTATCTCGACTGGCAACTTAAGGGATATCGCCACGCAAAGAGCATTACCTACGAGAACAGGTATTCTAGATTGACCTACGAATATGAGGATGACAACTACGATAAGCTGTCGCCTACCGGGGAGGATAGTGAAATTGAAAAAGACGTCGATTGGATGAACTTTAGGCAGCATTTCTTCAGCTCCATGCTCCTAACCGACACCCCATTTAAGGAAGTGGCCTTCAAATCGGTCGATTTGGTAGAAGATGAAGAGGTAGACACGCTTTATACCAAACAATACGGTGCCAAAATGCTGCTCGAACCCAAGGCCGGTTCGCTGGCCTATGATATGAATATGTACTATGGTCCAACCGATTATCAAATTTTCAAGCAGTACGATCGCAACCTTGATGAGGCTATGCCGCTCGGGTGGGGAATCTTCGGGACGATCAACAAATATATCATCATCCCGCTCTTCGGATTCTTAAGTGGTTTCTTGCCAGCAGGAATTGCCATTATCTTTATGACAGTGCTGGTAAAGTTGGTGCTCTCGCCCGTACAGTACAAACAATACCTTTCGCAGGCCAAGATGAAAATCTTGAAGCCCGAAATTGATGAAATTCGCGAAAAGTACGAGGGCAATCAGATGAAGATCCAGCAGGAAACCATGAAATTGCAAAGCATTGCCGGTGCCAGTCCGTTAAAAGGTTGCTTGCCTGCCCTGTTGCAAATTCCAGTTTTCTACGCCCTGTTTACCTTTTTCCCTACCGCCTTCGATTTAAGGCAGAAGAGCTTTCTATGGGCCGAAGACCTCTCCAGCTATGATACCATTGCAGAGCTTCCATTTCACATACCGTTTTACGGTGACCACGTGAGCTTGTTCCCCATTTTGGCGTCGATTGCCATTTTTGCTTATATGATGATGACCATGGGGCAGAGCATGCAGGCGCAGCAGCAGCCAGGAATGCCCAACATGAAATTTTTAATGTACCTCTCGCCACTCTTTATGTTGGTGTTCTTCAACAACTACGCCAGCGGGTTGTCCCTGTATTATCTTACCTCCAACTTAATTACCATAGGCATTATGTTGGTGATAAAGAATTTTATATTGGACGAGGATAAGATACACGCGAAAATTCAAGAGAACAAGAAAAAGCCCAAAAAGCAAAACCGTTTCCAGCGGAAAATGGCCGAAATGATGGAGCAGGCAGAACAACAGAAAAAGGCTGGAAAAAGATAATGCTGTAATTTCATTTTTTTTTGAAATTTTCGCTTTGCCCGAACGTTAAGGGATTGTAGAAGTAAAATTCTGAATACTTATGAAGTATACCCTAATCCTTTCTTTGTTACTCGGTGTTCTAGCCCATTCGCAGGAGGGCAGCAACGGGTACGATGCCCAAGGCAAACGGCATGGCATATGGGAGAAAAGGTATCCCGGAACCCAACAGCTTCGGTACAAAGGAGCATTTGAGCACGGTAAGGAAGTGGGGACCTTTCGCTTTTATTGTGAAACCTGCGTAGACCAGCCCAGTACGGTGATGGAATACCAACCTGACGGTTCGGCCAATGTATCTTATTTCACCACAGAGGGGCACCTTGTTAGCACCGGTTCCATGCGTGACAAAAAGCGCCAGGGAGAGTGGCTATACTACCACGAAGGTTCGAATAGTATAATGATGCGTGAGCATTACGAAGATGATGTACTACATGGCATAAAAGAAACCTACTATCCTAGTGGCCAAATCACCGAAACCCAATACTTCCAAAATGGTGTGGCCAATGGTGAAAACCGCTATTATTCGCCAGTGGGCATCCTCATCAAGAAATTGATGTATGTCGATGGAAAGCTGCACGGCTCGGCCGAATATTACGATGCCTCTGGAACCCTCAGCATTTCAGGTACTTATAAAAATGGACAAAAGCACGGACTTTGGAAATATTTTGAAGAAGGTGTACTTAGCAGGGAGGAAACGTTTCCAAAAAAATTCAAGTAGCAGTTTCGCGAACTTTTTCGTCACTAGAAAAAGCGTCTAGTGCGCCGGCTGGGCATCGCTGCCTAAAACCAGTCTAATTGCGTACCTTTGCAAAAAATTGAATCTGATGAAACGAGTGGTTGTGGGTCTTAGCGGTGGCGTAGATTCCAGCGTGGCAGCTTGGTTGCTGAAAGAGCAGGGCTATGAGGTCATTGGGCTGTTTATGAAGAATTGGCACGACGACAGCGTAACCATCTCCGACGAATGCCCTTGGTTGGAAGATAGCAACGACGCTATGCTGGTGGCTCAAAAATTGGGCATCCCTTTTCAAACGGTCGACTTGAGCGAGCAGTATAAAGAACGTATTGTAGATTATATGTTCAAGGAGTACGAACGTGGTCGCACCCCCAATCCAGATGTGCTTTGTAACCGCGAGATAAAATTCGATGTATTTATGGATATTGCCCTTAGCTTGGGTGCCGACTATGTCGCGACAGGGCACTACTGCCGTAAGGACAGTATTGAAAAGGAGGGAACCACCGTGTACCGCTTGTTGGCGGGTAAGGATCCCAACAAAGACCAATCGTACTTCCTTTGTCAATTATCGCAAGAGCAATTGGCCAAAACCTTGTTCCCCGTGGGGGAACTGCTCAAGCCAGAAGTACGGAAAATTGCCGCCGAACAGCATTTAGTTACGGCCGAAAAACGGGATTCCCAAGGGCTATGTTTCATCGGCAAGGTGCGACTGCCCGAATTTTTACAGCAACAATTGGCTCCTAAGGAAGGGATAATTGTAGAGGTACCGTCTGAGTTTGAAGGGTATAAAAACGAGGTTTCCGCGTTTGCTTCAGAAGAGGAAAGGCTGCAGCACCTATCGCGCAAGACTACCTATTCCATCGCAGATGGTAAGCAGGTGGGAATGCATCAAGGCGCACATTACTTTACCAAGGGTCAAAGAAAGGGACTTGCCGTTGGTGGCACAAAAGATCCTTTGTTCGTTATTGAAACCGATGTTTCCCAGAATATCATCTATACCGGTCAAGGAAAGGACCATCCTGGGCTATTTAGGCGCGGTTTGTATGTTCAGGGAAATGAGGTGCACTGGGTACGGGAAGATCTTCGCCTTGGTGAGGACGAAACGAAGGAGGTTATGGCCCGTATTCGCTACAGACAACCGTTGGAGAAGGCAACACTGCACCAAACGGCTATGGGACTTTATGTTATCTTTGAAAATCCGCAAACCGCTATCGCCGAAGGCCAATTTGTAGCTTGGTACGATGGCGAGGAGCTGTTGGGCAGCGGCGTTATTTCATAAGAACACAATATCTTTTTGAACACCATTAAAAGAAAAAAAACCACCCCCTAAAAATAGTCACACCGTGCCAAATAGAATTACGCAACTTTTCAATATTCAGTATCCCCTCATCCAAGCAGGAATGATCTGGAACAGTGGCTGGCGACTTGCCAGCGCCGTGAGCAACGCCGGTGGTTTAGGCCTGCTGGGCGCTGGCTCTATGTATCCAGAAGTGCTTCGGGAACATATACAAAAATGCCAAAAGGCCACTTCAAAGCCTTTTGGTGTAAATGTGCCGATGCTCTATCCAGATATCGATACCATTATTGATCTAATAATCGAAGAAGGGGTTAAAATCGTATTCACCTCTGCGGGAAATCCAAAAACCTATACCGGAAAGTTAAAAGAAGCGGGCATTACTGTAGTGCACGTGGTAAGCAGCGTTAAATTTGCCACGAAAGCCCAAGAAGCGGGCGTAGATGCAATCGTTGCCGAAGGATTTGAAGCCGGGGGCCATAACGGCCGCGATGAAACCACGACGTTTACGCTCATACCTATGGTTCGCGAAAAAATTGACATTCCACTTATTGCAGCGGGAGGCATTGCCACAGGCAGAGGCATGCTCGCGGCAATGGTATTGGGCGCCGATGGCGTACAGGTGGGAAGCCGGTTTGTAGCTTCCAACGAGGCTAGTTCCCATCGTGCATTCAAACAAATGGTCGTAGATGCAAAAGAGGGGGACACTATGCTTACCCTTAAGGAACTCGCACCAGTGCGCCTGTTGAAAAATAAGTTCTTTGAGGATGTGATGGATCTATACACAAAAAGCCCGTCGAAGGAGGATCTGCAAAAGCTTTTGGGCCGCGCCCGCGCCAAAAAAGGGATGTTCGAGGGCGATTTGGACGAGGGCGAATTGGAAATTGGTCAGATCGCCGGGCTCATTCACGATATTAAACCGGCGGCTACGATCGTTTCAGATATGATTTCAGAATATGAGAACGCCAAGAAAGAGATTGCCAACCTTTAACAAAACATAAAACGAAAAACTGATATTATGGATAACGGATTGTATGCAAAAATTACTACGGAAAAGGGAGAAATTATCGCCCGATTAACTTACAAGAAAACTCCGGGTACGGTGGGCAATTTCGTCGCCCTTGCTGAAGGTGACCTGGAAAACGAGGTAAAACCACAAGGGACGCCCTATTATGACGGACTCAAATTCCATCGGGTCATCCCAGATTTTATGATACAGGGCGGTGATCCCAGCGGAACAGGGGCAGGCGGTCCCGGCTACCAATTCGATGATGAATTTCATTCCGAATTAACGCACGATGGCCCTGGGATACTTTCAATGGCCAACGCCGGACCGGCTACCAACGGGAGCCAATTCTTTATAACACATACTGAAACCCCTTGGCTGGACAATAAGCATACTGTATTTGGAAAAGTGGTAGAGGGACAGGATGTTGTAGATAGCATCGCCCAGGGAGACACCATGGAAAAAGTAGAAATTTTACGTATTGGCGAAGATGCCGAAAATTGGAATGCCGTTGAGAGTTTCAGGCAATTCAACGGTGCCAAGGCAGAACGCGAGGCAGCGGCAAAAAAGAAAGATGAAGAGTTGTTGAAAGAGCTTTCTGAGGGATTTGACAAAACCGAAAGCGGCTTGCGCTATAAAATTATAAACAAAGGTTCCGGAAGGCAACCCGAGAAAGGCGATACTGTTTCGGTTCACTACAAAGGGATGTTTGCAGATGGCGGCGAATTTGACAATAGCTACAAACGAGGAAACCCTATCGAATTTCCAGTTGGGAAGGGACAGGTTATTGGAGGATGGGATGAAGGGCTGCAACTCCTAAGGGAGGGCGATAAAGCTCGGTTTGTAATTCCACCCCATTTGGCTTATGGAAGCCGGGGTGCAGGAGGGGTTATTCCGCCCAATGCTACTTTGATTTTTGACGTGGAGTTGATGAAAGTTAAATAAAAAAAATCGGCGATGTTTTCGCCGATTTTTTGTTGTTGTTACCGCTGTATCACGATTTTTTCGGTATGTAATTGCTTCCCGCTATTTCCTATGGAGAGAAAATAAACCCCTTCGGCGAAATTGCTTACGTCTACGAGCAATCGGTTTTGAGGTCGGTCTATTGAATTTTGCTGCACTACCCGGCCATTGATGTCTACCAGTGTATATTCATTGAATACTGCTCCTTTTTGGGTGAATACGCTCAGCTGGTTGCTTGCTGGATTAGGGAAAACCTGTACAGAAATTTCCTCGTTGGTTCCGGCAACGGAAAGCGTCGCATCGTAAAGGTCCTGCAGTGCATCTATGGGTTCAAAGACAACTCCATCTAACCAAACATTTAGATCGAGACTTAAGTTCCCGTAAGAGCTATTCGTGTCTGATGGGTCTGCTACGCGAATAAAAGCCGAAGCGGAACTAATACCGAAATTGAGGCAGCGCGAATCGGCCCCTGGACGTTTAGCGCCTTGAAGTGCCGCCATTAGTTTATCAGCAAGGGTTCCCTGTGTATTTACAAAGGCGGTTTCCATATCGGTCACCACATCTTCAGAAATTAAGATATTTCCGGCAATGGCGTAATTGGGGCCCGTAACATCGATAAATTCAGCAAAACAGTTGGCACCCGTAAAGGCCGCGCTCCGCGGATTGCCCCCATTAAGATCCACAATATTGTATTGACGTTGCGAGGGATTTCCTTGCACATCGTTCGCTATGAGCCAGTCGATGATTTCCTGGGGGGAATCGCCTGCAACCATACGAGCCCGTGCATTGTTTTGGTTGGCGGGTATATAAAAAGATTGGGTATGGATGGCGCCCACACCAAGTACGATATCGCTAATGACCTGTGCGCCATCCTCGGCATCGATGCAGGTGGCACCCGCGCTGCCTATCTCGCCCGTAACGGGATCGACGGCCACGATTGAGAATGTGTGTTGGCCAAAGGTGATGGTAGCGGTTAAAAATAAGGTAAGAAGTACAATTCGTTTCATAGGATTATTTTTTGTTTTTAATGAAGTTCTTGGGTTATTTCCATTTAATATTGCAGCCAATACTTGGTTTTTGGTCTTTTCGCTGCGGATTGTTATTGAGAACATTGTCCAACGCCTCCCGTAGGTCCCGTCCATTTACGGGAATGCCATTGCCGGGCCTGCTATTGTCCAATTGCCCCCTATAGATTAGACGTAGATCTTCATCAAAAAGATAGAAGTCTGGGGTACAGGCTGCGTCGTAGGCCTTGGCCACTTCCTGTGTTTCATCGTATAAATACGGAAAAGGGTAGTTGTGCTTACGCGCGGTTTCCCACATTTTTTGAGGTGAATCTTCAGGATACTTTTCAACATCATTGCTGTTAATGGCAACGAAACCGAAACCAGTTACCCTATAATCGTTGCAAATTCGAACCAATTCCTCATTCACGTGCTTTACAAAAGGACAATGGTTGCAAATAAACATTATGACCGTACCTTTCTCTCCCCTAACGCTTTGCAAGGAAACCGGGTTTAAGGTTACGGAATCCAGAAGTGTAAAATCTGGAGCCTTTGTGCCCAGGGGAATCATATTTGAAGGAGTTCTGGCCATAGCAGTCAAAAAAAGTAAGTCGAAGTTAGGGACCGAAAGTTACGCATTTTTCTAAAAGCGGGGTAGTTGGTAACCTATAATGAGCGACATCCTTAGCCGGGGTGCTAAACATATTATAAAGTTTTGCCAGTGTGGGCCTTTGCCTGTAACTTTAGGGAAAACCAAAATGAACTCATAATGGAAAATGCATACAGTTCGCTTTCAGTAGCTATAAAAGACTTACAGCAAAAAGGCTATACCGAAGACTTTAACCTCATCGAGGAAGGGGTAGAATCGAAAGGCTTAAAGCGCGAATGGAAGGCCGGGGAGCTCGATGTCGTAAAATACTACCGTTTTGAAGGTATTACCAATCCGGGTGACAACTCCATTCTATATGTTATAGAGACCGATGATGGGACGAAAGGCCTCTTGGTAGATAACTATAGCGCCAAGGGCGATGTGATCTCTCCAGAAATGATCAAGAAATTAAACATTCATCACAATCGTGAATAACCTTAGCTGGGACGATTTTCTAAAAGTCGATATGCGCGTGGGCACGGTGATTTACGTGGCCGATTTTCCAGAGGTTCATAAACCGGCTTATCAATTGCATATCGATTTTGGCGATGCGCTGGGCGTTAAAAAAACTTCTGCACAACTTACCCAACTATATACCAAAGAGGAATTGCTTCAAAAGCAAGTAATTGCAGTGGTCAATTTTCCGAAGAAGCAAATCGCCAACTTTATGAGCGAATGTTTGGTATTGGGAGCCGTGGAAGGTAAATTGGTCACCCTATTGCAACCCGGGCGAGCGGTTGCCAACGGTTTGCGAATATTATAAAAAATACATTACTTTTTTTCCTTCCAGTCTACCTTGAAACCAGGAACTTCATATTCTGGAGATAGATAGTTCTCTGGAATAGTGGTGCGATTGCCATCGCGGGCTGCGCGATAATGAGGCGATAGAATCTCGATGCCACGTTCGTTGCACACATCTTGTATGTGCTGGTGCAGCTCGCTATAAATTACAGCCTGTTTGTTCGGTTCGTTGGTATAACCGTTAATTTGGTAGGCTACGTAGAAATCTTCCAAACTGGTTTGCAAAACGAACGGTGCCGGGGTTTCCAGAATCAGGGTAGTCCGCGCCGCGGCTTCAATAAGCGCTTCGTGCATCTCTTTCCAGGGCACATCGTAGCCAATTGTTACCGTGGTATGCACAATCAATCCCTTATCTGGCGCATCGCTGCTATAATTAATGGTATGGCTACTCATCACCGTGCTGTTCGGGATGCTTATTATTTCATTTTTGATGGTACGTACCCGGGTAACCAACGAAGATTTTTCAATAACGTCGCCGAAGACGTCGCCAATCTTTACCCTGTCCCCAATTTGGAACAGGCGCATATAAGTAAGAACCAAGCCGGCGATGATGTTGCTTAAGGAACCCGCAGAGCCAAATGTGAACAAAAAGCCCAAAAATACTGATACCCCTTTGAAGATGGGGGAATCGCTACCGGGCAGGTAAGGAAAAATTACCACGAACATAAAAGCGATGACCAAGATTCTTACAATTTGGTATGTTGGTGCGGCCCAGTCGGTATAGAATCCCGGCAGGGTTAATTTTCCGCGCTCTATTTCAATCTTAATAAACCGGAGCGCTTTCAATAAATAGCGAAATAAAAATACGATCACCAAAATGGTGATGAGGTTGGGAAGGTAGTTCCAAA
>CAZXDP010000010.1:0-61546 GCA_964639255.1 uncultured Flavobacteriaceae bacterium
ATCGTCAAGCCATCGCGAATGGGCAATAGCACCGTTTCCAAACGCGGGTCGGTGTTTAGTCGTTGGTTGTATTCCAAAAGTGCTTGGGTATCCACATCCTCCTCATCTACTGGTTGCGTTACCTTGCCGCTCCAAAGCACATTGTCGCTTAAGATGACCGCACCTGGTTTTAATTTTGGTAAAAGCAAGTCTAAATACGAAGGATAATTTTGTTTATCGGCATCAATAAATAGCAGATCGAAAGGGAAATGAAGGGATGGAATGATGTCGCGGGCATCGCCGGTATGTTGGATAATTTGGTTTCCGAAACCCGAGGCATCGAAGTATTTCCGCTGAAAATCGTGCAATTCTTCATTAATATCGATAGTATGCAATTGCCCTTCAGGATGCATTCCTTCTGCCAAACATAATGCCGAATAGCCTGTATAGGTGCCAATTTCCAGAATATATTTGGGGGCTATGAGCTTCGAGAGCATACTAAGCACGCGGCCCTGCAAATGGCCGCTTAGCATACGTGGGGCGAGCACTTTTTGCCACGTTTCGCGATGAAGCCGTTGCAGCAATTCGGGTTCGGGCTGGGAATGGCGTTCTACGTAGTCGTTAATTTCTTCCGGAAGAAAGTCCATATCAATTGATGCTTGGTAGGATGTAATTTATTATAAAATAATTGTTCGTGGTAATGAATACGAATGTCCTGCCGATTAAAAAAAGTTGTTATCCTTCAATCCTAGCCACCAGTTTCTTTTTGGCTTCGTCGTCATCGCCGCAAAGCCATTGTATTACGTTATCTTCCCACATGGCATCGCATTCTTCCTGAGTTAGGATATTGCGTTGGCGTGCCAAATCTAAAATTTTGCCTGGGTAGGAAGATTGTACGGCACTTTCCATTTCCCCCAAAGGGTACGGGTCGTCCAGCCCCATCAATACCTGTTTGGACCCTTGGTTTTTCACTAAGAGTTCCAGCGAACCAGTATCGTGCACCAGCGTGTCGAAGAAAATGTTTTTGTGACCAACCGATTTCCGTGGATGTACCTTGCCCTTGAACAAATCGGGGCGACCATCAAACCCCTGTATGCGCCTTCCCAGATTTATTTGCGCTAGCTGACCGCCATGGGCAAAACAGGTGCGCATATTGGGAAATTTATCGGCATAACCGTTCAAGGTTAGAAAATGATACGCATCTGCGCACTGTGCTAACATCCAAATAAGATGGAAGCGCCAAGCGGTATTTTCCAACTTTATGAACTTCTCCCCATCGTACGGATGGATCTCCACAGCCAAGTTGTATTTGCTGGCCAGTTCAAAAATGGGTTCGTTCTCCTCGTCGAAAATGCAGCGCCACGTGCCTATGGTATCCATATAATGCGTGGGCAAGCACAACAGTTGCATATTAAGTTCCTCTACGCATCGCTCTATTTCCCAAAGGGCGCCCCTTACAAAACCGGGATGTACCACAAAGCCACAGGTAAATTTACTAGGGTGATCGTGCTGTATCTTGGCATTAAAATCATTTTGAAACCGGAGCGCCTGCTTCATTTCCTCTACTCTCAAACCATTGCCGTACAGCTGCGAAAGATTGAGTACAACGGCGTGATCTATCTTGTACCGTTCCATCCATTCCAGTTTCTCGTTCAGGAAAAAACTGGAATCGGTTACCGGCCGGCTCCAATCTTTCTGAAGCATAAACTTACGATCCTTATCTACCCAAAAAATACCCTTGTCTTTCATAAACTGTGGTATTTCCTCTGGATAGGGAAGTAGGTGGGAGTGACCGTTAATGCGAAGTTTTCGTTTCATCACGTTTGTGTTGGTTAGCTGTTTAGGTGGCGGCCCCCCCAATCCATTGGGGGGCCGGGCTTTCGGCAGTCGCTTTCTTCGAGGAGCTCCAAGAACGTCTCAATTCCTCACGCAAGAAGCTAAAGTTACAAACTTTTTGTTCTCCCCCCATCAAGCGGAAGATTTATTCCGTTGATATAGCTCGCTGCTTGGATTACCAAAAAGACTACGGCGTTTGCCGCTTAGACAGACAAAGCAAAAGGTCTTACAAAAAATGCGTAATTCTTTTCGGCAAAGCAAAAAGGTGTGAGTAACCGTTTATTTGAATTTAATGGATAAAAACTTACGTGAAATGTTAAATAGTGTTAAATAGAAAATTGTCAACGTTAAAGAACCATGATTTCTATTTTATCCTAAAAATAATCATTAGGTTCGAGATGAATAAAATGGATTATAAAATTATTAAATTAGAAAATTATGAGAAAAATGATGTTCGTCTTACTCACATTTGGTTTTCTATTGGCTTGCAATAAAGAAGAGACCAATGTAGTAGATGAAGATGGAACAAATTTGAAAATTAATAATCCTTCCAAAAAATTTGTAGGGGATCAATTTAATGCATCAAACTTACAGGGGGAAACATTTAAATTAGATAATGGGATAGTTTATTTTTTTAACCAAAATAAAAATAAATTTTCTAATGCACTTGCCCTTATTCCGAAAACCAAGGGAGACATTGCATATATGGATAAGTTCTTATCGAAAGGCGATATATCTCTAAATTATGAAAAAGAGTATGTTTATTTTAGAAATAAAGAAGACGAACAATTTTATTTTATTGTTGAAAATGAAAAAGGGCATGCTAAAATCCACGATGTAGAGGATGCCAAAACAAATAAAATTAAATTAATCAGAGGAATACAAATCGCAAATTGGTATGGGGACGACCGTTTTAATATCGAAAACATTTTAAAAAATGTGAATCTATCGAAGACGAAAGTTAATGACTTACTTACAAATCAAAATGTAGATACCAGATCTGGAAGGTGCAGTAGTGGTGGCGTAGGTTCTACAGGCTGCTCCATAGACGACCCAATTTCAGGTTGCTCCGTCACTTGTGCTTCAGGTTATTATGCCTGCTGTAGTAGCGGAAGCAACATTTGCACTTGTAAAGAAAATCCGGCGCACCAAGATTAACTTTATTCACAATTAATATTTTCAAGGCGAGTTATTTACTCGCCTTTTTTCTTATAAGCTTTTCGTCCTCCCCCCATCAACCGGAAGATTAATCCCGTTGATGTAGCTGGCGGCCTCACTTGCCAAAAATGCAACAGCGTTAGCAACCTCCCCAGGCTGGGCAAAGCGACGTGCCGGCACCAAGCTGCGCATAAAACGTGCGGCATCCTCTTCGGTTTTGTTCATCTTCTTTGCCGCATTAGCGATAATGTCGTCCAAACGATCTGTCGCGGTAAAACCGGGCAGGACATTATTTACTGTAATTCCGTAGGCGCCCAGCTCATTGGCCAAGGTCTTGCTCCAACTCGCCACGGCACCCCGTACCGTATTGCTCACGCCCAATCCATCTATGGGCTGCTTTACCGATGTGGAAATAATATTTATAATGCGGCCGTAGTCTGCCTCTTTCATTCCCGGTGCCAAAGCCTGCACTAAAATATGGTTGCAAACCAGATGCTGTGAAAACGCCTGGGTAAATTCCTCGGTTTCGGCTTCATATATCAGTCCGCCCTTTGGGCCGCCCGTGTTGTTCACCAGAATGTGAAAGGTCTTGTTCGCCGCTGCCTTTGCCGCCATTTTTTTCACCTCTTCCACGTTAGAGAAATCGGCTACGAAATAGTTGTGCTTTTGACCCTCGCCATACGGAAGCTCAATAAGGGTTTCCTTAAGTTTTTCCTCATTGCGTGCCACAAGGGTAACAGTGGCGCCTAACTTGGCAAGCCGCTTGGCCGTGGCCTTGCCGATACCGGCCGTACTGCCACAAACCATTGCGTTTTTATGGGTTAAATCTAGATTCATAGTTGCTGCTTTGTAGCGTAAAGATAGCAGGAATTTACCGGAAGTAAATGAACCTCTGGGTTTTTGTTGGAATGCTTCGGCGATGGAACTAAAAATGGTACTTTTATCGTAAAATAGCTGCTATGGTTTTTATCGAGAACGAGGGCGTTACCAATCCGCATTTAAATCTGGCCCTTGAGGAATACGTGGTGCGGAATTTCAGCTTCGAAAACGATTATTTGTTATTTTACATCAACGAGCCCAGTATAATCATAGGCCGTAATCAAAACACGCTCGAGGAGATCAATCACGAATATGTGGAAGCCAAGGGAATTCACGTGGTCCGACGTATTTCTGGCGGCGGAGCGGTTTACCATGATTTCGGTAATTTGAATTTCAGTTTTATTACCGATCACGATATAAAGAGCCTCAACAATTTCAAAAAAGTAACCGCACCCATTGTGAAGGTGCTCAACAATCTAGGGGTTCCTGCCGAGATGAAGGGTAGAAACGATGTGGTGGTAAACGACAGGAAAATTTCTGGCAACGCACAGTTTTCCACCGGAAAACGAATGGTAAGCCACGGTACGTTGCTGTTAGACACCGATTTGGGCGAAGTATCGAAGGCGCTTACCGTTAAAATGAGCAAGATTCAAAGCAAGGGGCACAAATCGGTACGCAGCCGGGTGGCAAATATATCGGAGTTTCTAGAGCACCCTATCGATATCGTTCAGTTTCGCGCATTTATCTTGCAAGGGCTCTACGAAGGCAAAGATGGGATTGAAACATATAGGCTCACAGAGGCGGAATGGAAGGGCGTGCATCTGTTGAAAGAAGAAAAATACGATACCTGGAACTGGAATTATGGCAATTCCCCCAAGTTCAACATACAACGCGAACGCCGCTTCGATGGCGGTACGATTGATCTTAGAATCAATGTTGAAAAGGGGCATATTACCCATTTTACCATTTATGGCGACTTCTTCGGAATGCAACCGGTGCAGGATTTGGAAACAAGGTTGATTGGTGTGAAATACGATAAGGAGAGTATAGAAAATGTGTTGGCCTTAGTGGAGGTGGCCGATTATATCGGTCCTATACCCAAGGCAGATTTTATCGAGTTAATCTATGGTTCTGATGAACCATAATTCACGAACGTGGCAGCGATTTAATTTTTTCAAACTTACCTTTGAAAATCATTTGTATTGAATGCACACATTCTTGGCCTCGGTGAAGAAGCGTAGGGCCTCCCAACCTCCCTCTCGGCCTACACCGCTCTGTTTTGTGCCTCCAAAGGGCGTTCGTAGGTCCCTGTTAAGCCAAGTGTTTACCCATACAATTCCTGTTTGCAGCTGTTTCGAGAACCGCATGGCCCGGTCGATATCCCGTGTCCAGAGGGTTGCCGAAAGTCCGTACGGCGTATCGTTTGCTAACTGCAGCGCTTCGGCTTCCGAAGAAAATTTCATTAACGTTACCACCGGTCCAAATACTTCCTCTTGTTGAATTGCGCACTGGTTATTCGAAACCTCAATGACGGTAGGCTGTAGGTAATAGCCGTGTTCCAGGCCGGGAACGCTAACCGTTTGTCCACCGAATAACAGGGTTCCCCCTTCAGCGATGGCGTTGTCTATGTACGATTTTACTTTTTCGAGATGAGCCTTGGAGACCAACGCTCCCAACTGCGTATCATCTTTGAAGGGATCGCCCACCTTCAAATTTGAGACCTTTTTCAAAAAATCGCTCTTAAAGGATTCATAGAGACTTTCTTCCACATAAATACGACTGCCACAAAGACAAATTTGGCCTTGATTGGCAAAGGAAGAACGCAGCGTGGTGGTAAGCATTGCTTCATAATCGCAATCGGAAAAGATGATATTTGGATTTTTGCCCCCCAGTTCCAGAGATAGTTTTTTGAACAGCGGGGCGGCGGTACGGGCAATTTGTGCGCCGGTCTGGGTGCCTCCCGTAAAGGAGACAGCTTTTATGTGTGGATGCTCGACGATGGCCTGACCTACCTTTGGTCCCGTTCCCTGGACAATGTTGAGCACGCCACTGGGCAAACCAGCTTGGGATGCGATCTCGCCTAGTAGCGAGGCCGTCATAGGCGTCACCTCGCTGGGTTTGGCAACGACGGTATTCCCCGCTGCTAAGGCAGGGGCGATTTTCCAAGTGAAGAGGTATAAAGGCAAGTTCCAGGGAGAGATACACCCAACTACGCCAAGCGGCTGCCGCAGGGTAAAATTCATGGTGTTTAACCCAACGCTATCGTGCGCTTCGCTCGAAAATTGGGTAATGGCCTTTGCGAAAAACCGAAAGTTGGCAGAAGCTCTCGGTATATCAACTGTATTCGCTAAGCTAAGGGGTTTTCCATTGTCTTTGGCCTCGGCAAGGGCTAGACGCTTTTGGTTTTCATCTATAAGTTCTGCCATACGCAGCAGGAGGGCACTGCGATGATCCAAGGTCGTATTGCTCCACGAGGGAAAGGCTTCACGAGCGGCTTGATAGGCGGCTTCCACATCTTCGGCATCGCTATTGGCAAGTACGGAATAGACCTGTCCGTTCGACGGATTGTAATTGTCCAGCCATTCGCCATTTTTAGCGTCGCAAAAGCTTCCGTTTATATAATTTTTTATCTTTTCCATAGGGCACAAACAACCAGTTCTCAATGGATGGCAACGAAAATTTTTATAACGGTTTATATGCCATCGCTTTTATCTCAATCAATAAATGCGGATGTGGCAGTTGGTGCACTGCCACGGTAGTGCGGGCGGGACCGGTCTCCTTGTCAAAATATTGTGCATACACCGCATTGTAACCTGCAAAGTCGTTCATATTTACCAAAAATGTCGTGATATCGACCACATCGGCCATCGTGGCGCCTTCGGTGGCGAGATAGTCCTTAATATTGTCCAGCACGGCTCGCGTTTGTTCCTTAATGTCGAACTCCATGCTGCCCATTTCGTCCACCTTTTTTGCCCCCGCTATCGTATTATCGGGCAATCGGGAACTGGTGCCGCTAATAAATAAGAAATCGCCCACGCGTTTAATATGTGGGTAGGCACCCCGAGGAGTGGCCTTTCCGTCTACCAATTTGCTTTTATGTACCATATTTTTGTTCGGTTCGAGCGCAGTCGAACACAATGTCAAAATATTTATTTCATTTCCACCTTGCTGCGCGAAAGGGGAAAGTACGTTGTATTACAGTGTACGCAACACCTCCTCCTCACTCAGATAGGCCTGTGTTTCTTTTTTTACCAAATGGTATTTTTCCTTTAGCGACATGGATGCTGTTAGTTTTCCTTCGGCAATAAGATTGAGAATGGCCTTATCTTGTGCCCTTCCCGTTCGCAATGCTTCAGAATACGTAATTTGCTCATTAAAAGTAACCAAAGAATATTTGGAATGGTACTCTTGTGGGAATTCCTTTTCCAGGGCTATTTCAAGCTTGCGTTTCTCTTGAAAAAGAGGCGAAGCGGTGTGTTCCTTCATTTCATGGAAGTTGTCTACAGCCAGATCGGCGATAGCATCGGTATCCTTTTTCCGAAGTGCTTCATATCGTTCAAAAAGGTTTTCCCACGACCCTTCGTGCTGGTCCAGCAAGGTATCGAATACCACCACATCTTCAAAAGATGCGTTCATACCCTGTCCGTAAAAAGGAACAATGGCGTGTGCGGCATCGCCCATTAACAGGGTCTTACCGTAGCTGCTCCACGGGCTGCACTTAATGGTTCCCAAGGGACCAGTAGGGTGGGAAAAGAATTCGTCGATCAAATTTGGCATGAGCGCAATGGCATCTTGATATTCTTTCTCGAAATATTCGGTAACTTTTTCGGGTGTGGTTAAATTCTCAAAACAGTAGTCGCTATTGCGATACGGAAGAAAAAGCGTCACGGTAAAGCTTCCGTCAAGATTGGGAAGGGCAATGAGCATATCTTCTCCTCTTGGCCAAATGTGCAAGGCATTTTTATAGGTGCGGTAGCCCCCATCTTGGGTGGCAGGAATCTCTATTTCCTTATAACCGTGGGTTAGCCATTGTTGTGAAAAGCTGAAGAGAAACTTCTTGTTTTGAAACATACTTTTGCGTACAACCGATCCGGCGCCATCGGCACCAAAGAGGATGTCGGCCTGCATAGTAACGTGCGCATCGGTTTCGTAATTGACGAAGTTGGCCGAGGCGTTTTCCAGATCGACCGCCTCGCAACCGTGGTTAAAAACCAATGTTATATTCTCCAATTTTTCGGCTGCATCAAGCAGCAATTTATTCAATCCTGGACGTGACACCGAATTTATATACTCGTGCTCCCTGCCGCTGTACGGACTCAAAAACGGTTCCCCCAGTGTTGGGTGTATCATCCTTCCGTTCATAGGGATGCAGAGTTTAAGGGCTTCCTCCTCCATTCCTGCCAGGCGAAGTCCTCGCAATCCTCTGTCGCTTAGCGCTAGGTTGATAGACCGTCCCGCATCTTGTTCCACTTTACGCAAATCGGGACGTTTTTCAACCAGGGTTATCCTGTAGCCGCGCTGTCCTAGTCGTAGCGCAAGCAGGCTTCCACACAGTCCAGCGCCTATTATGAGGATTTTATGCTTCTCTTTGTTCATAGATTGGGCAATAAAATGATAATGCTGTTTTTTCGCATTAATATTAATTTGATATAATTTTTTCCAAGCGACTTACAAATTCATATACATCGCTAAAATTATTGTATAGAGGTGTAGGGGCAACTCGTATTACATCGGGTTCGCGCCAATCGCTCACAACGCCTACCTTACTGAGCTTTTGGTGAAGCGATTTGTCGGCATTTCTTACTTGAATCGACAATTGGCACCCACGCTCTTCTGGATTCCTGGGGGTAATTACCCGAATGCGGTCATTGGGTATCTCATCGAGTAAAAATTCAAGATATCCCGTAAGCTGTATCGATTTCCGCCGTAACGCCTCGAACCCCGCCTCATCAAATACATCCAAACTTGCCCGAATAGCTGCCATAGAAAGTATGGGCGGATTGCTCAATTGCCAGCCTTCGGCGCCCGGTAGGGCGTCGAACGCCTTTCTCATATTAAAACGGGTTTCTTTATTATGTCCCCACCACCCAGCAAAACGCGGTAGTGAACTATCGTGGGCGTGGCGCTCGTGCACAAAGCAACCCGCCAGGCTTCCTGGGCCGCTATTGAGGTACTTATAACTACACCATACGGCAAAATCGGCTCCGCTATCGTGTAAGTTGGGTTGAATATTACCTGCCCCGTGTGCAAGGTCAAAACCCACTTTACATTGGAACCTATGGCCTAATTGCGTGATTTTTTCAAGCGGAAAATGCTGTCCCGTATAGTAATTGGTGCTGCCAATCATTAGCAGTGCTACGGCATCGCCTTCAGTTTCCATGATTTGTTCCAAATCTTCGAAACGGCACAGTTCCTCGCCGTGCCTTGGTTTCCATTTTATCAAACCTTCTGCCGGGTCGAAACCGTGAAATTTCAGCTGACTTTCTACAGCGTATGTATCACTGGGAAAAGCGTCGCTTTCCACAACGATCTTATATTTCTGCTGTATGGGTTGGTAAAAAGATACCATCATAAGGTGAAGGTTGGCGGTTAAGGTGTTCATCATAACCACCTCGTGCGGCTTTGCGCCTACTAAGGTTGCCATTTTTTGGGTAAGCAGCTCATGGTACGGTAGCCACGGGTGCTGTCCTTCGGTATGTCCATCGACCCCTAACGAAGCCCAGTCGCCGAGAACTTCCTGAATGTAAGCCGAAGCATTTTTTGGCTGCAGCCCAAGGGAATTTCCGCAGAGATAAATAACCGGCGCACCATTGGCATCCTTGGGGAAATAAAATTTATTTCTGAAATGCGATAATGGGTCTTGTGCATCGCATTGCTGCGCAAAGGAAAGGGAAGATTGGTAGTTCATAGACGGCGGGTTACCTCGGTACACAAAAATAGCAATTTATTATGGTTTCTTTTGGGAGCCCGCTTTGAGAAAGCTTTGTCCTATTTCATAAAAAAATGTTAAGTAATTTTTTTATTTTTGAAGCGCTTATGAGAGTGCTATTTCTACTTTTGGGTTTCATGCTCACCGCTGCTGCCTCGTACGGGCAAACGGTTGCCCGTCTTTGGAATGAGGAGGTACTCCACGCCATTCGAAACGATTTTGCGAGACCTACCGTGCACGCACGAAATTTGTTCCATACCTCGGTAGCGATGTATGACGCGTGGGCAGTATTCGATACGAAGGCAGCACCGTATTTTTTGGGGAATGAAATGGGCGGCTTCTTTTGCGATTTTGATGGATTTCAACTAATAGGCGATACACAATCGGCTCAAGAAGAAGCGATGAGCTATGCTGTATATCGAATTATTAGGCACCGGTTTGTGAATGCTCCAGGCAAGGATGAAATATATGCCGATGCCGATGCCCTCATGAATCGCTTGGGATACGACCCTTCCTACATTTCTACTGACTATGGGAATGGCAATCCAGCTGCCTTGGGAAATTACATTGCCCAGCAGCTTATCGCGTTTGGGCTTCAGGACGGCGCAAATGAAGCCAACGATTATGGCAATCGGTATTACGAACCATTAAACGAACCGTTGAATACCGATGTATCTGGCAATCCCGATATGACGCATCCCAACCATTGGCAACCATTGAAGGTGCCGAATTTTGTAGATCAAAGTGGGAATGTCATTCCGGGGGGACAACCTCCCTTTTTAAGTCCCGAATGGGGGGGCGTGGTGCCTTTCTCATTGCAACGCGAAGACGCTGTCACCTTGTCGCGCGATGGTTTTGAATACACCGTATATCACGATCCCGGAGCTCCTTGGTATATACAGGAAGGGATGGGGTTGGACGACCCGTATAAATGGGGCTTTGCGCTTGTAGCGATCTGGGGTGCGCATCTGGATGCTGAACTTCCCGCTACTATTGATATCTCACCGGGCAATCTGGGCAACCTGTCTTTTGATCGAATGCCCCAAACATTTGATGAATACCGACAGTTTTACGATTTGATTGGTGGTGGGGATCCAAGTGCTGGCAGAGATCTTAATCCGGCCACGGGGCAACCCTACGAGCCCCACGTGGTACCTTTGGGCGATTATACCCGAGTGCTGGCCGAGTTCTGGGCCGATGGTCCCGATAGTGAAACTCCGCCAGGGCATTGGTTTACCATATTGAACTACGTAAGCGACCATCCCTTACTCCAAAAGAGGTTTGGCGGTGAGGGCGCTATCGTTTCCGACCTTGAGTGGGATGTAAAATCGTATTTCCTTCTTGGAGGTACCATGCACGATGTTGCTATAACGGCTTGGGGATTAAAAGGTTATTATGATTATGTGCGTCCAATGAGCGCTATTAGGTATATGGCCGATAGGGGGCAATCTACCAATCCGTTATTGCCCAGTTATGATCCGCACGGACTACCCTTGGTTCCCGGTTATATCGAGCTCATCGAAGAGGGAGAGCCTCTTGCAGGTGCTTTCAATGAAAATGCTGGCAAAATAAAGCTATACACTTGGCGGGGACCAGATAGAATAGTAGATCCACTGGAAGATACTGCGGGGGTGGGATGGATTTTGGCCGAAGAATGGTTTCCCTACCAGCGACCCTCATTCGTAACCCCACCTTTTGCCGGATATGTTTCTGGCCATTCTACCTATTCACGCGCTGCGGCAGAGGTATTGACCTTGCTAACCGGCGATTCCTATTTTCCGGGAGGGATGGGCGTATTCAACATAGAAGCTAATTCATTTTTGGTGTTCGAGAAAGGTCCTTCAGTACCCATGCAGTTGCAATGGGCTACCTACCAAGATGCTAGCGACCAAACGAGCTTATCTCGAATTTGGGGAGGTATCCACCCGCCTATAGATGATATTCCGGGACGTATACTGGGAGAGCACATTGGGAAGAGCGCCTATGCCTTCGGGCAGCGCTATTTTATTGGAGAACTTGCTAACGAAGGCTTGTTGTTTCCCAATCCGGCGTCAAATAGCCTCACCATACTTTACGAGACACAGAAAGCCTTTAAGGTTGCCGTCTACGATACGCAGGGTAGGGAAGTGGCGCGACAGCAAGCAGACTTTTCAGAAGGCTCACGATGCGAGATAGATGTTTCAAAATTGAGCAATGGTATGTACTTGCTTAGCTTGTTGGAAGGAGATCGACAAATATGGACACGCCGCTTTATAAAAGCGAACTAACCTAAAGAAGGCAGCTTTGCCCAAGCTCAAATGATTTATTTTTTTGCTGAAA
Source organism: uncultured Flavobacteriaceae bacterium (assembly GCA_964639255.1). Lineage (GTDB taxonomy): Bacteria > Bacteroidota > Bacteroidia > Flavobacteriales > Flavobacteriaceae > NZQO01. The sequence goes on from CAZXDP010000010.1 coordinate 12,041, forward strand.
CATCGGTAAAGTAGAGCTTAAATTTCCGCAGGCTATCGGTATGAACCGTGGCTAGCATAAGCCCTTCAACATTTTCATAGCTTTTCCAAGTAGTGATCATAGATGGGACACTATCATTTCCTTTTCTGAAAACCCATTCTCGCACAGTAAAACGATCGTCATAGTAAAAATCGTAAGCATCGCCTGGAGTGTAACCACCATCGCCTACATAGGTAATGGTGAGGCGGTGCAGGGTGTCTTTTGAAATTGGAGCGACAACAGATTCTTCTTCTGAAAATTCGATTCCGTCGTCCCATACCAGTTTAAACGGAGCCAATAGCCAATATGAATCGTTTATAAAAGCGGCATCGGTTCGTAATAGTGTGCTATCTAATGCTTTTCGGGAATAGGTTATGGAATCTTTACTCGTTACCAATGTTACTTCTTCCTTTTTTGGATACCACCTCCAAGAGCGCTCAAAGTGACTGGTATCTCTTGCCACATTGAAGGTAAACTCCAATTGCTGTATAGAATCCCAATGGCGAATCCCATGTCGTTCCGCAATGGCCTCAGCGGTGGTAAGGGTATCATCTAGAGCGAGGGTTTCTTCGGCATTGGGAGTTTTGTTGGTATCATTGCAGGCGCTAATACAAAGACAGCACAGAGATACGAAGAACAGTTTTTTCATAATCGAGCAGAGCGTTAGGAAGTAAAAATAAACAAATAGGGGGTATCAACATAATTTCGTATCTTTAAAATATGGGTACGACAAAAGAATATAGCAATGGGGAAGTAACGGTAATATGGAAACCACAGCTCTGTATCCATTCTGCCAAGTGCACGCACAACTTGCCAGAGGTTTTTAAGCCCAAGGTGCGCCCTTGGATTCAAATTGACAAGGCCGAAACCGATCGTATCGTAGCTACCGTCAAGGCCTGCCCCAGTGGTGCTTTGAGTTATTATATGAACGGACTTGGGGAGGCAAATGTTGATACCGAAGTTAAAAAAGATATGACACGTATTGAAATAATGAAAGGAGGGCCCTTATTGGTTTTTGGCACGGTAACCGTAAAACACGATGATGGCCGTGAGGAGCAAAAATCCAAAACCACGGCGTTTTGCCGTTGTGGCAAAACTGGTAACAATCCCTTTTGCGATGGCACCCACTCCAAGCAATAGAAGATGAAAGTAGACCTCACCGATAACTCCGAGAAAAAACGCTTTGAGGCTGAAGTAGATGGCCAATGGGCATTTATCGATTATATCCGTACAACCGATAAGATATACCTAACACATACCGAAGTGCCCAATGCGCTGGAGGGTAAAGGTGTTGGCTCTGCCCTCGTTGCAGAAGCCCTGAATCGTATTAAAGATGCAAATTTAAAATTGATACCTCTCTGTCCGTTCGTGGCAAACTATGTAAAAAAGCATTCTGAATATAAAGAACTGCTGGCCGAAGGGTACAACGTATAAAAGCCTTTCTGATATAAATCAGAAAGGCTTCTATCGTGCTGAAGTGGCCCTTAATCTATTTCATCTTCCACATCATCTGCCACATCTTCAACATCATCCGCTACTGAATTGGTTTCACGGCAGCTCATAAATCCTGTGCTGAGCAACCCTGCTACAGCAAAAATTAAAAATATTCTTTTCATCATTTTGGTTTTAGTGCCAAGTTCATGGCGGTTAGCATTGTTTTTGGTTATGGCCTACGGCCCGTGGCAAGTCGATAGAGGATGCCGATAATTGCGAGAACTAGGAGGATGTGGATTAAACTACCCACGGCTTCTCCAAATCCGAAATATCCTACCAGCCAGCCAATAATTAAAATAACTACGATAAGCCAAATAAGGTCTCTCATAACAATAGGGTTTAGATTGTTACTCTAAACTACAACAAATTAGAATCGCTTCTCGTTATTTTAACCTGCGTTTAACGAGAGCTGTTAAGGATTGCACAACAGTGAATATTTAAAAATCATCTGGATATTTTATGATTTTGGCGGCACGCTCCTTCAGCTGTGACAAGTCTTCCGCACTCTTTTTTTCTAGAAGGGACATCATCATATTCATACGCTGATTGTCTTTGAAATGCTCTTTTTTGTCATCTAGGAAATTCCAGTATAAACTATTGAAAGGACAAGCCTTCTCGCCAGTTTTTTTAGAAACACTATAATGACACTCTTTACAGTAATTGCTCATTTTATTGATGTAGCTACCACTCGATACGTAAGGTTTGGTAGCAACAATTCCGCCGTCTGCAAATTGCGACATTCCACGGGTATTGGTGATTTCAACCCACTCGATGGCGTCAATATAGATTCCTAAGTACCAGGCATCTACCTCATCTGGATGACACTGTGCCAATAAGGCAAAATTCCCGGTAATCATAAGCCGTTGTATATGGTGCGCATAGGCGTGGTCTAGACTTTGCTTAATAGCATGGTGCAGACAATTCATTTTGGTTTTGCCCGTCCAGTAAAATGCGGGAAGTTTATTTTGGTTGTCCAATTTGTTGCTGCGGCGGTAGCCGGGCATCTCTTTCCAATAGATACCCCGCATATACTCGCGCCAGCCCAAAATTTGGCGTACAAAGCCTTCAACTTGGGAAAGAGCTATCTCATCGGCGTGCGCTCGCCAATAGTCAATCACCGAATCCAATACTTCCTTGGGATGCAACATTTTGCAGTTAAGGGCAAATGAAAGCCGCGAATGGTATAAATAGGCTTGATCGGTATGCATGGCGTCTTGGAAATCACCAAAATGCACCAATAAATTCTTACAGAAGTAATTCAATACCGACAGCGCATCCCGTCGGGAAGTAGGCCAGTTATAATTTTTGGCTGAAATGGAACCGAAGGTAGCAACGCCCGATGACCGAATACGCTGCAACGTCTCAGAAATATCTTTTCTGAATCCGCGCTCGTGGGGTATTTCCGTATCGCCCTTCCATTTTTTTCGGTTGCTCTTATCAAAATTCCATTTCCCACCTTCAGGGTCCGTTTCGGTTTTCATGAGCACATCGTATTTCTTTCGCATATGGCGATAGAAATACTCCATTGTCATTTCTTTCTTGCCCTCATAGAACTTCGCCAAATCGCCGCGTTGGGTCAAGAAATGCTCCGTATCGTATGCCTCCCATTCAATTTCCAGTGCGTTGCAATAATCGTTTAACTGTTCATCCAATCGATACTCATCGGGATACTGGTACTCCAATTTTTCAATGCTGTGCTTTTTAATGAGTGCGTCGAGATTTTTAGGCAGTTCTTGTTTGTTTTCCGAAGTTTCGAGTGTATAGTATATTACTTGATGACCCCTTTCTTCCAACCAGTGTGCAAAATTGCGCATACTTTCAAAGAAGGCGGCTACTTTTTGTATGTGGTGCTTTACGTAATCTGTCTCTTGTCGCATTTCAGCAAGAAAATAAAATACGTCATCGTTGGTATCGTTGAACCAAGAATGTTTGTAGTTCAATTGGTCGCCCAGAATAAGTCGTAAAGTTTTCAAATTGCCAAAGTTTTCATTGATTAGTTATTTTCCGAAAGCCATTGGGCAACGTAATCTCCATTAGGATCGTACCGTTGGGCCTGGCTTTCAATATTAAATTTCCGGTCGCGCGGGTCGTTGCCAATACCTGAAACATACTGCCAATTGCCCCAGTTACTGTGTACATCATAATCTATCAGCATGCTTTCAAAATAACTCGCACCAATGCGCCAATCTACTTGCAGTTCCTTGGAAAGAAAACTAGCTACAATTTGGCGACCGCGGTTGCTCATAAAGCCAGTTTTTGCAATTTCCACCATATTGGCATTGACGAAGGGATAAGGTGTCTTTCCGGCAATCCAGCGATCTATGGCGTCGCTGTCCTGTTGCCACGAATAATTTTTATCTAGTATTCCCTTTCTTTTGAAAAGCACATTTCCATGTTTGAGACTAACATATTTAAAGAAATCCCGCCAAATAAGTTCGAATTTGAGCCAATAGGTATCCTCATTTTTTTGAACATCGGTTTCAAACTGCTTAACCTGTGCATAGATGCTACGTGGAGAGATACTGCCGTTGGCCAACCAGGCCGAAAATTTGGAACTGTACGCTGTGCCCAATAGTCCGTTTCGTGTTTCTTTGTAGCGTTTCAAATTTTCAGTCTTCCAAAAATAGTGATCCAACCGCTGCCAGGCGCTGTCTTCACCGCCTTGAAACGGCATTGCCGAACGTTCATCGATACTAAAATCGTGAAGGCCTAGATCGTCCAAGGTAGGCAACGCTATGGGAAAATCGTTTTCAATCCAATTTCGGGTGGATAGAGCACTGGGTACTGAAAGCGGTTTTTGTACAGTACAGGCTTTTTCGCATTTCTTCCGAAATTCAGTAAATACCCGTGGAATATCGGAGTAACTTTTATAGGGAATCGTATCGGGATGAAACAGAAATTGGTCAAAAATTTCGGTTACCGTCACAGTAAACGGTAAGCTGGCCTTTAAATTTCCAACAACTTGCTTTTCTTCTGAAGTCCAATCACGAAGGCAAAATACTTCCGAAATGGCTAATTTTTCAACTATTTGTGGTATGATAGTTTCCGGCTTATCGCAAAATATAAATAGGGGGATATTTAGTTTCCTTAGATTTTTTTGAAGGTTCGCCACAGTTTCGAGTAAAAACTTGGCTCTGTACTTCCCTGTTTTATCAAAACCAAACGGTGTTTTACCAAAGTGCCTAGGATCGAAGCAGTATACAGCTACCACCCGGTCACCTTCACACGCTTGCGTTAAGCAGGTATTGTCTATCGTACGTAGATTATTGGTAAACCAAACAAGGTTATTTTTCATAAGCTTTTTTATTTCTTCTACACCGTTCGCTGCAATATTGCACCTTCTCCCAGTCGCGTTCCCATTTTTTCCTCCACGCAAATGGGCGTTGGCATACCAAGCAAATTTTTTGGGGAAGATTCGGTTTTTTATGTGTCATTTTGCGATTTTGGCCTGGCATACTCAAATCGATCCAATAGGCAGGGCAACGCATAACCGTCTAGCCCATTAATGGCAACGGATTTGGTTTTTTCCAGTGATATGAAGCCATCGTTCTGCAACGCAGTAGGATCGAGGTATAAATGTTCAATGCTGCCAACAACCAGCAAACATTCATTTTCTGCTATGAAATATTCATTTACATAGATACAACCTATTTGTACCTTGGCATTGGCAACATAGGGTGCGAAAAACGATTCGCGGTATTCGGACTTTAGGTCGGTCATGGTAAATTCAGAAACGGTACCTTCATACTTTGCAGAGGTGTGGTGCGCTTCGGCAATAAAGTCGCTCGCCACATGATTCACCGTAAAATATCGCGTTGCTTTCAGGTTGTCGAATGTATTTCGGGGCACGGTGGTGGGCCTCAAAATAAACCCCAACAGCGGAGGATTGCTTCCTAAATGGATGACGCTGCTGAAAATTGCCACGTTCTCTATTCCATCATGGGATTTGGTGGCAATTAGGTTGGCCGATTTGTATCCTGTGCAACTGTTGATGAGGTTGATGCGGAAGATCTTTTCCATTTTCATGATGTCTTCCCGTGAAAAATGTTTCATAGCCTAAATGTAAAGTATGTTTAATTAAAACCTGTTAAAATTAAACAAAAATAAGCTTCGGAATTCTTCCTATCTTGTCAATAAAAATTATGGATTTATCGGAAGCGTTCCGAACCAACAAGGAAACCTGGAACAAGAAGGTCGCCGTACACGCGGCCAGCGATTTTTACGATCTCGATGCGTTCAAAAAGGGAAAATCCTCTTTAAAAGAATACGAACTGCGGGCCTTGGGTGATGTATCTGGCAAGTCGCTGCTCCATTTGCAGTGCCATTTCGGGCAGGATACCCTTAGCTGGGCGCGGCTGGGTGCCCACTGTACGGGTGTGGATATTTCGGATGAAGGAATACAATTGGCCAAACAGCTGAATGCCGAATTGCAACTGGATGCGACCTTTCTGTGTTGTAACGTGCTCGATATGTCAAAGCATATTTCCGAAAAATTTGACCTTGTGGTTACCAGCTATGGCGTACTGGGATGGCTCCCCAACCTCACAATTTGGGCGCACCAAATTGCCGAACGGCTTAAGCCTGGCGGAACTTTTTATTTGGTGGAATTCCATCCCATCGCATGGATGTTCGACTATCTGCAAGAACCTCCGGCAATGGTCTATGGCTATCAGCAAAAGGAGGCCATTTACGAAGAATATCAAGGCACTTATGCAAATACCAATTCAAAGATAATTAGCAAGGAGTATGGTTGGAATCACGGTTTGGGCGAAGTGGTGACCGCCCTTATCGATGCTGGAATGCAAATGGAATACCTAAGGGAGTACGACGCCTCGCCCTATGCTATTTTTCCTAATTTGGTAGAAAATAGCAAAGGTATGTTCGAGCTGCCAGAGAAGCTTTATCCTTTACTTTTCGAAATCAAGGCCGTGCGATAATGAAACGCACAGTCGTTCTATAGAACTACTTAATGCGTCGCACTTTCCTTCAGAATATTCGGAAATTTTTTCTGGAATCGCTTTAGCCTTGGTATCGATACATTTTGAATATAGGGATTGTTGGGATTGTTCTCCTCATAATCTTGGTGATACCCTTCGGCCTTCCAGAATTTCTGAAATGGCAGCACTTGTGCTGCAATCTCCCCGTCGCCATATTCCTCTTCCAATTGGGCTATTTTGGTATCGATAATTTGCTTTTGTGCATCGTTTTGATAAAAGATGATACTGCGGTACTGGGAGCCCATATCGGGCCCTTGGCCATTCACCTGAGTGACATTTTGCGACCCGAAGTACACATCGACCAGTGTTTTAAAGGAAACAACCTCTGGATCATAAATAACTTCAACCGCTTCTGCGTGTCCGGTAGTGCCCGTGTTTGTCTCTTCATAAGTTGGATTCTCGGTATGGCCACCGCTATATCCGGAGATGACTTCCTGCACCCCTTGCACGCTCTCATAGATGGCCTCGACGCACCAAAAACAACCACTGGCAAAATAAGCGCGTTCCATGCCGTTTTGTGCAGGAACTTCAATTGGTTCTTGATTTTTTTGGGCTAAGGCCTCCGCCTCCTTGTTTTTTTCATTGGAAGATTGACAGGCAGCCGTAAGCGCTAGCAAAGTGGTAAATAGCAATACAGATATCTTTTTCATAGCAGTTTTTAAAATGTTTCGATGTATTCGTTCAAATGCTTTCAAAAATGTACGAAAAAAAAGCCCTCACGGGTGTGAAGGCTTTGTTATAGTTTTCGATAAGATGGTTCTACGAGACTTTATTGAACAATTGTTCCATTTTTTCACGTTCTTCCTTGGCCAGTTCTGGATCTACCAAAATGCGACCGCTGTGCTCGTCTGTAATAATTTTTTTTCTGGAGGCAATTTCCATTTGGACCTGCGGGGGAATCGTAAAAAATGAACCACCTGAGGCGCCGCGCTCAACTGCTACCACTGCCAAACCGTTTTTCACGTTATTACGAATGCGATTATAGGCGTTAACCAAGCGTTCCTCAATTTCCTTTTGGTACTTTTCAGATTCCTTAATAAGTGCTTGCTCTTCCTTTTCGGTCTCGGCCAAGATCTCATTCAATTCGCTTTGTTTGTGCTTCAAGTGCTCTTTCCGCTTTTCGAGATTTTCCCTGGTCTCTTCAATCACCTGGTTTTTTTGTTCGATTTGCGCTCTAAATTCCTTGATGTGCTTTTCAGACAACTGTATCTCCAATTCCTGAAACTCGATTTCTTTGCTAAGGGAGTTGTATTCGCGGTTGTTGCGAACGTTCTCTTGTTGGGAGGCGTACTTTTTTATAAGTGCTTTCGACTCTTCTATACCGTTCTTCTTGTCTTTGATATTATCCTCGATAGTCTCTAGCTCGGCCTTTAGTTTTTCAAGACGTGTGTTCATACCGGCTACTTCATCTTCTAAGTCTTCTACTTCAAGTGGGAGTTCGCCGCGCACATTCCGAATTTCATCGATTCGCGAATCGATTAATTGCAAATCGTACAGTGCTCTTAACTTCTCTTCTACAGTCGTTTCGGTTTTCGTTGCCATATAATATTATGAATAGCTAATGGGATTGGTATTTGTCTTTGATAAAAGAACCCTGCTTGCCGGCAAGGCAGGTGCAAAATTAGTGATTTTTTTTGTAAGGGCATCGTGCAAAAGCTCTTTTGTATATTGCTCACTTTCATAATGTCCCACGTCGCACAAAAGTATCCTATCTTCGGCCTTAAAGAAATCGTGGTATTTCAAATCGGCCGTTACGTAAGCATCGGCGCCAGCTGCCTTGGCCGCCTCAATGGCAAAGCTGCCGCTCCCGCCCAGTACGGCGACCTTCGCTATGGGTTTTTCCAAGTTGCGGCTGTGGCGCACGCAGGTTATGTCCATATGCCTTTTTATATACGAGATAAAAGCCTCCCCATCCATTTTGGAAGCGAGTTCGCCCACCATGCCCATTCCGATGTGTTGATTGTTATTCTCCAAGGTGGTGATTTCATAAGCGACTTCCTCATAAGGATGGGATGCAAACAATGCCTTTGTTACCTTTTGTTCTAGATGCTTCGGAAAAGTAACCCCCAATTGCATTTCCTCTTCAAAATGGGTTTGACCTTTATTACCTACCGTAGGATTACTTTCATCATTGCCCTGGAAGCTCCCTTTGCCCAGAATATTAAAACTACAGTTGGAATAATTTCCAATACTGCCAGCGCCCGCCTCGAACAAGGCGGTTCGGACCTCATTGGCCTGTTGCACAGGCACGAAAGTGGTCAATTTTTTGATCGTCCCCTTTTGAGGTATTAGCACCGCTCGGTTTTTAAGGTGTAATTTTTCGCAAATTTTGGCGTTCACACCGTTCCACGCGTTATCAAGGGCGGTATGTACGGCAATGATGTGAACATCTTGCTTAATGGCCTTCATAACTACACGCTCTATGTACGAGTTGCCCGTAAGCTTTTTGAGACCCGAAAAAATTATGGGATGAAAGCTAACTATTAGGTTACAGTCGTTTTCCAAGGCTTCATCTACCACGGTTTCGAGGGTGTCTAAAGTTATCATGATACCAGTAATCTTAGCGTTCAATTGGCCTACCAGCAAGCCAGTATTGTCAAAGTCTTCGGCATAATTACGCGGCGCCATCTCATTGAGGATAGAGAGCACGTCCTTTACTTGCATAGTTCAGTTTTTGGTAAAGATACTGCATTACATTGGTTTGTGGCAATTCATAGTTTATCTCAAAATAATTACAGTGCACGGGTGCTATGGGTGAAGTTTTGTACTTTCGCCTTATGCAACTGTTGCGTACATTGCTTTTTCCGTTTGGCATCCTCTATGGATGGATAACCGGCTTGCGAAACATTCTCTACGAAAAGGGTTGGTTAAAGAGTGTCGATTATCCTTTTCCCGTAATTTCTGTTGGAAATCTTTCTACGGGTGGTACCGGGAAAACCCCGATGATCGAATATTTGATTCGATTTTTGAAAGAAGAGTACGATGTAGCGGTGCTTAGCAGGGGCTACGGACGCAAAACCAAGGGCTATCTGGAGGTACAGACACATCATACCGCTAGGGAAGTAGGGGACGAGCCGTTACAGTTCAAGAAAAAATTCCCGGAAATTCCCGTGGCCGTATGCGGCGATAGGCGCAAGGGCATCGATCTACTCAAGAACAAGGCACAGGTAATTTTACTGGACGATGCCTTCCAGCATCGGCGTGTGAGCGCTTCTATTTCCATATTGCTTACGCCGTTCAACGAACTTTTTTTCAACGACTTTATGCTTCCTACAGGCAATCTTCGAGAGCCGAGACGGGGCGCAGGACGTGCCGATATCATCGTCGTGACCAAATGCCCAGCGCGTGTGGCATATGCCAAACTTCAGGAGATAGAGTTTGAAATGCCCTTGGGCGACCTTCAGGAACTGTATTTCGCTACGATAGGCTACGACACGTATATCTTCGGAAAAACCGAAAAATTACCGCTCGATTATCTTAGCGACAAACCTTTTACGCTGGTAACGGGTATTGCCCGTCCCGAGCCGCTTGTACAGTTTTTAAAGGAGAAGGGGTTGCATTTCGAGCATCGTGAGTTTGCCGATCACCACGAGTTCACAAGGGCAGAAATAGAGCGATTACAGCAGCGGGAGCTGCTACTCACTACCGAAAAAGACTATATGCGCCTTCAAGGGAAGATGGACAAATATGCGCTGTACTATTTGCCCATACGCACCCGAATTTTAAAGGAACAGGATGAATTTCTAAAGGAAAGCATTGTGCACCGTATCGAGCACCGTTTGAGAAACTATTGACTTATGGGTGATTGGCTGTGCTGTATGGTACGGTAAATCTTTTCGAAAAATTCCTCGGTCTTGAACGGTTTCGGAATAATCTCATTGAAGCCGGCGCGGTAAAAATCGTCCAGATTTTCGTCTATGGTAACAGCTGTAAGGGCGATGATGGGAAGGTTTTTATCGAACTCCCTAATTTTTTGTGTGGCCTCAATGCCGCTAATGCCGGGCATATGTATGTCCATAAGGATTACGTCAAAATGATTTTCCTTCACGATTTTAATGGCGTCCATACCATTATCTGCCACCATACATTTCATCTTGTTCTTCTCCACGATTTTCTTGGTAATCATCTGGTTTATCTTGTTGTCCTCTACAACCAAGATAGATTTTCCTTCTAGGGCAATGTAGTCGACATCGTAGATGATATTCCGCGGATTTTTATCGTCTTGGTATTCTTCTGAAATATCGAAAGCGATATTAAAACTGAACTTCGAACCCTTTCCTAGCTGGCTTTCCAAGTGTATCTTACTGTTCATCAATTCCAGCAGGTTTTTCACAATCGCCAGCCCTAGTCCGGTACCGCCAAATTTTCGGTTAATTTGAAGGGAACCTTGCGAAAAAGTTTCGAAAATACTCTTCTGTTTTTTCTTTGAAATTCCAACACCGGTATCTTCAATCTCAAAGTGCAGCATAACCTTGCTTTTTTTCTCCTCTATTTTTTGGATACGTACTGTAACATCGCCATTTTGAGTGAACTTTACCGAATTGCCAATAAGATTAATAAGGATTTGGGAAAGCTTTAATGGATCGCCCACCAGTTTGTCTGGGATGGACTCATCGTATTCAAGATGCAACTTGTTTTTTCTGTCGTCTGCCGATTTCCGAAGGGCAATCAATACATCGTTAATCCGTTTCTTCAGGTTAAAAGTTGTTTTCTCAATCTCTACTTTATTGGCCTCTAATTTGTTAAGATCTAAGATGTTGTTAATAAGGGATAGCAGGTATTCTCCAGAAAACTTCAATGAGTTCAAATGTTCCTTTTGGTGCTCTTTAGGATCTTCCTCTAGCAACAAGTGTGTAAGGCCAGTTACGGCGTATAGTGGCGTTCGTAGCTCATGGGTAATGGTGGAGAGAAACTGTGCCTTGGCTAATGAAGCTTTTTCCGCCTTTTCCTTAGCGAGTTCCAGTTCCACATTCTTGTCTTGCAGTAGGTTGTTGGCCTTGGCCCGCAGGTTATTATTCTTATAAAGGGATAGTGTTAACAAGGAGAGAATCACGATAAGCGCGATACTTAATCCGGTGGTCATTTGTCCAAAAATGATGGACTTATTTTTCTTGTCCAGGTCATCTTGCTGCGTGGCGATGGTTTTTTGCATTTCCACGATGTTCGACTCTGCATCGACCCCTTTCGATATAGCATTCAGGTACACTTGCTGAAGGGAGTCATCCCGTCGTTCGTGGGTTTCAATATATGTTTCGGCTAAGGCAAATTGCTTTTCCCGCAATGCGATGTTATACAGCAAGCGGTACGAATCGATATTAATCTTGGTAAAAGAGTTTTCACGACTAAGTTGTAAGGCCTTTTGGGAAGCTATTTTGGCACTCGAAAGCACATCACGGCCTGTAATGGCGTGTAAATGCAACATGGCATCGGCCTTGTGATAGTAGGCCTGGGCTAAAGAATAGGTATTATCGAATGATTGAAACAAGGCGATAGCCGCCTCGAAATAATTAACTGCACTATTGTAATTGCCTTTTGAAGCCTCTAAAAGACCTAAGCCCAAAATAACATCGGCCCTGTTTTGATCGTCATTGACCTCGGAGAAATAAGCATCGGCTTTTTTGAGCGCCTCCTCAGCCTCTTGAATGCGCCCAAGTTGAATAAAGATTAAAGCTTTAAGCGTAAGTGATTTATATAATTCCTTTTCCTTATTGAGCGGTTTTGTATACTCGATGGATTTCTTGATTTCCTTGCTCGCTTTGGAATAGTTCTGAAGAAAATAATGCAGCTCTGCGATATGATAGCGTATATCACCCTTCAAATAGGGGTCGTCAAGATCGCTTGCCAATTTGCTGGCATCGTTAAGGGTAATGATCGCTTCCTCAAAATCTTGCACCTGAAGGGCTTGGATGGCGTCATTCCTGTATTTCTCTATCAGGGCAATAGTGTCTAGCCGGGTTTCCTGCCCTAAAAGGGAAGAAACCACAAAAACAAACACCCAAAGGGGGGCCAGTTTGGTATGCATTGTTATGGATACCTTCATAAATAGGTTATGACTGCGGCGATAAATATAGTCATTTCCTCGGTAGTATGTGCTATTTCGTCGAAATTCGTAAGAGTAAATCTACAATTCTGGACGAATACCCTACTTCATTATCGTACCAACCAATAATCTTCACCATCTTTCCAATTACCGAAGTCATACCAGCATCGAAGATGCAAGAATGCGGGTTTCCAATAATATCTACACTTACAATAGGATCTTCGGTATATTGCAGGATGTGTTGGAGCGATCCTTCCGAAGCAACCTTGAAGGCCTTGTTCACCTCGGCGATGGTGACTTCTTCCTTGACATTAAGAGTAATGTCACATAGCGATCCGTTGGGTACGGGTACGCGAATTCCGCAACCGCCTATCACATTAGATAGGTCTGGAAATATCTTGGTAAGTGCTTTGGCGGCGCCTGTGGTGGTGGGCACGATAGATTGTCCCGCGGCACGCGCCCTGCGAAAGTCACGATGTGGCTGGTCGTGCAAGCTTTGATCTGTGGTGTAAGAATGCACCGTTGTAATATAGGCCTGTTCGATTCCGCATAGATCTCTAATCACCTGTAGCATAGGCGCGGCATTGTTGGTTGTACACGATGCGTTGGAAAGGATGGTGTCGCTAGCCTCGATTAAATGGTCATTAACACCCACCACGATGGTTTTAATATCATCATCTGTAGGAGGGACAGAGAGTATAACACGTTTCGCGCCCCTTTCCAAATGAAGCAACAACTCTTCTTTTTTCTTGAATTTTCCAGTACATTCAACAACAACATCTACATTGGACCACGATAGTTCGCCCAATTGGGCTTTTGAGGAATATGGAAAGAAAACATCATTTACGATAATAGCTTCTTCCGATGCTGTTACCAATCCGTTCAGCACACCGTGAATACTGTCGTACTTCAGTAGATGGGCTAAAGTTTTTATGTTGGCCACGTCATTAATAGCCACCACTTCCAGCTGTGGATGGTTCTGGAGCAGACGGAACAGGGTACGACCAATCCGTCCGAACCCGTTGATTCCCACCCGAATTTTTGCTGTCATACAAGGGTAATTTTAGGAAAGGTGTTTTTGTGCCTTATAGGACGAGCGCACCAAAGCACCACTTTCCACGTGGCGGAAGCCTAAGGAAAGACCTATTTCTTCGTATTTCTTAAATTGCTCGGGCGTAATGAACTCCTTCACTTGTAGGTGCTTTTTGGAGGGTTGCAAATACTGTCCTATGGTAACAATATCCAATTGTACTGCGCGTAGATCTTCCAACGTCTGTATTACCTCGGCTTCGGTTTCGCCCAGTCCCAACACAATCCCACTTTTCGTGCGCTGTATCCCTTGATCTTTTAGATAACGGAGCACTTCAAGGCTTCGTTCGTATTTCGCCTGTATGCGAACCTCGCGGGTAAGGCGTTTCACGGTTTCCATATTGTGCGACACCACTTCGGGCCGTACCGTGATAATACGGTCTATATGCCGCGTAATGCCTTGAAAATCTGGAATCAAAGTTTCCAAGGTTGTTTCAGGATTCATACGGCGTATCGCCTTTACGGTTTCAGCCCATATTATGGAGCCCATATCCTTTAAATCGTCGCGATCTACCGAGGTAATTACGGCATGCTTTATGTCCATTAACTTTATGGACCGAGCTACTTTCTCCGGCTCGTCCCAATCTACCGTTTCGGGCCGGCCGGTCTTCACTCCGCAGAATCCGCAGGAGCGTGTGCAGATGTTGCCCAAGATCATAAAGGTGGCAGTGCCCTCGGTCCAGCATTCGCCCATATTGGGACAGCTGCCAGAGGTACAGATAGTATGTAGATCGTATTTATCCACCAAGCTTCGCAGCTCGGTATATTTTTTTCCGGTAGGCAATTTAACCCGCAACCATTTGGGTTTTGGTGCCGGCTTTTTTGTTTCGAGGGTCGCTGTGCTCATAGATGCGCAAAGATACTAATATTTACAATGAAATGGAATGGCTGGTCCACATCAAAAAAGGCCCGCCCTGCTATTCCGAATGCAGTTTTTTCAGAGTTGTCGAAGTGAATTCTATTACCGCAACTAAAAAAATCATTGGCTACCTAAGGGAGCTATCGATCTTGCGTGATCAATTCCGAAAGCAATTTTCTGGCCCGTAGCAAACGTACCTTCACATTGTTGAGGGGCTCTTCAAGCGTATTTGAAATTTCGTTATAGCTCATTTCCCGAAAATAGCGCAAATTGATTACTTCCTGATAATGTGGTTTGAGCTGTTTGATATAGCGCAGCAGTTCAGCAAGATTTTGTTCAGTAATCAATTTGTCTTCGGGCGATGGGGATGCATCTGCCAATCGTTGCACCTGCTCGTCGCTAGTAGTGGTGGTATTTTGGTATAAGGTCGCGTTTTTGCGACGGCTGCGGTCAATCTGTATGTTCTTCGAGATCGCCACAAGCCAAGTGCCGAATGCGGCCAAATTGGCGTCGAAAGAGTCTATATTATCGAATGCTTTGGAAAAGGTTTCAATAGTAATGTCTTCGGCCTCATATTCATCTTTCACCCGTTTTAACTGAAAACCATATACCTCGTTCCAGTAGGTATCCAGAAGAAAGCTGAAGGCACCCTGTTTTCCTTGTTTTGCATTCTCTATATGTTTGGTAATATGAGTTTTATCTATTTCCAACGAGAGTTTTTTGAATTGCTGCCGGAAATAAAGATACTCAATTGTAGGTACACTAAAAACAATTCTAGTAATGGTAACCAGGGCAATAGATCTTCCTCTCTTAATTTTTTGAAGCCTTTTGCCAAGGTGCCAAACTGTATCGCCAGTCGTAGAATAATAATCGCGAGCGCTATGCGCCAGTCTGAAAACCAAAGGGCTAGTACTGCCAAGGGCCAAAAAAGAACGTTTGCGATGGCATATATGGTAAGTGCGATTCTGTGTTGCGGTTTGTAACGAGACGCGGTGGTAAAGTGTCTTTTTTTCTGCCTAAACCATTCGCTCCAAGATTTTTTGGGTACCGAATAGGTGAACGCTTCTTCAAGATAGCATATCTCGGTATTGAGCGAGGTAGCAGCTTCGTTTACAAACAAGTCATCGTCGCCAGAAGGAATTTTAATATGTGACATAAACCCTTTTTTCTCGTAGAAGAGATGGCTGGTATAGGCCAAGTTTCGGCCTACCCCCATATAGGGAGTGCCCACTTTGGCGTAGGCAAAGTATTGAATGGCGGTCATTGTGGTCTCGAAGCGTATCAGCCTGTTGAGGAAACCCGGTATTTTTTGATATGCACCGTAGCCCAGTACCAGTTGCTTCTCATTTTGCAAGCGTGTTACCATCTGTCCCAACCACTGGGGCGATGCTGGCCGACAATCGGCATCGGTAAAGATAAGGGTAGTATTTACCGCGCGTTTAATACCTAACGTTAGGGCGTATTTTTTATTGGCCCAAAAGGCTTCGTTGTTCTTTACCTGAACCACCTTAACCCGTGGATCCTTTTCGGTAAAAGCTTCCATGATGTCTGGGGTTTCGTCTATGGAAGCATCGTTGATGAGAATAAGCTCAAAATCTGGATACTGCTGTTGCAACCAGAGGGGAATGTTCTCTTGAAGATTATGAGCCTCATTTTTAGCGCAAACAATGAGTGAAACGGGATGCGAGGGTGTAGGCTTCATCACATCTGGCGGAAGCATCGTAAATCGCGTGAACAGCAGGTAATAGGCCAAGTTGACAAGTGCGACTATGGCCAATACGTACAGTAAAACCATATTAGCGTCGTACTATTGCGGTGAATGTTTTTGAAGAAGAATACGTGGTAGGGTGGTATTTTCTATTCATAGGCACGGGAGCAAGGCAAATGTTTCGATGGGACTAGTTTTGATGCGCCTGCTCGGTACAGTTCTCGAACTGGTCTGGCGTTTTTCCGCAGAAACCGCACGCATCTCCCTCTTTGTTGAGGAATGGGTTTTGGCTGGCACAGGTTCCAGCAAATTTGCCATCCTTTTTCGCCCATAATTTAATGGCAATTCCCGCAACGGCCAACAACAATAGAAATAAGGTGATTATTAGAATTCCCATAATACTATTTTAGATTGCAAAAATACAACCTTTCTTGCGTATACCGTGAGATTTTGGTTAATTTTAGCCATTGTAAAATTAAATTGTACATGATGAGAAACAGCCGTCTTTCCACCTATGCTTTCTTGGCCGTCTTAACTCTCGCAGCCTGTAAGAACGAGGCGGAAGCTCCAGCCGAAACCCAGGAGGCCAAGCCTAATAACATCGAAGTCCCTAGACCTGAAAAAAAACCGCTTACTGAAGAGGATAAGGAAATTTTGGGCAGCGTAATGATGAAACTAATGTCTACCCCCGAGGCTAAGCCTTTTGTGAGCGCTATGGTTACGGTCCAGCTTACCGATGTGCTTTCAAAGGAAGAAGGGCCTTATACGGTCTTTGCTCCTACGGCTGCAGCTTTCGATTCGATCCCCGAGGCGCGGCGCAAATCGCTTTTCAATCAAACAAATAAAGAGCAGCTCGCCGCACTGTTGAAATCGCATATCGTAAAAGGAACTGTTTCTACGGCCGATTTGGTACAGGAAATAAAAACACGCGGTTCGTACGGAATGAAGACGTTGGCAGGCACCACCCTAACAGCGATGAAGGAGGGAACAACATTGTATCTGAAAAATGAAAATGGTGTTTCAGCCACAATAGGCAAGTCTGATATACAGGGAAATAACGGCACTGTTCATTTGGTCGATGCCGTGTTACTTAGCTCTAATTAAAGCACATTCACTTCGGGCTCTATGTATATTCCGAAGATATCTTGTACGGTACGCTGAATTTTCAAGGCTAAATTCCACAGCTCCGGGCCAGTGGCATTTCCGTGGTTCACCAATACCAAGGCCTGGTTTTTATGCACCCCTGCATCTCCTTC
Organism: uncultured Flavobacteriaceae bacterium; assembly: GCA_964639255.1. GTDB lineage: Bacteria > Bacteroidota > Bacteroidia > Flavobacteriales > Flavobacteriaceae > NZQO01. The sequence continues at coordinate 29,502 of CAZXDP010000010.1, forward strand.
TCGGTAGCCCTTAAAACCGGCCTTCTCGATGAGCCATCCTGCGGGGATTTTAAATTCTGAAGCAGAAACTTCGTAAAATGGAGCTTCTGGAAATTGCGACCTGAATTCTTGAAATTCCGAGGCATTTAAGACAGGATTCTTGAAAAAGCTACCGCTGTTCCCCAATTTTTTAGGATCGGGCAGCTTAGATTGCCGTATCGCGATCACTGCTTCAGAAACATCGGCAATGGTTGGATTGGTTTTTTGTCGTTTTTCCAGTTCCGCCTGAATGGCCCCATATCCCGTATTCAGTATATGATCTTTTGATTTCAACAGAAATTGAACGCTGGTAATCACATATGCTCCCTTGGCTTCATTCTTGAAAATAGAGTCGCGATAACCGAACTGACACTCTTCCTTAGAAAATTCACGTTCCTCCAAGGTAGCGATGTGAATCGCACGGCACGAAACGAAGGTGTCTTTAAGCTCTACCCCGTAGGCACCAATATTTTGTATAGGGGCCGTACCCACGTTACCAGGTATCAAGCTCAGGTTTTCCAGGCCACCATAGCCGTGGTCGATGCAATAACGTACAAACTCGTGCCAGTTCTCTCCCGCTTGCGCTGTGACCAACACCTGGTTTTGACCCACTGGCTCTACCGCGATGCCTTTTAAAGCGATGTGGATTACCAAAGCATCTATATTTTCGGTAAGCAGCATATTGCTGCCCCCTCCCAGAATAAATTTCTTAGGGTGATGCGTAGAGGCCAGGGCCTGCTTTAGCTCGGAAACTGTGTGAACCGACACGAAGTATCGGGCAGTACTCTCAATACCAAAGGTGTTGAATTCTTTGAGCGATTTGTGTTCCTCGAAGCGCATTAACCGGAATAGGCTTCAAGTCCTTTTCTCAAAATATGCACGGCCTCAATAAGGCTTTCCTTTTTAAGCACATAAGCGATTCGCACTTGGTTCTTCCCAACTCCCTCGCTCGAATAGAACCCAGCGGCGGGCGCCACCATTACGGTTTTTCCGTCAACATCAAAACTTTCAAGCAACCACTGGGCAAAATCGTCGCTATTGGACACGGGAAGTTCCACGATGCAATAAAATGCCCCCTTGGGCACTCCTACTTTCACTCCTGGAATTTTCTTAAGTTCAGAGATGAGGGTATCGCGCCGGTCTTGATATTCTGAAATCACCTCGTCGAAATAACTTTGTGGGGTTTGAAGCGCGGCCTCGCTTGCAATTTGGGCGAAGGTGGGCGGACTTAATCTAGCCTGTGCGAATTTCAATGCCGTGGTCATTACCTCCTTGTTCTTACTCACAAGGCACCCTATGCGGGCCCCGCACATACTGTAACGCTTGGAAACAGAGTCGATAATGATTCCGTAGGGTTCCATGCCATCTTCCTGTAGAATGGAATAGTGCTCCAAGCCATCATAGACAAACTCTCGGTATACCTCGTCGGCCACAAGGAAGAGATCGTGTTTTTTTACAATTTCTGCCAGTTTCTTGATTTCCTCTCGGGAATACAAGTAGCCGGTTGGATTACCGGGATTGCAAATCAATATCGCCTTGGTCTTCGGTGTTATGAGCTTTTCAAATTCAGAAATGGGCGGTAGCGCAAAGTTGTCCTCGATCTTCGATATCACAGGCACGATTTTCACTCCTGAAGCCGTAGCGAAACCGTTGTAATTGGCATAGAATGGTTCGGGTATGATAATCTCGTCGCCCGTATCGGCAATGCTCCCCATAGCAAACAAAAGCGCTTCGCTGCCACCGGTAGTGACGATGATGTCATTAGCCTCAACCGGGATATTATTCTTCTTGTAATAATCGGCAATTTTCACGCGGTACCCTTCAGATCCTTCGGAACGGGTATAGGCCAAAATCTCCAACGAGTGCAGCGCCACCGCGTCCATGGCAATTTGAGGCGATTTAATATCGGGTTGTCCAATGTTAAGGTGGTATACGGTTTTCTTTGCTTGATAGGCTTTCTCTGCATACGGAACCAATTTCCTGATGGGCGATTCCGGCATATGCTGGCCTTTTTGAGATACTGAAGGCATAGGCTAAAATTTAGCCTGCAAAGTTCTGAATAATATTTTATAAACCCATAGGGTTTAACGGTACATTGCCCAATTTTTTATATCTTCATAAGCAATAGTATGAATAAGTGCAGCGCGGTTTTACTGGGATTTCTCCTTCTCGTTTTTGGGCTATACAACTCGGTTTATGCCCAAGGTGGATTTTCATTTCCCGAGGACATCACAAAAGATAAGCTACGCTTTCAACTGGTGAACAACTTGGTAGTGCTGCCAGTAACAGTGAACGGTACCGAGCTATCGTTTTTGCTCGACACTGGTGTAAGCTCCACATTGCTCTTCGGTCTTGCCGAAAACGACTCCCTCGAGCTAAAAAATGCCAATCCCGTGCAACTTATGGGGTTGGGCGAGGGCGGTACCATCAATGCGCTTAAGAGTGAAGGCAACATTATGACCGTGGGAAAGGCCGTCGACTCGCTGCATACCTTATACGTGGTTTTCGACCAGCAACTCAACTTCTCTACGCGTATGGGCATACCGGTGCACGGTATTATAGGGTATGAATTTTTTAAAAAGTTTGTGGTCGAGACACGCTATACCTCAAAAAAAATTCTATTTTCCACTTCAGAGCGGTACCGCTACCGGACTTGCAGAAGATGCGAAACATTACCGCTTAAGTTCGAGAGCAACAAACCGTACGTCGATGCCACAATACTGTTGCATTCAGGGGAAGAGGAAACAACCTTGCTAGTTGATAGTGGCTCTAGCGATGCGCTTTGGCTCTTTGAAGATGGAGGGCATCTCAAAGAATTTCCAAAGAATTATTTCAATGATTTTCTCGGAATGGGCCTTAGTGGCGATATCTTCGGAAAGCGCTCCCGCGTCCATTCCATCACATTGGGGTCGTTTACCCTTCAAGGCACAGGTGTTGCATTTCCCGATACAGCCGCTATGGCAAATATTCCATACACTTTAGACCGTGATGGGAGCCTGGGAGGGGAACTCTTGCGCCGATTTACAGTGGTGATGGACTATTCTAGAAAAACCATGCGACTGAAACCGAACAAGCATTTTGATAGTCCGTTTTACTACAATATGAGCGGCCTTGTATTGGAGCATCAAGGTGTTGCTGTTGCCAAAGACGTCGCGGCGGTAAATCGGCAGTCAATTAGTGATGTGCTAAATCGAAGTGATACCCAAAACTCTGCCCTGTCGGTGACCGATGTGCAGGTAAATCCGGTGTTCACTTTTATACTCGTGCCAAAATATGTAGTTGCCGAACTTAGGGAAGGTTCGCCTGCAGCCTTAGCGGGCATTGAGAAGGGCGATGAAGTAATAAGTATTAACGGGAAACCCGCTCACGGCTATAAGCTCTATGAGCTGGTGGCGCTGTTTTCCTCAAAACCAGGAAAGGAAATTACGATGGAAGTATATCGAAATGGCGTACTTAGCAAACGAAGCTTTATCCTTCGAAAGCTACTATAAAAAAGCCCCAGTTTCCCGGGGCTTTTCAATCTTTACTCTTTTTCTATTTTGTTTTCTCCAAGACGCTTTTGTCATCGGCTATAACCTCGCCTTTAATCTTAAGAACCTTAACAGCCTCATCGGCATTGGAGTAGACCGTAACCGTTTTGCGTATAGGGCCCGGTCTGTTGGTATCGTATTTCACCTCTATAGAGCTAGAAGCACCGGCTGCAATGGGGGCTTCGGGCTTCTTGGGTACGGTGCAACCACAGCTGGACTTTACATCGGTAATGACCAAGGGTTGGTCGCCAACATTGGTGAACTCAAACACCCGTACGCCATCGCTTCCCTTTGCGATGGTTCCATAGTCTATGGTTTCAGTCTTAAACTGGAATTTGGCCTGTGCATTTGCTGCAAATCCAACAAAAGCTATCAGGGCAATTACTGCTAATTTTTTCATATTTTCAAAATTTAAGAATAGCTAAAGTAAGTATCTTTCTTACAAACTGCAAAATAAGTTATCCACTTTTATAATCTTGCCAATATACCTACTTTTGCACATTACTTTTCAAAAACCAGACCAAACTATGGCAATAGCGGTTAAATATGAAGCGCAACAGGTAGAAGATAAATGGTATGCCTACTGGATGGAACAGGGGTATTTCCATTCAGAAGTTGATGAACGGGAGCCCTACGCTATCGTGATACCGCCACCCAATGTTACCGGGGTGCTGCATATGGGCCATATGTTAAACAATACGCTGCAAGATGTACTTATACGACGTGCCCGATTAAAGGGGTATAATGCCTGTTGGGTGCCGGGTACCGACCACGCGTCCATAGCCACAGAGGCAAAGGTAGTAGCCAAGCTAAAGGCCGATGGTATAGAGAAGTCTTCGCTTTCCAGAGAGGAATTTTTAGAGCACGCTTGGGAATGGACACATAAACATGGGGGTATCATTTTGGAACAGCTGAAAAAACTTGGTGCTTCTTGCGATTGGGAACGAACCAAGTTTACGATGGATGACGATATGTCGGCCTCGGTTATAAAGGTTTTTGTAGATTTATATCGCAAGGGTCACATCTACCGTGGCTACCGTATGGTAAACTGGGATCCACAGGCGAAAACCACCCTTTCAGACGAAGAGGTAATCTACCAGGAGAAACAGGGGAATCTTTATTTTCTCAATTATAAAATTGAAAATTCCAACGATCACCTCACCATTGCCACGACGCGTCCAGAAACTATTTTAGGCGATACGGCCATTTGTATAAACCCGCACGATGAGCGATTTCAGCATTTGAAGGGTAAAAAGGCGATTGTTCCAATTTGCAGCAGGGTGGTTCCCATTATTGAAGATGAATATGTCGATATCGCCTTTGGAACGGGCTGCCTTAAGGTAACCCCTGCGCACGATGAGAATGACAAGATGTTGGGTGACAAGCACCAATTGGAGGTAATCGATATCTTGAACGACGACGCCACCCTTAACCAATATGGATTGCATTATCAGGGCAAGGATCGATTTGTCGTGCGACGGGAAATCGTTGAAGAGCTAAAGCAGTTGGGCGCGTTGCAAAAAATCGAGCAGCATACCAATAAAATTGGTACCAGCGAGCGCACGGGGGCGGTAATTGAGCCGAAGTTGAGCGACCAATGGTTCCTTAAAATGAAGGAGTTGGCCCAGCCGGCGCTGGAGGCAGTGCTGAACAAAGATATTAACCTAGTGCCCGAAAAATTTTTGAATACTTATCGCCACTGGATGGAAAATGTGCGCGACTGGAACATTTCAAGGCAGTTGTGGTGGGGCCACCAAATTCCTGCCTATTATTACGGCACCGGTAAGGATGATTTCGTCGTAGCCGAAACAAAGGAAGAAGCAATTCAATTGGCGCGAGAAGCATCGGGCGATCAATCCCTTACGGAAGAGAATTTGAAGCAGGATCCAGATGCCCTCGATACTTGGTTTTCTTCTTGGTTATGGCCCATAAGCGTTTTTAACGGAATATTGGAGCCAAACAATCGCGAGATACACTATTATTATCCTACCAAAGACTTGGTAACGGCTCCCGAAATTCTGTTTTTCTGGGTGGCCCGTATGATCATTGCCGGATACGAATACAGGGATGAGAAACCATTCAGTAGCATCTATTTAACTGGAATTGTTAGGGATAAGCAACGTCGCAAAATGAGCAAATCGCTGGGTAACTCCCCAGACCCCATCGAGCTCATTAATCAGTACGGGGCAGATGGCGTTCGTGTGGGAATGCTGTTGAGCAGTCCCGCAGGCAATGATTTGATGTTCGATGAGGACCTTTGCAAGCAAGGAAGTGGCTTTGTAAATAAAATATGGAATGCGTTTCGGTTGATACAAGGTTGGGAAGTTTCTGAAGAAAAGTCGCCTGTGCAGGCAGATACCGTCGCAATTCGATGGTATAGGTCCAAATTTCAGAAAACCCTTGCGGAAATAGAAGACCATTATTCCAAATACCGCATTAGCGATGCTTTAATGGCTACTTATAAGCTGGTTTGGGACGATTTCTGTTCCTGGTTGCTGGAAATGGTAAAGCCTGCTTACGGCGAACCCATTTCGCTTGAGGTACGCAATGAGGTAATTGCTGCCCTAGAGGATAATTTGAGAATTTTGCATCCCTTTGTTCCGTTTATTTCCGAGGAGATTTGGCAGCATTTGGCGCAACGCACCCCGGAAGAAGCACTTATCGTGGCATCTTGGCCAGAGACGACAGGGTATGACGAGAAATTGATACGGCAGTTCGAGCTTGCTTCCGAAGTTATTAGCGGCATTCGTACCATTAGAAAGCAAAAAAACCTATCCTTTAAAGATAGCCTGAAATTGATGGTCATCAATAACGAAAATACTGAAACTACCTTCGATGGCATCATCAGTAAGCTTGGCAATGTAGAATCGATAGAATATGTGGAGCAGCCCATAGAAGGGGCACTTACGTTCAGGGTTAAAAGCAATGAGTACTTTATACCTATGGAAGGGGCTATCGATGTGGAGGCTGAAATTGAAAAATTGGAGGAAGAGCTGCGCTATACCGAAGGTTTCCTGAAAAGCGTTCAGGGGAAGCTCAAGAACGAACGCTTCGTTAACAACGCACCAGAACAGGTAGTGGCAATAGAGAAGCAAAAAGAAGCCGATGCCTTGGCAAAAATTGATACTTTGAAGGCGAGTTTGGCCAGTTTGCGTTAAATTGCCCTATAATGCGCTAAAACTGAGTTAAAAACCTTCAATTTTATTACGATGCCTTGTAATTTCAAGAAAATTTGAAGTTATGGAACAGGCCAAGTACGATCAAATGCAGTCAATGCTCAACAAGCTTGAAGATATAAAGAACAGCCAAGAGAGCATTTTAGATAAAATAAATCACGTTATCACCGATTTATTTCAGCATCCCGACAAAGACCTTGAGAAGGCGATGGAAGAAGCCCATCTAAAAGCCTCAGATAATGTAGATCGAATTCGAGAGGCGATCGAGGACTACGAGATAAAATTCAATAAACTGCAGCAGCAATAGGCTATTTTCGGTACAGAAAATAATTATGCACAGTTTCTATGTACCTCCGTTTGGCCTCATTGCGAGACATATTGGGTGTTTGGAAAAGTGCATTGGTTTTAAAGGCAGTAATGAGTGGCTTCCCACCACTGGGCGGATCTACGTCTCCCGTAGCTCTCTTATAGTAAGCATACAATCTTAACAGAACATCGGCCGGAAACGGTTCGGTATGCTCGTTGATGCTCTGTACGGCTTTTTCAAAGGCAGTATCCAATTCTTTTGGTGTCATTTGGTTGCCAAAATTGTAATTCCCCCTTTCACCTTCTCATTTAGAGCTACCTGAACCTTGGCATCTAAGGGTAGAAAGACGTCCACCCGAGACCCGAACTTTATAAACCCGCTGTCGCTGGCCTGGGCGACTTCTTGGCCTTCCTCGGCGTAATTAACGATGCGTTTGGCCAATGCCCCAGCAATTTGCCGGTGCAGTACCTCACCAAATTCTGTAGATTCTACCACAACCGTAGTGCGCTCGTTTTCTTCAGAAGATTTTGGATGCCATGCCACCAAGTACTTGCCGGGATGGTACTTACTGTACCGCACCGTGCCGCCCACGGGATATCTCGTTACATGAACATTGATGGGCGACATAAATACTGAAATTTGCAAGCGCTTGTCCTTGAAATATTCCTTTTCAAAAACCTCTTCGATTACCACGACCTTTCCATCTACTGGAGACAGCACCTGCGATTCGTTCAGGATAAAGTTGCGCTTTGGGTTTCTGAAAAATTGAAGTATAAGCAGCAGCAAAACAATAAGAGCGATGATAATACCGCCGCGTATTACTGAATTTTCCACAAAGTAATCTGCCAAGAGGCTAAGCGCAATACACAGCGCCAAAGCTCCAACTATAATTTTATATCCTTCCTTATGAAACATAATCTGCTATTTCCAAGAGTGCGTAAATAAAAGGGCTGGCGTACATAATGCTATCCAACCGGTCGTAAAGTCCGCCGTGTCCAGGCATTAACACCCCACTGTCCTTAACACCTGCTTGCCGTTTAAATTTCGACTGTATTAAATCGCCAATGGTACCAAAAACCGAGGCCACCACTGCCATAGCAAGCCATAAGGTTAGTGGAAATTCTGTAGCCAATTCGGGACGGTACTTTTCAAGACATTTAAAGATAATAAAACTAGCCAAAATAGCGCCGCCAAGTCCTCCCAGAAAACCCTCCACCGTTTTTTTCGGTGAGATGCGCTCCAACAATTTATGTTTGCCAAAATTCTTGCCAATGAGATAGGCGAAGGAATCGTTGCTCCAAATTAGTACGAAAGCGCCACCAATGATTTCTGGCACGAACCGGATGCCGCGCTGCGGAATAAGCGTTAAAAAAATAAATCCGCTAATGGCGTACAGAATTACCGCCACATACTTTTTCTTTTCGAACATGGGGATCTTGCTTACCCAGAGGACATCTTTCAGCAAAAAGAGATTGATAAAACAGCATAAAATGAGAAGAAGATATACGGCGTTCATATCGAAAATCGCATAGCTGAAAAAATAAAAAAACAGTGCCAAAAGTCCGTATGCCAAGTAACTGGTAAGGTGGATAAGTTTTAAAAATTCGCTAAGCGTAATGAGGGCAAGCAGAAAAAAGAGTCCTACAAACCATTCGCGCGACGTGAACATAGTGAAGATCACAATGGAAATGTACACGAGCCCAGAAAGGGAACGCACGAAAAATTCTCTCATAGATTAAAGGTCTTCCAGTAGCAGCAAATATAGGTTTTTTGTGCTACTTCCATAACTCATAAAGTCCTTTTCTTTATTGGTTTCGAAGTCTTGGATGGTTGTAATGTTCGTAGGAATGTGCCCCGTACTGCGCGATTTTATGATGCGCAACCCTTCGCTTATGGTATCTACCAATTGACTGGTAGTGGCAAAAATGACAATGTTAAAGGGAAGTTCGTTCAGCTTTTTCTCTTTGATCTGATTTGAGGAAAGAAGGATGGAACCGTTTTTTGCCACGAGCGATTCGCAGGTGGTCAAGAAGAATTTAGCTTGGGTACTTTTGGTAAAATTCAGGTTGAAACCGTCAAATTTCTTAGAGAGGTGCTCGTTAATGCAAAACACATCTTGCTCGTACCAATCGTTTTCCAATAAGATGTTGTCGAACGATTCTAGAACTTCTTCAGAATTTTCACAATAAAGAAACTTGCCGCCATTTTTGTTGAAATTGTAGGTAAACTTCTCATCTATAGGTAGTTTCTCTTCAGGATAATATTTGCTCGTTTCAGACTTTTTGGCTTTTTCGTCTGATTTATAATTAGGGTTCAAAAGTCTTTTGAAGAGACTCATGTATGCATGGAGATTGAGGAGTTTTTAATTTGTGCTTTCCACCAAATATATGAAATATATGGAGAAATAAGCGGCTTCTATTTGAAAGATTGAAGGCAATCTTGAAAAGGCGGCTACTCTAGGAAGTAGCTACCTTTTCTTCTTGCTTTCCGTGCGAATTATCATTGTCGTCGCTATCATCATCTTTATCGCTGGTACTTTTTGTTTCGTTAGGCACTTCTTCCGGCTTCTCGAAAGGGCGCTTCCCGAAGATACGCTCTAGGCTTTCCTTGAAGATTACCTCTTTCTCTAGCAGTTCATTGGCAAGCTCGGTAAGCTTGTCCTTGTTTTTCTCTAGCAGCGCAACGGCGCGTTGGTATTGGGCCTCGATAAGGTTTGAAATTTCCTTGTCAATCATTTCAGCTGTTTTCTCACTGTAGGGCTTTGTAAAGCCATAATCATTTTGGCCGCTGCTATCGTAGTAAGTTAAGTTGCCAATATTCTCATTTAGACCATAAATAGTGACCATGGCGCGAGCCTGTTTGGTTACCTTTTCCAGGTCGCTTAGCGCACCGGTGGAAATTTTATCGAAAATCACCTTCTCGGCAGCTCGACCCCCAAGGGCGGCGCACATTTCATCTAACATCTGTTCTGGGCGAACGATAAGTCGCTCCTCAGGCAAATACCAAGCGGCACCCAGCGATTGCCCTCTCGGCACGATGGTAACCTTAACTAACGGTGCAGCGTGCTCGAGCATCCAGCTTACCGTGGCGTGTCCGGCTTCGTGGAAAGCAATTGCCTTTTTCTCTTCTGGGGTAATGATCTTGTTTTTCTTCTCCAAGCCGCCAACGATACGGTCTACTGCATCGAGAAAATCTTGCTTGCCAACACTTTTCCGTTCCTTTCTTGCGGCTATTAAAGCAGCCTCGTTGCATACATTGGCAATATCGGCGCCAGAGAATCCTGGGGTTTGTTTTGCAAGGAAATCGGTATCAAGGCTGTCGTCTTTTTTTAACGGACGTAGGTGCACTTCAAAAATCTCTTTCCGTTCCCTAACATCTGGTAGATCAACATAGATTTGACGGTCAAATCTGCCCGCGCGCATCAAGGCCTTGTCCAGTACATCGGCACGGTTGGTTGCCGCCAATACAATAACATTGGTATTGGTGCCAAAACCGTCCATTTCAGTAAGTAATTGATTGAGTGTATTCTCACGCTCATCGTTAGAGCCAGAAAAGTTATTCTTCCCACGGGCGCGACCAATAGCATCAATTTCATCGATAAAAATGATGGAAGGAGATTTTTCCTTCGCTTGCTTAAAGAGGTCGCGCACCCTCGAAGCGCCCACTCCAACGAACATTTCGACGAAGTCTGATCCTGAAAGCGAGAAGAAAGGCACTTTTGCCTCGCCTGCTACCGCTTTTGCCAACAGGGTCTTTCCTGTTCCCGGTGGGCCAACCAGCAAGGCGCCCTTGGGAATTTTTCCTCCTAGGGAGGTGTATTTTTCTGGATTTTTAAGAAAATCTACAATTTCCTGAACTTCTTCCTTGGCTCCTTCAAGTCCAGCCACATCCTTGAACGATGTTTTTACATCTGTTTTTTCATCAAAAAGCTTTGCTTTCGACTTTCCAATGTTGAAGATCTGGCCACCAGCGCCTCCACCGGCCCCTGAGGACATACGGCGCATAATGAAAATCCAAATGGCGATGATAACCACGAAGGGAAGCAGGGTCAACAACAATTCGCCCCACATGTTGGACTCGGTAGACCAAACCACCTTGGTGTCTAGGTTATTCGCTTCTTTTATCTCATTGATATCATTTTCGAAATTTTGAAGATCTCCAAACTCAAATTGATAGGTAGGCTCGTTAGGCCCCGGCGCCATAAGCGAATTGTTTCTGTTTTGGGAATGTACTTCCTTGGCCTTAGCCTCTTCGGTAAGGTATACTTTAGCCAACTTTTTATTAACGATATCGACCTTGGCCACATCGCCGTTGCTCAAAAAACGCTCAAACTCTGCCTGGGTCGTCTTAGCGGGCTGCGACCAGCTGCCGCCCCCAAAAAATTGAATGCCTATAAATACTAGAAAAATAGCCGCATAAATCCAATACGCGCTAAATTTGGGTCTTTTGTTTTCTGGTTTTTTATTTTCTTTCGCCATAGGGCTGTGTATCTAAATTTAGTAAGTGGTTTCTATTTTCACCGATTTCGCATCGCCCCATAGTCCTTCAATGTCGTAAAATTCGCGAATATGCTTTTGGAAAACGTGCACGACCACATGTACGTAATCGATCAATACCCATTCGGCATTTTCGCTTCCTTCTACGTGCCAAGGTTTCTCCTTTAGCGTTTTGCTGGTGGATTTCTGAACGGAATTTACAATGGCATTCACCTGTGTATTCGAAGTACCATTGCAAATAATGAAGTAGTCGCAAACAGTGTTTTCAATCTCCCGAAGGTCAAGAATTTCAACATCTTGGCCCTTTACTTCTTCAATTCCCCTTATGATTTGGGTTATAAGTTGATCTGTCCCTTTTTCTTTCTTTAACATTAAAACTTTTTATTTGCACAAAGTTATTACTTTTTTGTTTCTTGTTGGTTTTTAAAACCCCATTAGTAGCTTTATTTCGAGTGAAGATAATCAAACTTAGTGCCATTGACAGTACCAATGCCTACTTAAGGTCGCTGGGCCGTGAAATCGCCGTGCCCGATACTACCGTAGTAGTGGCCAAGCGTCAAACCGCGGGGAGGGGACAGCGGCTTTCCACGTGGCACTCTGTACCGGGCGAAAGCCTTACTTTTAGTATATACAAACGATTTTCAGCCCTCGCTGTCCACAAACAATTTGAGTTGCTCATGGCGACTTCGTTGGCAGTAAAGGAAGCGTTAGAAGATTTTGGGATTCCCCAGGTTTCGGTGAAATGGCCTAACGACATCTTGTCACGTTCCCAAAAAATATGTGGCATTTTAATTGAAAATACCTTGACGGGCAACACCATTGCAATGTCGATAATAGGGATTGGCCTCAACGTGAATGAAACCAGCTTTCCGAACCTTCCGCAGGCAACCTCTATGAAATTGGCTGCAGGCACATCTTTCGATCTCGACACAGTGCTCCGGGCAGTGTGTAAGTCGGTGATCGAGGCAGTTTCGGACTTGAAACATAGTGAAAGCTCCCTAAAAAATCGTTATGAGGAGGCGCTTTTTGGAAACCTTACTGAGCGTACGTTTGAATATCCCGACGGCACCAGGTTCATGGGAACTATTCGGGGCGTGTCCAGTTTGGGGGAACTAGTGGTCGAGACCGCCGCACCCGAACTTCAGAAATTTCAGTTTAAGGAATTGCGGCTATTACTTTAAACCTCCTGTAAATTATTGGTCAAAGTGTCTATAAACTTAGAAATAGGACCTTTTATCATCATAGCCATCATCGCGTTGAACTCGCCCTGAAACACCAATTCGGCCGTTGAAGACTGTTCGGTAACGGGGGTGATGTGGGCCGTTAGGGTAAACGGCATCTTATCACTCATAGCGCCCAGAACGACTTTATTGGGCGGCTGTACCTCTTTTACCTCTAAGGCGATTTCTGGCATACCCTTTAGGGCAAAGAGAAAAGCGTTTTCATTGAGCACTTCAAACTTACTGGTATTTTCGGGCATTAGTTGTTTAAAGTTTCTTACATCGCCCAGAAAATGGCATAATTCTTCTGCCGGTTTCTGTACGGTAACTTCCTTGCTTCGTAGTTCCATAGTTGTTTTTGAAATGAGATTATTTACTGGCTTTAGGTGATGGCTTTGGTTGCCAGTTTGCTGGATCTTTTCGCCACTGGGACAGCATTTTTACTTCTTTTGCGAAAATATACCGCGATTTCTCTGCCTGTACCAAAAGATTTTCATAGTCGCTTAAGGTATGTAAGGTTACTTGGGCCGCTTCGAAATTTTCATGGGCAACTTGGAAGCCGTAGCTAAAAATGGCAACCATCCCCTTAACATTGGCTCGTGCCTCGCGTAGGGCCTCTACAGCCATTAGGCTGCTCTTGCCGGTACTAATTAGATCTTCCACCACAACTACATTCTGATCGGGCTCCAGATGACCTTCTACCTGGTTTTGCCTGCCGTGCTTTTTGGCCTCTGGCCGCACATAGCAAAATGGGAGATTAAGGTAATCTGCCACCAAGGCCCCTATGCCAATGGCTCCGGTAGCAACACCGGCAATCATATCGGGCTTTCCATACAGTTCTTCTATTTGCTTGGCGAGAGTCTCCCGCAGGTAGTTGCGTATAATAGGGTAGGAGAGGGTTATACGGTTGTCGCAATAGATGGGCGATTGCCATCCTGAGGCCCAAGTGAAGGGGTTTTGCGGTTGCAATTTAATTGCATTAATTTGCAAAAGCAACTCAGCGGTTTTTTGCGCTGTGTCTTTGTTTAAAATCATACTGCAAATGTATAAAGTTTTTGTTAAAGACATTCCCATCATTCTCAGCACCGAGAAAAAAATAGGGAAGCAGTACACCGCTATTCCATTGAAGTTGGCCCGTTTCAAGAAGATCATTAAAAAAATAAACGACGGGGAGTTGCTCTATGTTAATCTTTATCACAAAAACGCGGAAAAACTCGAGCGATTTCTTAGAAAGAAACTTCCTGTAGTCGAAGCAGCAGGAGGTATGGTTTTAAACAAGAACAAGGAAATTCTATTTATTCGCCGAAATGGCAAGTGGGATTTGCCAAAGGGGCGCATCGAGAAGAATGAGAGCCATCAAGAGGCGGCCATTCGGGAGACCGAAGAGGAAACAGGAGTGCGCAATTTGACCATTCGCCGCTTTATGATGAAGACTTACCACGTATTTAAACGAAATGGGCGGTTTAAACTCAAGGTAACCTATTGGTATGAAATGTACACCGATTATGACGGGCCGCTGGTGCCAGAACCGGGCGAGGGCATCAAAAAGGTGCGTTGGAAAAACTTCGAGAAATCACAGAAGGCCCTTCAAAACTCATACGAAAATATTAAGCTTTTGTTTCCGAAGGAATACTTAACCACCCACCCGAACGATAGGGTAACGCAAATGTGACGGTTCATAATGCGGGGATTGTTTATGCAACCAATCGAGCTGGGCATACCAGTTAGAGGCGAAAGCAAGATCGGCCGCTTTTTTCTTCTCGAAGGAGGCTTTCAGCTTTGGGTCGTTGCGTAACATTTCAGCAGCTTTGTCTTCCCAAACGTAGGGTGAAAAACCCTCTTTCTGTTGCAGTATGGTATCGAAATAATTCCAATTGAAAAAGGAATCTACAGCTTCGGGTTCCAGGGTTTCCAAGAGGTATCTTACACCCGGTTGTTGGGTGGAAACCACATAATCGCCCTCCCGCAAACGTACTTGCTCTGTACTGCCCGAAACCTTCGTATTATAATGAAGGTAATGGCCCTCGTAAGGTGAAGATACGGTTTCATAATCAACTACCTTATATACCGTAGCTGTTATGGTTGTGTCGTTTGGTAGGCGGTCCATTTTAATCTCATTGGCCTTTAGAAGGTTTATCACGTTCCAGTATCCTTGGGGGATGATATATTGTCCTGGAATAGTAACCGAATCTGTCGCCTTGTATTGATCGTAATACGTAATTTCTCGGGCAAAAGGCTTGGAGCGATCGTACTGTAACCGGTCTGCGCCGGTAATTTCGCTAGGGATGCGCTCGGCTTCGTAGCCCTTAAAAGAAAGGGTTCTTGTTTTACTGCTGTCGACCGCCCATCGCAATGGGTAGTAGTTCCCCTCTGTATACAGTGACAATGCTTCGCTACGCAACTTTTTAATATTGCTGGCATCCTTGTTTACAATCTCCAGCATTTCTTTCATAAGTTGATAGGTGCCTTCCGCCCGTTCCTTATAGGGTTTCAACATATGGGTTTCTACCATCATCCCCAAGGTATTGAATGTTGTGGTATAACCTGTGGAATATCGCGGGGAATCCATAAATTGTGTGAATCCGCTTTCCGGGGTTCTGTTAAAAACGTTTACATAGGGAGTGATTTCCCATTTTCTGGCGGCTAGGGAATCTTCCAGTCTGGGCAGAAGCGATTGGTGAAGGTACTGGCCCAGATCCCCGCCCAACTTATTATGCTGTGTGAACAAGTGCGTAAGAACATATTGGTAATCGGCGCCATTACTTACGTGGTTATCGATGAATACGTCAGGCTTTACCGTTTGGAAGAGATTGGCGAAGGCCTTCGCATTTTTTGTGTCCGATTTTATGAAGTCTCGGTTAAGGTCGTAATTGCGGGCGTTGCCACGGAAACCGTATTCCTTGGGGCCATTTTGATTGGTGCGGGTTGTGCTATTGCGATTCAGCGCACCGCCAATATTGTAAACAGGAATCGCGGCTACGATTACGTTAGTAGGTGTTTCAATGGCGTTTTCCGCCAGATCGCGAAACAGCATCATTGTGGCGTCAATACCATCGCTTTCCCCAGGATGGATGCCATTATTGATAAGAAGAATTATTTTATCATCTTCGGTATTGAACTCCGATTCGAAGGTGCGGTTGGGATTAAAGGTCACTAGATGCAGCGGTTCACCGCTATCGGTTTTTTGCATCTCGTATAGTGCTACAGAAGTGTGGGTTTCGGCCAGGCGTGAATAAAAATCGATAGTTTCTTGGTAGGTAGCCGTTTCCTGTCCGTCCGATTTTTCAAATTTGGTTTCAAAATTCATTTTTTCTGAAGAATCGCCATTATCGCAAGAAATTATAATTTGGCTGACGGTCAATACAATGAGAACGAATTTTTTCATAAGGGAATGATATAATGTGCGAAGATACGCTTAGAGTCTAATGATAACATACATTTAGGGCATAAATTTTAACAAAAAATAGATGGTAATTCTAATGGCTTTGCTATATTTGTTTTTCAATATTAAACATTAAACAATTTTATTATGAAAAAAATTACCTTATTATTAGCAGCTTGTGCTTTCGGTGCTACCGTAAATGCACAGGATTTTGCAGCGCAGTCTAATTCCCCTGCAGGGAATAGCAATGCTAACACTTCAGAAGCTATTCTTTTTGACCAGCCTTCTGTAGGTGGAAGTGGAATTGTGTCTTGCTTTAGCAACGATGCTGGTTTTGGTGTGTACTCTTCAGATGATTTTGAGATTACTGATGATGCTACTGTTGAAACTATTACTGCCTACGGTTTTAACAACAACCAAAACTTGGAATCTAACCTTACCGGTCTAGATGTTTACATCTACAACAATCTTTCTGGTTTGAATATTCCTGATAGTGATCCTACCCAAACCGGTACTGGTGTATTGGAATTGGTAGACCTAGCTCCAGGTTCTGGTGCTTTCACTATCGATAACGATGGTGCAGGTGGATATGCTTTCGTTATTGACGTTGTTGCTGCCAATGGTAGCGGTGTTGGTCTTACTGCCGGTAACTACTGGTTGGTAGTTGCGCCACGTATCAATAACATTCCTGGTTTTGAAGGTGCAGATCGTTGGAACCAGTATGATGCAGGTGTACCTACTGCTGGTGTTAATGAAGCTCATTTGATCGATCCTAACGATTTCTTCGGTGCTGGTGCAACAGGATGGACGTCATTTACTGACCTTGGTTTGACTTTCGCTAGTACAGCTATGACTATTGAAGGTGAGCTAGGATTGAGTGTTGGAAACAATGCTTTGGCTCAGGTTTCTATTTACCCTAACCCAGCTAGCAGCACGCTAAATGTTGAGGTTCCTGGTACTGTTGAGATCAATGGAGCTGTTCTTTATGATGTTCTTGGTAAAGATACTGGTGTACGTCTTAACAACGGTGTAATGAACATCGCTAGCTTGGCTCGTGGTGTTTATATCTTGAACATGGAAACATCAGCTGGTGCTATCTCTCAAAAAATCGTAAAGCAATAAGCTTTTAGTGATTTATAATTGAAAGCCCCGCATCTGCGGGGCTTTTTTTTGCAAGTTATCGAACTTCAAAATAATATTGCAGCCAGAAACTATCCCGTTTAGATGCCTATAGGTATGAAATGTTCAGCTTAGTAGTATGCCTGATGCTCTATAATCTATCTGAAACAAAAAAGCCTCGCAAATGCGAGGCTTTTTCATTAATTAATGTAACCGCTTATTAGCCGTTCATCGAGATTAGAAACTCTTCGTTGTTCTTGGTTTGCTTAATGCGATCGTTGATGAATTCCATAGCTTCCACAGGATTCATATCTGCCAGGTACTTTCGAAGCACCCACATACGCTGTATCACATTTTCATCTAGCAATAAGTCGTCCCGACGTGTGCTCGAAGAGGTAAGGTCGATGGCGGGGAAAATTCTTCGGTTGGAAATCTTTCGGTCCAATTGCAGTTCCATATTTCCAGTTCCTTTAAATTCTTCAAAGATCACCTCGTCCATTTTCGAACCGGTTTCAGTAAGTGCTGTTGCAATGATGCTCAAAGACCCACCGTTTTCGATATTTCGGGCTGCGCCAAAGAAACGTTTTGGCTTGTGCAGTGCGTTGGCGTCCACACCACCGCTCAAGATCTTTCCGCTAGCAGGCTGTACTGTGTTGTACGCCCGTGCCAAACGTGTGATGGAATCTAGTAGGATTACTACATCGTGCCCACACTCTACCAATCGTTTCGCTTTGTCGATAACAATGTTCGCTACGCGCACGTGTTCGCTTGCTTCCTTATCGAAAGTAGAAGCTACCACCTCGCCGCTCACGTTGCGCTGCATGTCGGTCACTTCTTCAGGGCGTTCATCGATTAGAAGAATGATTTGGTATACTTCGGGATGGTTCGCGGCAATAGCGTTGGCGATATCCTTAAGGAGCATCGTCTTACCTGTTTTTGGTTGGGAGACTATCATACCACGTTGGCCCTTCCCAATAGGAGCGAACAAATCGATCACCCTTGTGGATAGTGTGCTCTGCTTATCGGCAATATTGAATTTTTCCTGCGGAAATAACGGCGTTAGGTGCTCAAAGGCAACTCTATCGCGCACCACATTGGGGTTCAAACCGTTGATCTTGTTGATTTTGATAAGCGGAAAATACTTCTCGCCTTCCTTTGGCGGTCGAACCTCCCCTAATACCGTATCACCTGTTTTTAGTCCGAAAAGCCGAATTTGCGACTGCGATACGTAGATATCGTCTGGAGAGGAAAGATAGTTGTAGTCGCTAGACCGCAAAAAGCCGTAGCCATCCTGCATAATATCAAGAACGCCTTCACTGGTAATAATCCCGTCAAACTCGTAATCGGGTTCCTTGTAGCGATTGCGGTTGTCTTTATTGCCGGTATTACGATTGTCTCTTTGGTTTCCGTTATTCCGGTGGTCTTTACGCTGATTCTTATCGTTAGACTCTTTTCGGGTATCGCGATTCTCTTTATTCGAATCTTTGTTATCATTCCCCTTGTTAGAATCAGACTGCTTATTTTCGTTCTTGTTCTTTCGGTTGTCCTTCTGCTTTTTTCTTCCGTCGTTCTTAGCGCGATGGTCCTTGCCGGGAGAGTTCTTGGATTGTTTGTTCTGCTCCCTTTTGTCGTTGCGGGAGGTTTCTTTTTGCTGTGTAGAGGAACTTTCCTTGGTAGCTTCCTTTTTAGAAGCATCCTCATCCTGTATCACCTCCTTTACAGCTTTTGGGTTGGCTGCTTGGTAATCTAAAATTTGGTACACTAAGTCCAATTTCTTGTAGCTGCGGTACTTAGGAACGTTGAGTTCTTTGGCCAAATCCTGAAGTTCAGGTAGTTTTTTTGCCTTTAATTCTGAAATTTCAAACATGTAAGGTATATGTGTGTTAAATTATCAAATTAGTGATCCTCTTGAGAAAGGTAATCTGGTTGTAAAATTTGTTGAAGACTAAGTAACCGTTGTTGAAGTGGTTACGAATAGATACTGCAATATTACAATAATAATTTAAATTGATGCGGTAATTTTTTTAAAAAGAAACCTTATTTTTGCCCAAAAGTGGCGATAATACGATGATACAACGAGTACAAACACTTTATTTACTAGCTTCGGCCTTAGTGATGGGTGCTTTGTATGCCTGGTTTCCCCTTGTGGAAGATACCTCGGGTACCATTGTGATCGAGCGTGGTGAACCTGTCGTTTTTGGCCTTATCTTTGTATCGATTGTTTTGTCTATCGTTTCGATTGTAAGTTTTAAGAAACGACAACGGCAATTCGTGCTCAATCGCCTTAATGTTATTTCAAATTTTGTATTACTGGGAGTTTTCGTATACAGGTCGCTAAGCATATCCGGAGAGACTTTGGTTTCAGAGAAGGGTATTGGGGTCTTGCTTCCCATCATTTCTATCGTTTTTTTAGTGCTGGCCAATAAGGCCATAAAAAGGGACGAAGATCTCGTAAAATCTGTAGACCGTTTACGATAAACCTTTTCATCTTAGTATATTTTAGTGCGAAACCCCCAAGGATGCCACCTTGGGGGTTTTTTTATGCCGAAGGTGCTAACGAGGGTATTCGATAACCTCTAGGTTTTGAACGCCTCCTTTGTCTACTTCAAAACGAAGCATGGTACGCACTTTATGAAAGCCATGCTTCCCAATAGCCCCTGGGTTCATATGCAATAATCCGTGTTTTTTGTCGCGCATTACCTTCAAAATATGCGAATGACCACATATAAAGAGCTGGGGGGCACTGTATCCCAAACGCTCGCGGATACGTTTTTCATAGCGGCCTGGATAACCACCAATATGTGTAATCCATACCGAAACTCCTTCGCATGTAAAGTTATTGTCCAAGGGAAATTGCTTTCGCAATCCAGTATCGTCTATATTGCCATACACCGCTCTTACGGTAGCGCAATTTGCAAGCGCATCGGTAACGGCACTGCTCCCAATGTCGCCTGCATGCCAAACCTCATCCACTTTTTTAGCGTGATTTAGTAGGGGCTCATCGATGTAGCCGTGGGTATCGCTAAGCAATAGTATTTTCTTCATAGGGAATAATGATTTCAGTAGGTATATTCGAGAAGCTCCGCACCCAGTGCATAAGACTATTTCCGTACTTTTGTAGCTTCAAAAATACCAATTTCGGTGCGATATTTTATTGAAATAGCCTATAATGGAACCCACTACAGCGGCTGGCAACGACAGCCCAACGCTCTCTCTGTTCAGGAAGTTATCGAGGAGGGTCTTTCGCGTTTGTTGCGCACCAGTATTAGCGTAGTAGGAGCCGGCCGCACCGATGCCGGGGTGCACGCAAAACAGTTATTTGCCCATTTTGATGTTGCTGATATAGCGGAAAGAGATACTCTTTTGTTTCGGCTCAACTCTTACCTGCCCAAAGATATTGCGGTAAGAAATCTCCTGCCCGTAACGAATACAGCACACGCCCGGTTCGACGCACTCTCGAGAACGTATGAGTATGCCATAATTGTAGGAAAGGATCCCTTTTTACGCGGCTTGGCCCATCAATTGTATGTAGAGCCATCCCTTGAGGCAATGAACGAGGCGGCAGCGGCGTTATTGGAGTATAACGATTTTCAATGTTTTTCCAGATCGGGAACCGATGTAAAAACGTATCATTGTAATGTGGAGCTTGCGGTTTGGCAGCGGGAAGGTAATAAGATTACATTTACCATAACTGCCAACAGGTTTTTACGCAATATGGTACGCGCGGTCGTGGGAACATTGCTTGACGTTGGCTATGGTAAAACAACGATGGACGAATTCCACACTATTTTAAAAAGTAAGGACCGCACCCTTGCAGGGGCTTCAGCCCCGGCCCATGGCCTCTATTTAACAGAGGTGACGTATCCTACATCAATATTTATAAATCCTTAAAAGGGCCCTTTGCCCCATGGTATGGCTGAAAGCGGAAAGGCATTCGATTTTACTCTTTTTAAGCGGTTGTTGCAATTTACCAAGCGCTACAAGGGCACGTTCTTTTTTGTAGCTTTTGCAGCCATTGCGATGTCGGGCCTCACGATTTTGAGGCCCTGGCTGCTCAAGTTGGCCATAGACGACAGCATCACCCCCAAAGATGGCGATAGCTTGCTGTTCTATATCTCGCTTATGGTTGGGGTGTTGCTATTGGAAGTGCTATTCCAGTTTGCCTTTATTTTCTACGCTAACTGGCTTGGGCAAAGTGTTATAAAGGATATTCGCGTGAAACTTTTCAAACTTATGATGAGTTTCAAGATGAAGTATTTCGACAAAAGTGCCGTGGGCCGGCTCACCACCCGTGCGGTAAACGATATCGAGACCATTTCGAGTATATTCAGTGAGGGACTCTTTGTCATTATTAGCGATTTACTGAAAATGTTCGTCATCGCTGGGTTTATGCTCTACCAAAGTTGGCAACTATCACTCATTGTATTCGCCATTTTGCCATTAATACTCTATGCAACAAGGGTGTTTCAACGAGCTATGAAAGTCGCCTTTGAAGACGTTCGGAATCAGGTGGCCGATTTAAACTCCTTCGTGCAGGAGCGAATCACAGGAATGAAAATCGTACAGATCTTTACCCGCGAGGAGACCGAATACCAACAGTTCAAACAAATAAACGATAAGCACAAAAAAGCTTGGGTAAAAACCGTTTGGTACAACTCAATCTTCTTTCCTATCGCAGAGATGGCATCATCGGTTGCCATTGGGCTCATCGCCTGGTATGGTGGATTGAATGCCGTGGAGGGCGGTACAATTACAGTGGGGCTTATCACCATGTTTATAGAGTTGGCACAAATGCTGTTTCGGCCGTTGCGCCAAATTGCCGATAAGTTCAATACCCTGCAAATGGGAATGGTTGCCGCCAACCGCGTTTTCGGTATATTGGATACACAATCGCACATCGCCGATGAGGGTACGGTAACACTTAATCAAACCAGCGGTTACATCGAGTTTAAAGACGTTCGCTTCGGGTATAATGCTGATGAAGAAGTGATTAAGGGGATCTCTTTCACCGTGCATCCTGGAGAGACGGTTGCCATCGTGGGCGCCACCGGTGCTGGAAAATCGACCATTATCAACTTGCTGAACCGTTTTTACGAAATCAAAGGTGGGGCTATTTTTATTGATCGAAAAGATGCGCGCGACTATACACTGCAATCTCTTCGGAAGGAAATTGCCGTGGTGCTGCAGGATGTCTTTTTGTTTGCAGATACCATTTTGAACAACATAACCCTGAACGACCCCTCTATAACCGAAGAAGAGGTACAGGCTGCCGCTAAGGAAATTGGCGTGCATGAATTCATCCAGACCTTGCCAGGTGGCTACCATTATAACGTAAAGGAACGTGGAAGCATGCTCTCCTCTGGTCAGCGTCAATTGATAGCCTTTCTGCGCGCTTATGTGAGCAAACCGGGTATCTTGGTGCTAGACGAAGCCACCTCTTCTGTAGACACCTATTCTGAAGAGCTCATACAGACCGCCACCGAAAAAATAACGAAAGGCCGCACTTCCATCGTGATCGCCCACCGCTTGGCTACCATTAAAAAGGCCGATACCATTTTGGTGATGGATGCTGGTAAAATCGTAGAGGTAGGCACCCATAAGGAACTGCTAAAAAAATCCAACGGCTACTACCGAACGCTCTACGAGGTACAGTTTATGGCCGAGGAAGCGATGTAGGAAATACCTCTTTTCGCCCTCTCAGCTTCAATCATCGCGTCCAACTGGCCGGTAAAGGCCATCACCACCAGCGTCAACAGCATAACTAAGGCGAATAAAAAACCCAGTACCAAGGCGAACAGCACTATTTTAAGCAGCAACTGCCCGAGGGAGAGCGAAAATAACCTTTTCAGGACGTAGCTGTAATAAACTATTTGCAGCGGAAGGGCAAAAATTAAAATTAGGTTGAAGAGAGGTTGGTACCAAATCGTGATAAAATAAAGAAATACGACCGTTATCGACGCTTGCGAATAGGCGTACAGGTTCAAGATTAAATGTTCTGTATAGTTGTACTTTTTGTTCCGAAGAAATAAAAGCTTTGAAATAAGTGCAAAAACTGGGATGCTTATAAAAAATACGATGGACTGATTTTCAAAAATGGTTTCATTCCATTTTTTCTGAAGCTCGAGTTGTTCAGGGCTTACGGAATCGGGTTGGAAGGCCGATAAACTAAGGTATTCAGGAAAAAACTGCAGGAAGACAAAAAAAAACACACTCGAAATGGTAACGGCAATGGTAAAATAGCCAAAGGCATTGATATACCGTTTGCGCACCCCGTTTATATATCCGTCTATTACCGCTTCGGGCCTCACAAAAAGATCGATATATGTGCGTAGCGGTTTGTTGCTGTCGATGCTGAAAAAGGCCTGGTACACTTCGGTCCCAAGATACCGTAACGTCAATCTGTGGCCTACTACCTTAGCCCCACAATCGTTGCAATAGCAACAGGTTTCAGTTAATGGTTTGTTACAGTTTTTGCACTGCATGAGTTGGGATTTAACTGAGGTCTTTCTCTAAATGCGATTGAAGTTCGTCTAAATCTTCGAATAAAACAAATTCACCATCTTTTAGATAGCTTATCTGTCCGTTTTCTTCAGAAACTACGATGCACACGGCATCTGTTTTTTCCGAAATACCCACGGCGGCCCTGTGTCGCAATCCAAACCGTAATGGAATGCTTCGATCGTTGCTAACGGGCAAGATAACGCGCGTAGCCGTGATCTTATTCTCCTCGATAATGATGGCTCCATCGTGCAGCGGACTGTTCTTGAAAAAAATACTCTCAATAATGGGGGCATTCAACTCCAAGTTCATCTCATCGCCTGTATTTTTCACAAAATCTAGGCTGCTGTTGCGCTGTATAACAATTAGGGCGCCCGTTTGCTTGTCGCTCATTTTCTTGCATGCCTTAAGGATAGCGGCGATGTTGGTTTTCGGGTCCCCTTCAGCAGAAAATTTAAATTGCTTGAAAAACCGCCTTCGTGCCTTTATGTTGGTAGAGCCCAGCATTAGCAAAAATCGACGTATCTCTTGTTGGAACACCACGATCAACGCGAACATCCCTACGCCAAGAAATCCGCCCAAGATTTTGCTTAACAGTTCCATTTCCAGCAATTCGGTAAGGCGCCAAATGCCGTACACAATCACAATACCTATAAAGATGTTGATGGCTACCGTACCTTTTACCAATTTGTAGAGATAGTAGAGCAGAAAGGCTACTAATACGATATCTACAATATCTATAATGCGAATGTCGAGAAATTCCAACGGGATTGCGTTTTTGTAAATGTAGCTTTTTTATTTCAGTATAAAACAGGAGTGTTTTTAAGGCTTTCCACAAGTTTTGCACACTCTACGGCCTCTTTCACATCGTGCACCCGCAAAATATTGGCACCTTTATACAAGGCAATGGCGTGTAGCGCGGTGGTACCGTTCAGCGCCTCGCTAGCCGCTCCCTTCAAGGTCTTGTAAATCATCGATTTTCGGGAGATACCCACCAGTATTGGGATTTCCAATCTCTGGAATGCCTCCAAATGCTGCAATAACTGAAAATTGGTCTGTGTGTCTTTTGCAAATCCGAAGCCAGGGTCGGCAATCACATCGACAATACCAGCTTCTCGCGCCAAGGCAAGGCGTTTCGAGAAATAGTACAAAACCTCTTTCAATACATCATCATATTGCGTGTTTTCCTGCATCGTTTGCGGGGTGCCGCGCATATGCATGGCAATGTAAGGCACTTGGAGTTCTGCCACGGTTTCCAGCATCGTTTCGTCCATCACTCCGGCCGAGATATCGTTTACCATCGCAGCACCAGCTTCCACAGCGGCTCTGGCGACCTCACTGCGAAAGGTGTCTATGGAAAGCACCGCTTCGGGAAATCGCCTTGCAATGGCATCTACGGCGGTGGTGACACGACTACATTCTTCCGCCGCCGAAATGTGGGACGCCCCCGGGCGAGAACTGTAACCTCCAATATCGAGAAAGGTAGCGCCTTCTTCGAGCATGGTTTCTGCCTGTGGCAAGATCTGTTTTATAGAGGCTGTTTTGCCTCCGTCATAGAAGGAATCTGGCGTTACGTTAATAATGCCCATAATCCTTGGAGTACCAAGATCAATAAGGCTACCTTTGCAATTGATGGTTTTCAATTTTTTTAAATTGATTAATTTAAGCGAAATTTACGCAAAATCTTACACATCCATATGTCCCATACTTCGCAGCAGTACGATGCCGTCATAAAAAATTGCAGGGAGCTGTACATTAATAAAATGAAAGACTACGGTAGTGCCTGGCGCATTTTGCGCCTCCCGTCGTTGACAGACCAGATCTTTATAAAGGCGCAACGCATTCGCGGTTTGCAGCAAAATGCAGAACGCAAGATCGATGAAGACGAACGTAGTGAGTTCATTGGCATAATAAACTATGCCACCATGGCACTCATACAATTGGAGCGGGGGGTTGCCGAACAGCCAGATTTAAAGCTACAGGATGCCGTGGAATTGTATGACAAACATATCGCGGCCACCAAAAAGCTAATGATGGACAAAAACCACGACTACGGCGAGGCTTGGCGCGATATGAGAGTGGCATCGCTAACCGATCTTATCTTGCAAAAGCTCCTTCGCGTAAAGCAAATTGAAAACAATCAAGGTAAAACCTTGGTGAGCGAGGGCATAGATGCCAATTATCAAGATATGATCAACTATGCAGTATTTGCCTTGATACATTTAGACCAATAGAAACGAACAGTAGAAATCGATACGGTATGAAATATTTAGTGGGTGTTTCGCGCATTTTTGTAGGGGTGCTTTTTTTGATAAGCGGACTCATAAAATTGAACGATCCGATAGGATTTTCGTTCAAACTGAAAGATTATTTCGCGCCAGATGTACTTAACCTTGAAGTTTTGGTGCCCTACGCATTGCTCATCGCTATTTTTGTAGTGATTTACGAAGTATTGCTGGGCGTCATGATAATCTTGGGCTATGCTCGAACCTTTACTGTTTGGAGCCTCCTGCTTATGATCGTTTTCTTTACCTTCCTTACGTTCTATTCGGCTTATTTCAACAAAGTAACAGATTGTGGTTGTTTTGGGGATGCGCTAAAGCTCACGCCGTGGCAATCGTTTTATAAAGATGTGGTACTGCTGGTGTTCATTCTCATTTTATTCTTCGGAAGAAAACACATTACGCCATTCTTTACCTCCAATGTTAGGAGCTTAACGGTTTTCGTGGCTTTTGTGGGATGCTTGGGCATTACCTATTATGTACTTCAGCATTTGCCCATAATTGATTTTAGGCCGTATAAGGTGGGAGCCAATATCCAGGAAAATATGAGCATCCCGCCCTATGCGCCGAAACCGATTTACGAATACCGCTGGAAATTCAATGTAAATGGAACGGAAAAAATTGTGGTGACCCAAGGAGATTTTCCGAAGCAGGAAGGAACCTTTGTTAGTGTAGAGACCACCGAGATTCAAGCAGGTTACGAGCCGCCTATCCATGATTTTGCCATTGAGCGCGACGGCACCGATTACACCGATGAATTCTTAAGTATGGAAAACCTAATAATTGTCGTGGCCTATAATATTTCTAGTAGCGAAAAGGAAGGATTCACGGCCTTGAAAAAGACTGCCGATCGGGCGGTGGAAGCAGGATATACCGTAATTGGGCTCTCTGCCTCCAGCGCTGAGGTGACCGAAGAGGTAGTGCGAGCGCACAACTTGCCGTTTCAATTTTACTTTACCGATGAAACGGCGTTAAAGACCATAGTAAGGAGCAACCCCGGTATCCTAAAGCTCAACAAGGGCACCGTAGTGCAAAAATTACATTGGAACGATGTTTCACAATTAAAACTGGAGTAGCTTGGCGCGGTATATCATTGTAAATATAGGGTATGCGCTCGTAACGCTTCTGGGCGTAGTTACGGTAATATTTTTGTTGTTTACATTATTGCCTGGCGATCCTGCCAGAATGATGTTGGGACAGAACGAAACCGCGGCGCAGCTTGAAGTTGTCAAGAAGAAGTACGGTTTCGACAAACCGATATCCACACAGTACCTGTATTACTTAAACGATCTTTCGCCCATTTCCTTCCACAGCACCCAACCCGTAGCCTATACCTATGCGCGCCCAGGAAAGTATACGGGTGTAACGCTTTTTGATGCTTCGGGAACTGAAGTGCTGTTAAAAATGCCCTATTTGCGGGAGTCGTTCCAAAAAAATGGAAAGGAAGTAAGCCAGGTCATTACAGAAACCTTGCCCAATACCATCGTACTTGCGGTCTCGGCCATCGTCATTGCCATGGTGCTGGGGGTCATTTTGGGAATTGTTTCGGTGTTGTTTCGGGATAGTTGGATCGATAAGGCCATCCAATTGATAAGCACCTTGGGAATGAGCGTGCCTTCCTTTTTCAGTGCGATTATCTTTGCGTGGGTATTCGGTTTTTTGCTCCACGAATATACCCATTTGAATATGACGGGCAGCCTTTACGAGGTAGACGACTTCGGGGAAGGTACCTACATCCAATGGAAAAATTTGGTACTGCCTGCCGTGGTACTTGGCATACGTCCCTTGGCCGTCGTTACCCAACTAATGCGTAATTCCCTTTTAGAAGTATTGGGGCAAGACTATATTCGAACCGCAAGGGCGAAGGGTCTTTCCTTTGCAAAGATAATTCGCAAGCACGCGTTAAAGAACGCGATGAACCCCGTGGTTACTGCAATCTCCGGGTGGTTTGCCTCTATGTTGGCTGGAGCGGTGTTCGTGGAGTATATTTTTGGTTGGAATGGTCTGGGCAAGGAGATCGTTGACGCCCTCAACACTTTGGACCTGCCCGTGATTATGGGAGCGGTGCTGGTCATCGCCACCTTGTTCATACTAATCAATATTTTTGTAGACATCATATACGGCTGGCTGGACCCGAAGATAAGTAGGCAGTAGCTGAAGCCATCCTTTTCGGAATGCGAAAGTCGCAATTCGTACTAACCGATAAAATACCATATTATGAGAAAGAAGATAGTGGCGGGTAACTGGAAAATGAATTTAGACCTGGCCGAAACCGAAAGATTCCTCGGTGATTTGAAGAAACAAGTGTTTCCTGAAAATGTGAGTGTCATCATCGCTCCGGCTTATACCAATTTATACCACACCTTCCAATCGCTTCGGGAACATCCGGTTCGCGTCGCGGCACAGAATATGCACCAATCTGAGAACGGCGCCTTTACCGGTGAGGTTTCGGCGGCTATGTTGAAGAGCGTTGGGGTGGAAACAGTAATTGTAGGGCATAGCGAGCGCCGCGCCTATTTCAAAGAAGATGACGCGCAGCTTTCAGAAAAGGTAAATACTGCGCTTGCCAACGATATGACCGTTATTTTTTGCGTAGGGGAAGAGCTGACCGACCGAAAATCGGGAGCGCATTTCAATGTTGTTGCATCGCAGCTGGAAAACGCCTTGTTCCATCTTTCAGAAAAAGATTGGGACCATTTGGTGCTCGCCTACGAGCCCGTATGGGCCATTGGCACCGGGGAGACCGCTACTCCGGCACAGGCTCAGGAAATGCACGAATTTATAAGAAAAACGATTTCCGAAGCCTATTCAGAAAAAGTGGGCAACGCCGTTTCCATCTTATACGGTGGTAGTGTGAAACCCGATAATGCCTCCGAGATTTTTGGCCAGTCTGATGTGGATGGCGGCCTCATTGGCGGTGCTTCGCTCGAGGTTGCTTCTTTTATGGAAATTGTCAATGCCTTCAAAAATTAACAACCAAATGGCACAGGAGTACATAGAATACCAATTTGAGATAGCGCCGTTACAGCCTATTTCTGAAATACTGGTGGCCCAATTGGCCGAAGTAGGCTTCGAGAGCTTTGTGGAGACTGACGATGGTGTTCTGGCCTACATCCAAAAGGAATTCTGGGACGATGGTATTCTGAATAATATTCAAATTTTGAAATCACCCGAGGCAAACATAACCTTCCAAATAAAGGAGATTGCACAAGTAAACTGGAATGCCGAATGGGAGAAGAATTTCAGTCCTATTTCGGTAGAGGACCAGTGCGTTGTTAGGGCACCATTTCACGATGCGGTTAACGTTTCGTACGAGATCGTGATTGAACCAAAAATGTCGTTTGGAACCGGGCACCATGAAACAACCTATATGATGCTTCAATACTTGCTTGCGCATCGTTTTGATGGGCAGCAGGTGCTCGACATGGGTTGTGGTACGGCCGTACTGGCCATTTTAGCGGCCAAACGTGGTGCCGAGAGTGTCACCGCAATCGATATCGATACGTGGTGCGTCGAGAATTCAGAAGAAAATATAGCGCGCAACGGGAAACATTATATCGAGGTACAACTGGGAGATGCTACCATATTGCCCCAAAAACCAACCTATCATACCATTATTGCCAATATTAATAGGAATATTCTTTTGGCAGATTTAAAAACCTACAAGATGAGTCTTCAAAAGGAAGGTACTCTATTTCTAAGCGGTTTCTATGCTGAAGATCTAGACGCCATTACCGATGCGTGTACTAAACTAGGGCTGCAATTCGTTGATAGCAAGGAACGGAACCGGTGGATTGCCGCAAAATTTGTAAATTTGAATTGATATGAGCTATCAGGAAAAATTTGAGGAAGAGGTTCTCTTGGAAGAAAAACAAGACCAAGAAAATCAAATCGTTCTCTACAACGACGATGTGAACACCTTCGACCACGTTATCGAGACCCTTATCTATGCGTGCGACCATACCCCCGAACAGGCTGAGCAGTGCTCCATCATTGTGCATTATAAAGGGAAATGCACTGTAAAATCTGGGTCTTACGACGATTTAAAACCGCGCTGTTCCAAATTACTGCAGGCCGGTTTGAGCGCAGAAATTGTGTAGTACCCGGAAGTATCCTGTGCGAACCTCCTTATAATTTAACAGCTTTATTATTGTTTCGGAATTTTTTTTTTGGATTTAGCTAACGAACGTGTAAGAATTTACCTATATTTAACCTTAGGTTAACCTAACAAACTAAGTACTAATTCATAATTCCCAAACAATGAGAAAATTAAAATTTGGGCTAGTGGCCTCTGTGGCCCTAAGTCTAGCCCTCGTGTCTTGTTCCAAAGACGAAGACGTAACCACCCCAACCAACGATGAAGCCAACCAAACGCGCGAAGTTCCGCAGCATATCTTGGATATCGTAGAAGGTCTAAACCTCAACTCCGATTTTGTAGAGTACCGAACCTTCTATTTTCCCGATGGCACGACTGAAGAACGTCTTTTCATCGAAGACGACATTGTAATGACCGAGGCGCAACTGCTCGAAATGGCCAAGGATGGAACCCCCTCACGGCAATACAGCACCAATAATTTGGTGAGCCAGGGCAGAAACATTTCCATTATTGGATATACTGGAGGCAGCCAAGCGCTTAGTAACAAAGAGCGTACGGCCTTGCAGTGGGCAGTAAATAACTACAACAGGTTGAGCGGTGTTTCCATTAGTTTCAACCTAAGTTTTGGTACCAATTATCAAGATAAGGATATGGTGGTGTACAACAATACCGTTAACAATCCTAACGGAGCAGGAGGAAGCGCTGGTTTCCCGAGTGGCGGACTACCTTATAAATTCGTTCAAATTTATGGTTTATCTGGGTACAGCACCAATGTAAACGAACACGTAATTACGCACGAAATCGGACATTCGGTAGGATTTCGCCATACCGATTGGTTTAGCCGTCAAAGCTGTGGGCAGAATGTAAACGAAGGTACGGCCGGTGTGGGCGCTAACCATATTAACGGTACCCCCACAGGCTATGATCCAACCTCGATTATGTTAGCCTGCTTTAGTGCAGGTGCCGATGGAGAATTTAACAACAACGATATTGTTGCCTTGCAAAATATGTACTAAATCACATGTAGCCATGAGATAAGGGGAAAGGCCCGCCACTTTTTTGGCGGGCTTTTTTAATTTTTTGTTAAAGAATCTGTCATTACAACTATCCGAAGTATATTCACGCTGTACGGATGCCTATAAGTTGCGATAGCAGCAATTTATTCATTCAGTTCTTTAGCTGAAATAAACACTAAAAATCTACATTTTGAAAAAAACCATACTCGTCCTTGGCTGTCTCATCTTGTTCAGTAGCCATGATATGTATTTGAAGATGAATACCTTCTTCTTGGAACCTAACCAAGAAACGGCCCTATTGCTATATAACGGCACTTTCGACAAAAGCGATAACGTAATAGACAGAGATAGAATGGTCGATGCGAGTTTGGTGGGTCGTGGGGAGCGGATACCCATTCTTGAAAATCAATGGACAGAGCAGGACAGCACCACCATCCTTAGATTTAAAACGGGGGAGCCCGGCACTTGGCTCGCTGGCGTTTCTACTGCGCCACGATCGATTGAGCTCAAGGCCGAAGATTTTAATAAGTACTTGGAACACGACGGCGTAACCGATATGTTGACGTATAGAACCGAAAACAATTTGCTGGAACAAGATGCTGCAGAAAAATATTCAAAGCATGTGAAGGCTATTTACCAAGTAGGCGATTCGCTCACCGATGATTGGAAGACCAGACTGGGATACCCTATCGAGTTCGTACCACTAAGCAATCCCTACGCATCCCATACCGGCGATACGCTACGAGTACAATTATTGTTTGATGGCAAGCCCTTGGCAAACCAATTGGTATACGCCAATTATAGGTCGGCTGCCAACGGCCACTCGCACAACGATGGGAACGCCACCCACTCGCATAAGGATGATGATGCCCAGCATACCCATGAAGATGGAAAACAGCCCCACA
>CAZXDP010000011.1:0-61478 GCA_964639255.1 uncultured Flavobacteriaceae bacterium
TCGATGCTTTGGCTGCCAAGAAACGGGGCATCAAGCTAATTGCCGCACCCGAGGGGAATCGAAATGCGGTGGGTGAACACTGCTTGGGCCTGTTGCTGTCGCTTTTCAACAAGCTGAACAAAGCCGATGGCGAGGTAAAAAAAGGTATATGGAACCGGGAGGGTAACCGAGGTGTAGAGCTTGACGGAAAAATTGTGGGCATAATAGGCTACGGAAATATGGGCAAATCGTTTGCCAAAAAGCTGAAGGGGTTCGACTGCACCGTGTTCTGCTACGATATACAGGACAATGTGGGCAACAAGCACGCAACCCAAGTATCATTAAAGACCCTTCAGGAAATGGCCGATGTGGTAAGCCTGCACACTCCCCTAACACCGCTCACGCAAAATATGGTCAACTCCGAGTTTATCTCGGCCTTCACAAAACCCTTCTGGCTGCTAAATACCGCCAGGGGCAAAAGCGTTGTAACCAAAGATCTGGTCCACGCCCTGTCTGAAGGAAAAATACTAGGCGCAGGACTCGATGTGCTCGAGTTTGAAAAAAGCTCTTTCGAGGCGCTGTTTGCTGAAGAAATGCCACCGGAATTAAGCACCCTACTTTCAATGGAAAACGTTTTGCTATCGCCGCACGTGGCAGGCTGGACCGTGGAGAGCAAGGAAAAACTGGCCCAGGCAATCGTGGAAAAGATTGTAGATATCTTCGGAAAGAAATTAGGAAAAAAGAACAAACCAATCAAAAAATAGAATGTATGGGAAAACGCGTTACAGGGCTTGGAGGTTTTTTCTTCAAGACTAAGGATCCAGAAGCTGTAAAATCATGGTATAACAAACACTTAGGGCTGAATACCGATGCCTACGGTTGCACCTTTTGGTGGCGGGACGAGGACAATGAGAAATGCTCTACGCAATGGAGTCCTTTTCCAGAAGACACTGAATATTTTAAACCAAGCGAGAAACAGTTTATGATGAATTTTCGCGTTGCCAACTTGGTCGAGCTTTTGGAGTTGCTGCGGAAGGAAGGTGTAACGGTTATAGGTGAAATAGAGGAGTACGAATATGGAAAATTTGGGTGGATACTTGACCCAGAAGGCAATAAGATTGAGCTATGGGAACCTGTGGACAGTGCCTTCGAATAATATAAACCCGTATGCGCCAACTACATAAAATTTTTTATCTTTATCCTAATCACTAACAACCATCACTATGGAAGAAAACACCAACCAAGATTACGACAGCACCAAAAAACGTATGGACGATACGTCTGGCAATTTTGAGAAGGAAACAAAAAATACTGCCAATGAATTTAAGGAAGGCTGGAACCAAGCCACACAAAGCACCGAAAATAAAAAATTACTGGCGGGCCTCTTAGGCATTTTTCTCGGGGCATTTGGCGTTCATAAGTTCATCCTAGGCTACAACAAGGAAGGAATTATCCTGTTGGTCCTTACCCTCATAGGCATTGTGACCTCCTGCCTACTTTTTGGGGGCTTCATCTATATGGCTACTGCAATTGTAGGACTTATCGAGGGTATAATTTACCTCACTAAAAGCGACGAGGAATTCTACCAAACCTATCAGGTAGGGAGAAAGCCTTGGTTTTAGATATTCCACCATCCATCCGTACAAAAAATAAGGGGCCACGACAAATCTGGCCCTTTATTTTTTACTGAAATTCTATGGAGCGCACCTCTAAGAATAAGTTACGAATCCAAGCCAATAGCCTTTGTGGCCATCTATTTTTAGCTTTTGTAAACCAGTGCGTTAGCCCAATTCAAAAAGCAAAGAAAAATATTTTCAGGCTTTTGATTTTCGTGTCAAAATTTGTTCTATTTTCGCCCGCCGAAATGGAACTCGAACCCTTCCGTTTTAAAATAAATTTTAAACAAATTTGAACATGAAAAAAATAATTTTCGCCCTTGCTGCTACTGCAGTACTCGTTGTAGGTTGTGACAACAAAGACAAAGAATTAACCGCTCAATACGATGTATTGGTTGCCCAGCAGGACAGCCTTGCAACCGTAACTGCCCAGAACAAAGCCGCTCACCAAGAGATGGTTGCGATGCACCAAGCAATGAATGAGAAACTGAACGCTATGGAAACTAAAGATTCTAGCTTGATGGTAACTATGGCAGAGCACGAAGTAATCTTCAAAAACCACGAGGCTATTCTTGTTGGTCAAGAAGCAATGATCGCTGGAAACAACGAACTAAAGGAAAAATTTGCTACCCTTACTGCTGAAGAGAAAGAAGCGCAAATTGCCCTTATCGTTGAAAACCAAGAGAAAATGATCGAGCAGAATCAAACCTTGAAGCAAGAGCATGAGCAACTTATGGCTAAGCACCAAGATTTGATGGCGAAGGTAGAAACTCCTGCCGTTACCAATGGCGATGAAAAAGTAATGCAGCAATAAGCTAGCTAAAACTAGAAGAAACCCGGACAGTCGTCCGGGTTTTTTTATGCAGTATACCCGTGTTGGCAGATTAGCCAGAATCCTGTATCTTACAAACAAAAATGGCCTTCAAAAAACCAGATTTCAGCAACCTTAATGCTCTTTTCATAAACTGTACGCTTAAGCAGTCGCCCCGAACAAGCCATACCAGAGGACTTATAGAAGTCTCAGCCAAAATCTTACAGGCCGAGGGTGTTTCTTACGAAATAATTCGTTTGGTAGATTACAATGTTGCTCCAGGCGTGTATTACGACATGACGGAGCACGGTGCCAAGGAGGATGCCTGGCCACACCTTTGGAACAAGGTAGATAAGGCCGATATTCTCATCATAGGCACTCCCATTTGGTTGGGCGAGCGATCTTCAGAAGCTACCAAGCTTATAGAACGCCTCTACGCTATGAGCAGCAAGCAAAACGATAAGGGACAATATTGTTACTACGGAAAGGTGGGCGGCTGTATCGTTACAGGAAATGAAGATGGCATAAAACATTGTGCCTCGGGCATTCTATATGCACTACAGCACGTAGGCTATAGCATACCACCCCAAGCCGATTGTGGTTGGATTGGCGAGGCCGGTCCAGGACCAAGCTACCTTGATGAAGATAGCAATGCAGAGAACAACGAGTTTACCAACCGCAACACTACCTTTATGACCTACAACCTGCTGCACCTGGCCAAAATGCTAAAAGATCAAGGTGGGTACCCCGCATATGGTAATTCGCGAGAGGCGTGGGACGATGGTACACGATGGAATTTTGAGAATCCGGAGTACCGATAGCCCTCTCTTAGCGAACGTGCTATTTTTCAAATTATTAGTGGGTTGAACCTATTCTTGAATGCGGTTAAAAAATTTATTCTATATTTATAGCAAACTACTACCAAATTGAAAAATATACTCGCTGCCCTGCTGCTTTTGCCAGCGGTGGCCCTATCGCAAGAATATGTAGATGTCTTTAAGATTGGCTACGGGCAAACTTTCCAGAACGAGATTGAGGGAACAGACATTACCACAAACGTCATTACCTTTGAGAGTGATCTTACCCTTCCGCTTCGTATAAGCAATAATCAAGCGGTTATCCTGGGCGGACTCTTCTCCAAGAATAACCTACAGCTATTTCCCGGTACCGCCTCTACCGATTTGCAGAGCGTTACCTTGAAATTGGGCTATTCGGGCCATATTTCTGAGCGTTGGAGCAGCACACTACTTTTCCTACCAAAAATCGCATCCGATTTTACCGCCATTCAAGGAGATGATATCTATTTTGGTGGTCTGGCAATATTCAAATACCACAAAAATCGAAATTTGAAGTATCGGTTCGGTCTCTACGCTTCAACCGAAGCTTTCGGCGTGTTCAGTACGCCCATTATAGGGTTGTACTATCGTAGTCCGAACAAACAGTTTGAGATGGATTTATCGCTACCCATTTCAGCAGATATCAACTACACGTTCGACTGGTTGACCTTAGGTGTAGATTATTTTGGTATTGGCAGAAGTTTTAGGTTGTATAATGAAGAAGAAGTGTCCACGACTTATCTAGACCTTGCCTCGTTGGAGTTTTCCAATTATCTACAAGTGAATCTTTTTGAGAAAAGCGTCCTCTTAAGAGCTAAACTTGGCTATGCCAGTAGCGAATTTGAAGTGTACAACAACGATGAAACCATCGATTTAGGTCTTTCGGCATTTGCATTTGGAGATGACCGCACGAGACTGAACCCCGATATCTCTGGCGGATTTTTCTTTCGTTTTGAAGCGCTCTACCGTTTTGACCTTTCGGAAACCGACGATGATATAGATGTCCCGATAATAGAATAACCCATGCGACCCTACAAAGCTAAGGTTTTTAGTATATTTGAAAAAAACTCCCCAGTTTTATGATACGTAGCTATAAAGGCGAAGTTTGGAAAAAACTTCACAGAACCACATGGCGCGAGAACGAGCTATATGAGATTTCCAACATTGGCAGAGTTGCGCGCTACAAGTACAAACCGGAAGGAGAGCTCATGGAGCCTTACCGTCTGGGCGGATACGAAGTTTTTTCGACCATAAAGAAAACCGGAAAAACAGATTTGGTGTATGTGCACCGTGCCGTTGCCGAGCTTTTTCTTCCGAAAGATGAAGAGCGAAAGTTCGTTATCCACCTCGACTACAACAAGGCCAACAACAAATTGGATAATTTGAAATTGGTAAACCGTAAGGAACTTTCCGAACATAATAAGAACAACCCAAAGGTGATCAAGGCCAAGAAAGAGATGCTCAAAAACCCAAGGTACTCCAAGCTCACTGCGGGAAGGGTTCGACTTATCAAGAAAAAGATTTTCGACCCCAACCGCAAGACTAGGATGCGTATTATCGCGAAGCAATTTGGCATTTCCGAAATGCAGCTCTACCGAATAAAAAGCGGTGAAAACTGGGGCCACATCGATTATTGATTTAAACTATGGATAAGCGCTGTCCAGAATGCGGAGATAAGATTATAGGTCGTTCCGACAAGAAGTATTGCAGCGATGCGTGCCGTAACGCACATAACAATGCGCTTAACAAGGACAGCAAGAATTTGGTTAGGAACATCAACAACAGGCTTCGCAAAAACCACCGCATACTAGAGGCGCTCAACCAACGGGACAAAACCAAGGTAAAGAAAACCACACTTGAAAAGCACGGCTTTAATTTCCTGTTCTTTACCCAGCAATATGTTACCAAAACCGGTACCGTTTATTACTACGTGTACGATCAGGGTTACTTGCCCCTCGAGGGCGATTGGTACCTACTGGTGAAGGTCGATGTGAACCTGTAAAGCGTTACTAAATTATTTCCACGAATTCCCCTTGAGCTGTAATGCTGCCTTCAGCACATCTTTTTGGCTAATCAAACCCACTAATTTCCCATTTTCTACAATGGGAAAACGGCGGCGTCGGGCCGTCAAGAACTTATCTGCCGCATCAAAAACATTCATCTCTCCATCAATCGTTTCAACCTCCTTTACCATATGATCTTCCACCTTTACATCTTCCATGGGTTGGTTATAATAGCGGCTATTGCTAATTTGCTTCATACAGTCGCCCTCGCTAATGATGCCTACAAGCTCGTTTTTTTCGTTCACTACGGGACCACCAGAAATTTTCTTCTTTATAAGGGTGTTCATAACCTCTAGGACGGTTTGCTCTGGGCGGAAGGTGGTAAGGTCGCGGCTCATGTAATCTGAAACCTTGATATTCTCTGTTGAACCCTTTTTCGGCTTTGCCCGCTTTCCTATGTAACTTTTAATACCCATGACAATTGATTTTTAGTCTCTTAAAGATACGAAAAATCTCGATGCCCCTATCTGGCCGAAACGGTTCCCCTAATTATCGTACATTTAAAACTTTAAAATCATTCTGTATGAAGTCCCTCCGCTCCCTTCTCTCCCTGCTTTTATTGGGCCTGTTTATTTTTCTTAGCTTTTACACCTTGATGCCGCGACGAGGCACCCCGGCAACTGCTCCCCTCACCGAGTTTTCTACAGACCGCGCCCTGTCTATACTTCGTAAAATAAGCAAAGCGCCGCACTACCACGGCAGTGAGGCACACGATACGGTAAGGGCCCTTTTAATGGCCGAGCTTACTAAATTAGGACTCGACCCCCAAGAGCAGGAAGGGTTTGTTTACAATGTAGGGACGCGAGGACTGGACAAACCCGTAAATATTATGGCGCGTATACAGGGAACTGGAAGCGGAGATGCCTTGTTGCTGCTGTCGCATTACGACAGTGCCCTGGTACCAAGTCTGGGGGCGAGCGATGCGGGCAGTGGTATCGTAACCATTCTTGAGAGCCTCCGTGCGTATTTGGCCTCGGGAAAAACCCCAAAAAACGACATCATTGTGCTGTTTACCGATGCAGAGGAAATTGGACTCGACGGTGCGAAGCTTTTCGTAAATGAGCACCCGTGGTCCAGCGATGTGAAGCTAGTGCTCAATTTCGAGGCTCGCGGCAGCGGTGGGCCAAGCAATATGATCGTGGAAACAAACGGTGGCAACGAAAACCTTATCGCGGCCTTTGCAGAGGCGAATGTGCCCTATCCCGTGGCCTCCTCCCTTATGTATAGCGTATACAAACTGTTGCCAAACGATACCGATTCGACCATTTTTAGAGAAGACGGCGATATTGATAGCTTTTTCTTTGCCTTTATCGATGATCACTTCGATTACCATACCGCCAACGATACGGTTGAAAATCTTGATACTGAGACCCTTCAGCACCAAGGCGATTACCTATTACCTCTCCTTACCCATTTTAGTGATGCTAATTTGGGCGCGCTCAAAAGCGGTCTGGATAGCGTATATGTAAATCTGCCCCTGATGGGCGTTATCCACTATCCTTTTACTTGGATTTTTCCTGTCCTACTCGTAGCCTTTGGTCTGTTTTTTATTCTATTGTTCTACGGAATTAAAAAAGGCCGTTTGAATGGGGCCTCCGTAGGCCGTGGATTTCTGGCATTGTTACTTCCAGCCATTGCTTGCACTGCGCTCGGGATATTTGGCTGGCAATGGATTGAGAATTTGTATCCCGCCTATGCCGAAATACAGCACGGTTTTAAATACAATGGTCACGATTATGTCGCATTTTTCGTACTGCTATCTCTGGCAATTACTTTATTTAGTTACCATTGGTTAGGTAAAAATCAATCGGTTGCTGGACTGTTCGTTGCGCCCATCGTTATTTGGTTGCTTATTAATGTGGCCGTTTTGCTGTATTTAAAGGGAGCTGCGTATTTTATCATCCCAGTATTTTTTGCCTTGCTCTCGTGGTGGGTGCTTCTCCGTTATAAAAAGGCGGCTCCCATAGCCATGGCGATGTTGGCTGCACCTGCCATTTTTATTTTCGCACCCCTCATTCAATTTTTTCCAGTAGGGCTTGGTTCAGACCACGTCTTCATAAGTTGTTTGTTCACGGTATTGCTCTTCGGCCTATTGGTTCCGGTTTTTGGATATTTTAAAAGAAAAGCCGTACTTGCTATTGCGGCTGCTTTGGCTTCCGTAGGATTTTTAATCGCCGCGCACCTCGAGAGTGATTTTTCCGAAGCAAGACAAAAGCCCAATAGCTTAGTGTACCATCTCGATCTTACCAAGCAAGAGGCTCATTGGCTCACCTACGACGGCATATTAGATGATTGGACAAAAGGCTATTTCGGTGACGATCCCCTGCCTGCTGCCGAGCTTATGGAAAACGCCTCAGGGAGCAAATACGGCATAGGCTATACGTATGCGGCCCAGGCACCGCTAAAGGATATTGCTTCCTTTGACGTGAAATTACTACAGGATACAACCTACGAGCAATCACGGCACGTGCGGCTTCGTATTGTTCCCCGTCGAAAGGTTAACCAATTAAACCTATATGCCGATACTGCCGTTACGTTTCAATCGTTGCAATTTAACGGTCAAGATGTTCCCAGGGATAGCAGTGGGTATGTATCGAAAAACCGTAATTCCAAAACCCTATTGCGGTATTGGATGGACAACCGCGATTCGTTGGAAATACAATATTCCGTTCCCGAGACGGAAGTTGTTTCCTTTACCGCTATGGAATTTAGCTTCGACTTGCTCGAACATCCGCATTTCAGCATTCACCGCCGGCCAAAGGCGACTATGCCCAAACCTTTCGTTATTACCGATGCCATCGTGACCAAGAAGACCTTTGCAGTAGATTCACTAGAACAAAGTAAGCAACCTACCAAAATAGATAGCATTGAAAAGTAAGAACATTTCTATTACCGGTTTGGGATGGCTAGGACTACCCTTAGCGCAGCACTTGCGAAATCTTAGCTTTACCGTAAAAGGAAGTGTCACGAACCATGAAAAGGCCGGCAAGTTTAGGGAGCAAGGCTTAGAGACCTTCGTGATGGAACTTACCGAAAGTGGCATACGGGGTACTACGGAAGCCGTATTGCAGAACACGGACGTATTAATCGTAATGATTCCCCCGGGGCTGCGGCGTGACACAGGGGCAGATTATGTATTGAAAATGACGTATTACCTCAAGGAAATAGAGCGCCATAACATACGTAAGGTACTCCTCGTTAGCAGTACTTCCGTCTACGGCGACTCCCAAGGTTGTGTGAGCGAGGGCGATATGCCCGTTCCCGATACGGAGGCGGGAAGGCAGTTATTGCAGGTAGAGCAGTTGTTCTTTACCTCGGAAGCTTTCAAGGCCACTCTGGTTCGCTTTGGGGGGCTTTTAGGCGGTACGCGTCAGCCCGCCAACAATTTAGCGGGAAGAAAGAATCTTCGGAACGGGGATGCGCCGGTCAATCTTATACATCGCGGAGATTGTATCAACATCCTTTCAGAAATTATCTTACAGGACGCTTTCGGCCACATTTTCAATGCGGTGCATCCTAGCCATCCCTCTAAAAGGGAGTATTACACCACAAAGGCACTAGCATTAAATTTGGAGCCTCCGCATTATCTGGAAACTACAAAACCAGAATCGTTTAAGGAGGTTCGTTCCTCAAATCTACAAGAAATGTTGGGCTATACTTTCCAATATGATATATAAAAAAATCCCCCCGACTTTAGCGGGGGGATTGTTTCTGTAGTCAAACAGTCATTTACCAAATACGCACGCGATCTTCTGGCGCTACGTACATCGGGTCCCCTTCCTGAATGTCGAACGCTTCGTAAAACGCATCGATATTCACCAAGGGTTGGGTAGCTCTATAGCGTCCCGGAGAGTGTGGATCTGTCTTAATTTGCTCGCGTAGGGCTTTTTCGCGCTGCTTGGTGCGCCATACCGTGGCCCAGCTCATAAAGAACCGTTGCTCTGGCGTAAAGCCGTCGATTTTACCGGGTCGACCATTCTCAGCATAGTACCGCTGTAAGCCATCATAAGCACCCAATAAGCCTCCTAAATCGCCAATATTTTCGCCTAGTGTAAATTTACCGTTAATGAACACGCTGTCCATAACTTCAATATTGCTATACTGGTCTGCTAGCTTATTACCGCGCTCCATGAACTTCTCCAAATCGCTTTCGGTCCACCAGTTTACCAAGTTTCCATCACCGTCAAAACGAGAACCGCTATCATCAAAGGCGTGTGAAATCTCGTGGCCAATTACCGCTCCTATTCCGCCGTAATTTACCGCCTCATCGGCCTTATAATCGTAAAATGGAGGCTGCAGAATGGCCGCTGGGAAAACAATTTCATTGTTAAACGGATTAAAGTAGGCGTTCACAGTTTGTGGCGACATGCCCCATTCGGTTCGGTCTACTGGTTCGTCAATACGCTCCAAATTGTCCTTTAGGCCCCACTCCTGTACTGCTACCATATTGTCGTAATAAGTGTTGCCAGGCTTTACGGCCATGGTTGAATAATCCTTCCACTTATCGGGGTAGCCAATCTTAACTGTAAACTTGTTCAGCTTTTCTATAGCCTTGGTCTTGGTACTATCGCTCATCCAGTCGAGGTTTCGAATACGCTCTTGGTAGGCGGCGATGATATTATCTATCATAGCTTCGGCCTTTTTCTTGGCCTCGGGAGGGAACATCTCATCTACGTACAATTTGCCTACGGCTTCGCCTACGCTTCCGTTCACGGTGCGAAGGGCACGTTCTTGGGCCGGCTTTTGCTGCTCGCTTCCGTTAAGGTACTTGCTATAGAACTCCCAGTTAGCACGCTCAATTTCGGTGGTTAGCATACCAGCGGCCTGATTTAGGGTCTGCCAGCGCATCACAGTCTTCCACGTATCGATATCGCCTTTCTTAAAAATATTTTGCATTGCTTTCATATAAGTGGGCTGCATCGCCATAACCGTATCGAGTTCTTTGGTTACCCCAAGATCACGGAAAGCTTCCTTCCACGATATAGCCGGAACCATTTCTTGTATTTGCTCTATAGATCGAGGATTGTTAAAGTTCCTGAAATCGCGGCTGGCTACTTTATCGAGGCGGGGTTGCGCCAATTTGGTTTCGAACGCCAAGATAGTTTCGGCCTGTTGCCGGGCTTCGGCCTCTGTGTCGCCTAGATACTGAAGCATTCTCGTGATGTGGTTTTTATATTCTTCGCGAATTTCTTCCGATTTTTCATCGGTATTGGTGTAATAATCACGATCGGGCAATCCCAAGCCACCTGGCGTAATGTACGCTACGTTCATAGAACTGTTGTTGGGGTTGGAGAATGCGGCAATACCAAAGAAGGGCTGTGCAACTTCCACAGCATTTTTCGTCATTACCTCTTGGAAATCGGATACCGAGGCAATGGATTCAATTTTCTCGAGGGCGGATCGCAACGGCTCGATACCAGCCTCATTTCTTGCCACGGTGTCCAGTTCAGACTCATAGATCATTATAGCCTTTGCCTGATCGGTATCATCGGCATAAGCGCCGCTCTCCTTGGCATTCGCCAAGATAGCAAGAACGTCTTCATCGGTTTGTTTCCGTAGCACGTTAAAGCCTCCCCATCGGGTTTCGTCCTCGGGAATGGTGGTTTTCTTCATCCAGTTTCCGTTTACATAGTTGTAAAAATCAACTTTAGGGCTAACGGTGGTATCCATATTGGATAAGATAATGCCTCGTTCTTCGGTATCTGCCTGGGCAAGATCCTTTTCGCTATCGTTGCAAGCAACGAAGCCAACTGCCATAGCAGCCACGGCGAAACCAAAGGGGAAAATAGTACGTTTCATTCGTTTGTGTTTAAAGGTGTAGAATAAGTAATTGATTTTCTGAATTGAAAGTCGCGTATTAGTAGTGTTTTTGAATTAAATGTTACAGTGAATCCCTGTTTTTATCACGAAGCTCAGAGCGGTACACCGAGTCCAAAAACCGCTGCTGTTGTTTCAGTTCGCGAGACTCTATTTCCTCTTGGCTGTGATCGATAGCTTCCTTGGCAAATTTTTCATTGATCTGTACCACCAAGTGGGATGCAGCCAAGTTCATTTCCACAATGGCCTT
Organism: uncultured Flavobacteriaceae bacterium; assembly: GCA_964639255.1. Taxonomy (GTDB): domain Bacteria; phylum Bacteroidota; class Bacteroidia; order Flavobacteriales; family Flavobacteriaceae; genus NZQO01. Next base: position 11,373 of record CAZXDP010000011.1, read on the forward strand.
TTGAAGCGCCGCGGAATCGATTCGGGGCCGTTGTGCCTCTTGTTGCAGTAGCTTGGCGCGCATATTCACCACCCGAAGCCGTGCAAAAATGGGATTGGTATAAAGCGGTGCAGGTATTTTCTGAATAAGGGAATCTGTATGTTTCACCAGCGCTTCAGATTTATTTTTAACTACGGGCAAGGGCTGCATATTCAACGATTTCATTTCGCGTGAAAAGTCTGGAAAAATAGACCATTCCGATAAAAAATCGGCATACTCTCGCCGAATCTCGGGCATTACAAAAGATTTACTCCCATAGAGCGAGGTGCTATCTACCGCAACCTGCACAGCATCGGGTTCCTCTTTCCAAGGAGAACTGCACGAAAAACCCAGCACAACTAATATGGTAAGGAGGGCGTGTTTCATAAAGTACTTACATTGGGCGCAAAGATACGGGATATTGATTCACTGTGCCTTAATTTTAGTAGGAAAGCTATAGATTTGCCTATCTTTGAACTATATCATTATTCTGAAATACCCACATGAAAAAACGGATTCTAATTATAGGTGCCTGCGGCCAAATTGGCACCGAACTAACCACTTATTTGAGAACCCGCTTCGACGGCCATAAGGTAATTGCGAGCGACATACGGGAAGGCAGCGACGAACTTATGGAAAGCGGTCCGTTTGAACTGTTGGATGCGACCGATTATGCCGCAGTGGAAGATGTGGTGGCGCGCCACGAGATTACCGATGTGTACCTTATGGCTGCAATGCTCTCTGCCACAGCAGAAAAATTTCCCATGAAAGCGTGGAACCTCAATATGAGCTCTTTGTTCAACGTGCTCAATTTGGCAAAAGACGGTAAAATCTCGAAGATTTTCTGGCCCAGCAGCATCGCGGTATTTGGACCTACCACACCAAAGAACGATACACCCCAGCGTACCGTGATGGAACCCAGTACGGTTTATGGTATTAGCAAGCAAACGGGTGAGCGGTGGTGCGAATATTATTTTAAGCGGTACGGCGTCGATGTTCGCAGTATTCGCTATCCTGGCTTGGTTAGCTACAAGACGGAACCGGGTGGAGGCACTACCGATTATGCCGTGGACATTTACCATAAAGCATTAAAACACAAAAAATACATTTGCTTTTTGAAAGCTGGCACAACCTTACCGATGATGTATATGGATGATGCCATTAAGGCGACAGTGGGTATTATGGAGGCGACGGAAGACGCTGTAACGATTCGAAGTTCGTACAACTTGGCAGCCATTAGTTTTGAGCCTGAGGATATTGCCGCCAGCATAAAGCGTCACATACCCGATTTCGAGATAGCCTACGATCCCGATTTTAGGCAGGCTATTGCCGATAGCTGGCCCGCGAGCATCGATGATAGCGAAGCGCGACAGGACTGGGGATGGAGCCACCAAGTATCCTTAGACGAGATGACCGACATTATGCTGGAAAACCTCGAAAGGCATTATTCCTAAATTTCCAACAAAAAAGGCGGTACCAAACCGCCTTTCTTATTTACTTCAAAATACAAATTTGTGGTCCCACCAGGAACCACCAAACGGTTTTCCTTGACTTTCATTGAAATTGAAAAGCGATACAAATACGCATAAAATCTACTATTTTTTAATCAAATGTGTTATCTGAATTTCCCTAAATAAAAAAAACGTGTTCAAAACGTGTTCAAATTTCTGCCATTTCGTATTTTTATGGAAATGATAATTCGCCCGCCATGGCATCCATATCCTTCCTGTATCGCTCCAAAAAATCTTCATCCCACCTTACCGTTCGCTTAGCGATTCGAATTGATGGAAAGGTTAAATCAATTTACTCAAGAACTCCCATACTTGTCGATAAGAACATTTGGGATGCTTATGGCTCAAATAAAACCGTTCGGGACGTCGATAGGAAAAATGAGATACAAAGACTCAAAGATTCGATTACAGAGCTGGAGAGCCACCTCAACGATGATCTATCGCGGTTAGACCTGACCAAAGTAGATGTCCAGTGGGCCGAAAATAACCGAGATTTGCTAAAGAATGCCGTTGCTTCCTTTTACAGGCCGGCAGCCCCCGATGTACCACGCGGCCTGACTGATTATTTCCAATACTATCTCGATGCGAGAAAGGCGGAAATCTCAGATGCGGTGCGCAAAAAGTACAGCGCCGTCAAGAACAAGCTGGAGCGGTTCCAAGATGCGGAGGCAGTACAATTTGAAATATCTGAGGTGAACGAGAATTTCAAAAAAAGGTTTGCCGCATATTGCAGGGAGCAGAACTATGCAGCCAATACCGTCCAAAGGGATCTGAAATACATTAAGACGGTTTGCCGCCACGCCCACGGCGAGGGTGTCGAGCTGCACCCTCAATTGGACGGGCTTAGGCTACCGAAAGAAAAGGTGCCCAAGGTATACCTCACATTTCAGGAGATCGAGAAAATAGAGGAGCTGGATAACCTGAAGCCATACCAAGAAAATGCTAGGGATTGGCTCGTCATTAGTTGCTATACCGGCCAGAGGGTCTCGGACTTTATGAGGTTCACGAAAGCGATGCTACGTGAGCAGGATGGACGTACCTATATAGATTTTATACAAACAAAAACTAATAAGAAAATGACCGTGCTGCTTCACGGGAAGGTGATGGAGATTCTGGAAAAAAGGGGAGGGGATTTTCCATCGAGGATTTCAGACCAGAGATACAACGAGTATATAAAGGAGGTTTGCCAATTGGCGGAAATCGATTCCCCAACCTATGGCAAAAAGCAGGTCAATATCGCGGAGGAAGGCAAAAAGAGCATCATACGGAAGGTTTCAGGTACTTTTCCTAAGTGGGAGCTGGTAACATCGCACATCGGCCGCAGGAGCTACGCTACAAACTTCTACGGCACTATTCCCACCAGTTTGCTGATGTACGTAACTGGCCACGCGACCGAGGCAATGTTCCGGGAGTATATAGGGAAAGGTAACGAGGACCATTCCGCCCAGCTCGCTAACTATTATTGATGTGCCGAAAATTTAGCAAAACTCTATAGTGCATATTATCGCACATTTATGATCTGCCCAATATTGATTTGATTGCCTCGATATGCCGGGTAAGCTCATTGATGCGGTCGCTAATCCTGATTCGTTCAGTTTCTCTCATCCTTCTGATTACGGGGTCACTTTCGGGCAAGGATATGCTCTCATACACCTTCAACAGCTCGTTATTGATTTGCTTTTGGGCTATTAGATAGTCCAAAATGGTTTCTTCCATAGACTTGTTATCTTAGTTTGTAGCTAGTTTTCATTGCGGCCCACTTGGAACGGTGTTTCGATAGGTTCCTTAGGTTCTCGCCGTCTGTTTCTTTGGAAATGGGCACCCCTGCGGATGCCCTGTTTTTCCTTTTCTTCTTGGGTTTCTTGAAATAGCTTCTCATATAAGCCCTATTACTGGGTGGACAACCGAGAAACGTTCCTGATCAATCGGCCTATCAACAAACCACGGAAGCCTCAGGTTTTTGGCTGTAATTTTAGACCTTCGCCTCTCATTTAACCTGGCGCGCTCTTTCGCCACCTTTACGGGATTGTAGCCCTCATCTTGTACTCGATACGTTTTTTTCTTTGGCACGTAAACTCTTACTGATTTTCGCATTTTTTATAAATATGGGATGGGCAAAAGCCCGAAACATCTATTTTGTTGCTTACTCACTTTGACAGCTTCTCAATTATCTTCCTGATGCTGCTATTGTCCTTGAACCCGTAATGCTCTGCCAGAACATCATAGCGGCATTCCTTGCACAGTTCCGGGTATCGGTGGAATTCCTCATATATCTCCAAGTCGCGGAGCACGGTCGGAGATACCACACCTAGATCCTGAAGCTCTTTGAGCGACTCGCGCCTCTTTATCAGTTTCTCGTAAAGCAATTCCCTAGGGTGTTTCCGAAGAAATATCTGCATCGTATGGGCTCAGCGATACCATTTCAACGACGGTAGGCTTTCCGAGTTCATAAGATACCACCTTGTTCAACAAAAAATAAGACTGCTCTTGTGTGAGGTAATATTTTTTCTTGAAATCTAGGTTTGCTATATCTATTTCTGTAAGGGTCATTAAAACCCTTATAACCTTCGATCGGTTCAGCAACTGGCCTATGGCCGCATACCTTTCCCGAACCACATCCTTGTTAGGAAGTCCGATATAGCTCTCTACTTGTACATCGGTCTTGACCGTTTCTTCCTCCAGTTGTTGGGAACCAATCCGTATGCCGGAAGGGTTGTTGTAAGATATGCTTCTCATAAAATGGAACCGCTTTGACAGGGATTTATACTTATATCCCAACTGCCCGCCCGAGTCGTCCAACTCCTTGCTAAAAAGCTTATATATGAGGCTCTGCCTTCCAAGATAGTTCACAGGTTTCTCCAATGGTGTATATATCTTGGATTTTATCAATGATTTTGATGGGCTGAGGTTCACGTTGTCTATCGTAATATGCCCATCGTTGTAGCTGTCCTTGTCATCATCGTACTCGTGCCTAAGTATGTTCAACCTTGCATAGTCACCATAAACATAAGATTCTGAAAGTCGCCGTATGTACTTATCGCTCCAGTCCACTTTCTCCGCAGTTTCTATCCGCTCCTCCATTGTCAGGAAATCATAATGGTTCTGGTACTTCCTCTTGAAAAGGGACAATCCGAAATGGTGGATTACCTCCTTGAAGAAGTCTGAGATACTGAAATCGATGAACGCCTCCCCGAAATCGGGATTGTTCGGGTTGAGCTGTACGATTTCCACATTGACGGTACTGGTATCCGTGTCTAGCCTGTACCAATCGTCTATCTGGCTCTTGACCACGAAGCAGAGGCTCTCCAGTGCCAATAGGTTTATAGTGAAGGTAAACTCAAATGGTTCCCCATCTTGGATGTTCTCAAATATGCCATCGGGGCCATAAGGGGCTACATCGTTCGGCTCAATGCCAACCGCGTTCTTGCCGATGATGAGCCTGCTGACCGGGTGGCTAGGGGGATAGAACTTGTTTACGGTTCCGCTGACGGTTATACGGTACAGCCCGGTCTCAACCACAGTTGGGTACCGATCCTGTTCCATCAAGATAGGGGCACCGCTCCAGCTCTGAAAGGTCACGAGATAGGCAGCCTTGAAGAACAAAAATCCACTGTTCAGGAACAGCTGCTCATATAGGCCCGTCTCATCACTGTCAAAGACCGTGACATCATTGTCCCCGGTATTGATGCCCTTTGGGTATGTCATCCAGAGGTTTTGGAAAGCATCGGTAGAGAATATGCTGCCGCTATATGTAAATCCATAGGCATCGAATACCTTGTCCCATAGGTACCGTACCCTAACACTGGGCACCAGGTAATCGATATTGGCCACAATCTGGTTCTGGCCGTTCCTGTAGGTCGCAAGGCCATTATAATCGGCCAAAATGTAACGGTACTCATCATTTGTCCAGCTCGATACGACCGTCTGAAGGTCCTTGAAGTGATCGAGCTCGGAAAGGTCGAGGTCGCTAAGCAGGGCATTCTCTATGGCTTTGAATATCTCAAGGTTTCCGTCGTAGATGAAGACTTTGTAGACATCGGTGGTCTCCCTTACGACCGCCCAACCATCGCGAATAAGGCTCTCGCCCGTGGATGAGAAGAGCATCGCGGTGTTTTTGCGATAGGGTATCTTGGATATGTTGCCCACCAAGGATAGGTTCTTCATCGCCCGTACGTTGTTGGGCGTCTTGGGCAGTTCGAACTCATTGGTATAGTCCGTCTGCCTCGTCTCCAACTTTGCGATATCGTTGGTTTGCTTGGTCTGCTTTATACGGGTACCGGCAAACATATCCATTTGCGTACCGTTGATAGTTAGCTTCAAAACTTTTAGCTATTGCTATGCCACCTGGGCGAAGCATCCTTTGTAAAAAATGGGCCATCCGGTTCGCTATGCCGAACGGCCCACCAAATCAAAAACAAAATCAAAAAACCAAGTCAAAATCCAATGACTTTTCAAATATACCCTTTTACACTGGGTTTCGGGTCCTATTGAAGGTACGTTCGGTAATCTGCGAAATACGCTTCCTATCCACCTCAAGGCAATTGCCACGGCCTGAATTTGTCACCGACACGATGCCCCCCAGTGCATTTGATACGCCATTTAGATACCCGTGCAATAGCGTTCCGGCATCATCTGCCTCCTTGAACAGCTCAACCGTTTTTTCTGCTATCTCCAAGGCTTTCTGCTTTATTTCTGTATCGGCGTAGTGGTAACAGGCTGCCAGTGCCGGTTGCTCATCTGCGGGAGAATACGGATTATCGTTTTCCGGGTCTATGTAAAACCGGTAACCGCTCCAGCTCGTGGTGGAATGTTTCTTGATCTCGGAGAGATTGATTCCCATTGCGCGGAGGTTGAACTCCTCATCGGCGTGGGGGTAGGGAAACCGCTTCCGTACCTCATCTTCTACGTGGCCTGCACTCTTTTTCATAAGATTCTCCAGTTGCTCTTTGTCCAGTTGGTATCCGTCCAGCTTGGAAAGCTCCTTGAGGGCGGCATCTTTGAACCGGTTGAGCAGGATGGCGGCCGCCTCCATTTTTTGTTTTTGTTCCATTAGAGCGGCACGGTCTACGTACAGCAATTCGTTTTTTGTGTTCATATCGTTTTTTTTAAAAGGGTACTTTGTCTTTATTTTCTAGTTCATTGAAGAATTCTTCATCGTCTTCTGCGATGCAATAATCATTCTTGGTGTTTATATCGCAGAAACGGGTGTATCGCTTCAAAAATTTTACTCTGTTCCGCGTTAGGGCTCCATTGCGGTTTTTTGCGACCATATATTCCGCCTCATCGACGGTGCTCTTCCCGCTGTATTCATTGCCCCAATCGCGAATACCATAAGATTCCGGCCGGTAAAGAAAGGTGACTATATCGGCATCTTGTTCGATTGCACCAGAATCTCGAAGGTCTGACAGCATTGGTCTTTTGTCACCACCTCGCGTCTCGACCGCCCTCGATAACTGGGATAGAGCAATTACAGGTATGTCTAGGTCCTTGGCAAGCAACTTTAATCCACGGGATATTTTTGAAATTTCCTGCTCGCGGTTCGCGTTCCTTTTTTCCGAGGAAATAAGCTGGAGGTAATCGACGATGAGGAGTTCCATCTTGATTTTGTGCTTTAGGCGCTTGGCCATGATCTGCAGCTGTTCAATGCTTGTCGTTGCGGTATCGTCAATGAAAAAAGGTATTTTCTCAAGTCGTTCCTTAATCTCATTTGCTTTTTTTTCTTCCTCTGGAGACAGACCCTGTACCGTAAGGGATTTTGTATTAATTTCCCCTTCTGACGCTAGAATTCTATTTGTGAGTTGCTCCTTGCTCATCTCTAGAGAAATAAATGCCGTTGGGTGGCCATTACTTGCGGCGTGGATGCCGCACGCCAACGCAAAGGCTGTTTTTCCCATACCCGGCCTAGCCGCGAGAATGATAAGCTCTCCTTTTTTCCAACCACCTGTTTTTTCATTTACAAAATGGAATGGCGTAGAAATGCCTGGCGTTGATTTTCCTTGGAATATTTCTACTCCCTTGGTTATTTGCGCGGATATAATGTCTCCTAAGCGGCTTTCCTGCTTTCGCGTTGTAGTTTCCGCTACCTTGTTAAGTTGTGCATACGCATCTTCGAGCAGTTCTAGGCTATCCGTTTCCGGTTTTCGCGCTTTTTTTTCGAGTTTTTCTGCAACCTCTATCGCTTCTCTTTTAATGAATTCCTGAATTAATATCCTGCAATGATACTCGATGTGCGCGGCGGATGAGACCTTCTGCGTCGTTTGTACTAATGCGAATTCGCCCCCACATCTTTCCAATGTGCCCCGCTTGCGAAGCTCTTCGGAAACGGTGACGAGATCAACCGCAATACCCCTAATCGATAGCTGCCTGACTGCCTCGAATACCTCGCGGCAGGATTCTGCGTAGAACACCTCGGACTTAAGCAGCTCCAGAGCTACAGGTACGGACCTATCGTCGATGAGGAGGGAGCCGACGACGATTTCTTCGATGTCTTTGGCATTCGGTTTTTCCTTCATTCTTCGATTGGTATCAGGCAGGCCGCAAATGGCGAAATATTTTCTTGAGTTTTTCGGTACCAAGATTTTAAGTGTTTGAGGAAATCTACGGGCACTTTATTTGCGCAATCCTCACTTGCCAACTTAAGACAAAATCTTTTCATTACGCTACGAAGCTCATCTTCACTTTTTATTTTCAGGTCTTCCATTAAAGAATGTGCGACCTGTTTTTTATTTAAATATTCTTCGGCGAGGTGGTAGATTGGTTTTTTTTCATCAACATCATCATTAGAAGAAACATTTACATCTACATTTACATTAGCTTTTTCTTTGGTTTCTTTTTGGTTTTGGCTAGGTTTCTCTTTAGTTTTGGCTAGGTTTCTCTTTGGTTCTGATTTGGTTTTTTCTTTCTTTGGTCGCCCGCCTGTTTTTCCGTTCTCGTACCTTCGCCAATTGGCCTCTAGCTGAGGTTTTATGAGGCTAAAATAGCCTTTAACGATGCCATCAAGTTCAAGTTCTTCACCGTAGAAAGCGAAGTGATAAATAGCATTCCATGTTATGGCTTGTTCTTCGATAGGCATTTCTTTAATCGCCTCAAAGAAGCTACGGTAAATTATGGTGGAATCCCTCATTTGGAATTTTTTAGCGAATCGAAAATCTCAGTTTTCCGGAAATATCTCGCCCCACCCAGTCCATATATTCTAAGCTTTCCACTCTTTCCCCACCGCCAGAGGGTCGGCTTGGATATTTTGAGCAAGGCGGCGGCCTCGTCTGGCGTTAGAAGTTCTTCGGGTTCCTTACGCGAGGAAAGAAGATCGATGAGCTTGGCGTTCTGCCGCTCCAGAACATCTAGCCGGGCGTCGATGGTGTCGAATGGATTACTCATTGCTGGCCTCCTTTCTCTTTTTTCTTTCTTCAGCGAGAGCTTCGACTTGTTTCTGGAAAAAAAGTAGCGTTTTTGCTTCGGGCATTACCGCAGAAAGCTTACCCGTATACGATAGGTAGCGTACATTTCTGGCTGTGCATTCGAGTATCTCGGCTGCTTGCTCGGTCTTTATAATTGACATTAAGAAATATTGAGGGGTGCCGCTCGGGCGAAGTATAAAAGGCAGAAGTAATTGCCTGTGTAGGCAAAGTTAAAAATTTTTCCCATTGCGGAAAGTCAGAGAAAAACTAACTTATTAACAATAATTTTGCATCAAAAAAAGCCCAGTATTCACTGGGCCTTGGGGATGGGGAGCAAAAAGTGATGTTGATAAGGTATTCCTTAATTGTTGGCGTCTAGATATGCCACGAGATTAAAGAGCTGGCCGTATGTGAGCTTTACGGCCCCGTTTTTATACTCAAGCTCCGACAATGAGCTACCGGTAATCTCGGCTATGGTCTGGGCGCTCAGTTCCGTATGCCCGTGCATTAGTTCGGCAGGGTTCGCAACAAAGATGAGGTCAAGGCTCTCTCCAAGATCGGCAGTTTCTTCTATTTCTTTAGCAATGGCCAGGTTGTCGGACACGGCCACCATAAGCCTATCCCGCAGTTCTCGAAGGTTGGCCCCAAAAGTGGTTACCACGCCCGGAATGTTAAGGGTAGTTCCCCACCATTCCCCAAATTGGTCGCGTTCTGTTCCTATCTCGATTGTATTTTCCATATCACTTATTGAATGTAGTTTTCTTCCAAATTCTTCCTATAAATCTTCGGTTCCATATTATCAGCCTCGCATGCGTAGTGACCCCAACAAAATCTTCACGCGCGTAGTGACCGGAATAAAACCTTCGCAGTATTCTATTTATTGCGTGAAACTAGCTTTTACGCTCATTACCTGCATTGGGGTGAGCGCCGCATATTTGCCGCCCCTTTTGGGCCGCGCCGGACTTCCCAACTTGTCCAGCGCGGACTTTAGGGTTCCCTTACGGCTTGCAATTGAACCCAGCATTTGCCTCAAGATTTCTTCCTCACGTTCCAACTGGTGTAGCTCTGCCTTGAGAATCTTGTTCATTTCCGTATTGCTCATAGCTCTCTATTGATCTTTCCTATGGCCACATATTGGCCGTCTCTCTGTACGTATAGGGGCTCTGAGCTGTCCTCCTTAGTGGGATTGAAAAGCTCCCGCACATCAATATCTAATTCCTCTGCCAACTTGTACAGCAGATCTCGCTGCGGAAAATGATTATTGTTGGCGATGTTTGATATTGTGGCTGGGGTTACATTCATACGCTTGGCAAGATCCTTTCCGGATATACCCTTGGCGCGCATCCATTCCTTTAAGCGCAATGCCTCCATAATTCAAGATTTAGAATTGCAAGATACAATAAATTAAGTGTGATTTTTATTTATAGGATATAAATTAAATTAAATTTGCATATATTAAAAAATAATTTTAACTTTGAACTATAATATTTAATTCAACTTAATTATGAAACAGATATTTAAATTTTTCGGGCTAACAAAAAAAAGGGAAATGACACTTGATGAATATATTATTTCGATAAGACCCAAAGAAAGGCAATTATCCTCTCTGTACACGACCGTTGAACCACTAATTAATACCACCTCATCCGAGAAGGAGGACTTAGATAAAGGCGAGGGGCCAGAAGAAGCCGGATGCTTAGTTCCAGCTTAAATTAAAAACACATTTATGAAAGAGCACGACAAACTACGGAACGACATAAGAAAGTTGGATATGGATACTGAGGAAGCCTTGAGGTGTCAAGTAAAAGAACTGGAGGCTCAACTGGTCGAGGCAAGGGAGCACCATCGAAAATACGTGGAGCGGATGCAACTGCAACTAATCCCAAAACTTCATGGAGAGTTGAGGGCACTCAAGGTTGCTAACGAGGCTCTAGAGGATGTGCGCCTTCAAAAGGCGGCGCTAATCAACTTCATATTCGAACAGGGGAAGGGCAACCAGTATTTCGAAACTTTTGTAAACGAGTTCTACCCATACGATGTGCTAGACTTTGACGATCGGAATGAGCTTCACTTCAGCGAGTTCCAGTTCACCGAGGAAGGTTCCAAGATACTTACCTCCAGGATGGCCCGCCAGATCTCACAGATTATTGCTCAAAACTAAGAGCCAAGGAAACTGGCTAAATCCAATGAGATAATAATTGTAGGTATTGTAAACATTTAGATAATCGATTAGCTTATCTAGATCTTGAAGTTTTGCTTTACGAAGATAGAAATTTTACTACCGGACTTGCAATCGCCTTGGCCAAGGGTGGAGGAACTGAATTTCCAATAACTTTGTATTTAGCATTTAAATTTCCATCAATATTTATATGTTCGGGCAACCCCTGAATTAGCGCACATTCCCTCCACGAAAGTCGTCTATTATGTTTTCCTTGCAATTTCCATTTATCTTTTCCAACTTTTATCATTGGTTCACCAATTGGATGTAAAGGTATGTGTGAAGAAGAAGCGACCACTGTAAAACTAGGTTGATCCCAACGTCTTTTTCTATTTCGAGTAAGATAATGACCGTGAAATTTTGTTTCTGAAAACTCTCCTATTGGCCATTCTGGCATATGTCCAATTATATCTTTTAGGGTTTTAATTCTGTTATCTGTACCTGAACCGTGAGTGTTATCAGGAAAACTATAATTAAAGTCACTTAGTGACCTATGTTTGCCAATGATAAAAACTCTTTTACGGGATTGCGCTAGCCCAAAGTTTTCAGCATTCAGCAATTTAAGCTGAACGTCTTCAAAACCTAAGCTTTTTAATCCATCAATTTGTTCTTTTAAAAAATAACCATTAGAAGCGGATAGCATTCCCTGAACATTCTCGACAAATATAAATTTTGGCTTTATGGCTTTAATCGCTCTAAGAAATTCTTTAAATAAAAAATTGTTTGGATTTTTAAATAAATCTCTTTCATTTCGATTCCTCCATTTTCGCTTAGCGGCTTGAGAAAATCCTGTACAAGGATAACATCCAATTAAAATATCTGCGTTAGGGAATGATGTAATTTCCCTAATATCTTTCAAATTAAAATCTACATCAGGAAAGAGTGTTTTATAAGCTGATGCGGCATGATAATCTATATCATTCGCCCAAACAATATTTACTCCACACTCTTTGATACCCAAGTCGAATCCTCCACAACCGGAAAAAAGTGAAACAGCGTTTAATTTCCTCATTTCAGATTACACTTTCTTTTTCGTTTATAAACAGATTAATCGATGCCATTGCAGTTAAATCATTAAAAAATTCTAAATCATTGTTTAAAAGCCTACAAATTCTTAATCTATCAATAACTATTTTTCGCTTGACATGTTGGCGCTGATGCCAATCTCCATTTGACTTTCTGTATGAGAATGGGATACAAAATAAACTCATAGGAGGATGGTCTAAATCAAAGTAGCCTTCAAGCAAATTTGCAGGATCACTTGCTTCAGTCCACTTTGGACTGCATTTACATTGAACACTATAGGTTGGAATACTGTTGATGCCATCTTTATAATCCTGCCAAGAAATTAAATCTAGCCCTCCATCTCCACTGGAAGTCGTAGCAAAATCTTGTGAAGTTACTCTTAAGCTTACGGAGAGATCATCTGCTAGCTGCTTAAGTTTCGAATATACATTCCCTTTATAAATTCGTTTATTCCCTGATATGGTTTTCCCTAATAATTCGGTTCGGTTTTGTGGGAGCATTTTTTTTAGAACTTCATAGCATACTTCTTCAAAGTCGGCAGTAAAGACAGCCATAAAATCTGAGAAATAATTCAGAGATGAACAACATAATAGATATATGTAAAGTTTGATCTTGACAGAATCTTCAATACCTTTTTTTAGAGTTAATTTCTTGTCCTCAACAATAAATGGATAAAAGTCTCCAAAATTTTTTTCTCTTGATTTATAATGTTTAAAATAATCAGCAAACCGAACATCAAATGATTCCTTCGTGTCTCGTTCCCCAATCAAGTAATTCACTCCATCATTATCGAAGAAATCTTCACTATCCTCTATACTTGAATCAATAGCATCTCGCTCTTTTAATATAACACGATCCTTCATCGTAGCTATATCCATTTCTCCATCTATATTTACCAAACATAATAATTCAAAATAATCAACCCAATAATGCTGATCAAACAGTACATATTTTGGTTTATCCTTAAATCGATTATTAAGACTAATCATCCTCTTTTGAATGTATTACCATTGTATGGATTGTTCTTGCTAGATTTTTCACGTCTTCAGATAATCGGATATCGGAATCTTCGAAATTAGATATATGATGAACAGAATCTTGAGCTAATAATAGCCGTTGATAAGCCTGGTTTAGGAGACGTATAAAATTTTCCCTTGGTTCGTCTGTAAGTAAGCCAGCTTCCTCTAGACTCCGACCTGCTTTAAACATTTCCAGAGCTCTATCGTGTGCAACAATTGAATTTAATGTTTTCAATGACCTTGACTCGGGAACCCTTGTGACGTTTTCTGAATTTTCCTTAAACATCCAATTAACCAAAAGCTCAAGATTTTCATCATTAACAGAAAATTCTTTATCCTCATCGACATCCAAAAAATTTTTGATATTTGAATATGAGGTAGCGGTGGTAAGTAAAGAGAAACTGAAGCTTTCTTCATTTAGTCCAGGGATTTCATAAAACTCTTCAGATTCGATTTTGGTGTAAAGTTTAAATCCAAAAAGAAGTTTTTGAACATAATCTGACCTACTCCCGATAATTTTTGCAAGATGTTTATACAAGGCAACCCCTGTTAACCCTTGGCTTTGATGACGTTCCGCCAACTGATTTAAATATCTCGCTTTTTGAAGAGAATCCCAATCATCTACTCCGGTAATGTGTCGATATCCTAAATAATCAAGAATTTTATCACGAGAATCGAATTCTAGTGTTGGAACTTCGTTGGGAATGCTTAGCGCCTCAGAAACTAAAGTGCTTATAGTACTAATCTTTGCCTTTGCGAGGGTAGGGTCATTTAAGAGATAGACCGCGGCCAATCTTCGATTTCCCTCCACTACCTCAAATTTACCTGGCTCGATTGAAGAAGGAACAATTAAAAGAGGTTCTCCAGCAAAAAAACCTTGTTCTCCGATAGATGCAATTAGGTCTACAATATTTTCATTATCAATCATGTACTTTAAAATTCCCTCTTTACCTTCAGATCTCCTAGAAAGCGGAATTCTTGGGTTCAATGGGTCAAAAAGCAGTTTTGATATTGGTCGTAAAACTATTGTATTATCCGCCACGCTTTGGACATTTTTATGAATGCAAATATATGAAAAAGGTATCGCTATTGGTCGTTTAAACTGTGGTGCCTTAAATAATGTTCATAGAGCTCTTTAAACTTTCTGTATATTATCAATTGTTCAAAATTTGAATACAAAATAATACATTTTGATATAGAATACATATTTCTTTATATGAAACCAATTATTTATTGACTTAAATAGATTTTAAACGTTGACAATTATTGTAATGAGATACTAAGATACTGCAACGATAAAACAAGGCAATACAATAAAACAGTCTACTCAATTCTATATCAATTTCAGGCTAATCTTTAAGTACAATAATTATTTAGCAAAAAGAGGATAATATGTAATTTGATAAATATTAGGCACATGTCATTATGTGACCTATAGGAAAACACTCAAAATTTGCTAACTCCAAATTAGGTGTTCAAATCGTGCTCAAAAACACCAAATAAAAAAACGCAAGTATCTAAATATATGATAATTACATTTTTAATTTGTGGTCCCACCAGGACTCGAACCTGGATCTAGAGTTTAGGAAACTCCTATTCTATCCCTTGAACTATGGGACCGCAAAAATCACCTCTAACACCACAATATATGAGATGTGGGATTTTGCAGGTTGCAAAATTATCCATTCTTTTTCTTATCCCAATAAATGTAGGCTCCAAAAATAACCAAGCTTACCAAAGACCCCCATAATAGGCCATTTTCGAGACTTTTTGTGGAATCTCCTAAAATTGCCACAAAGAGAGTGAGCGGAGCAATACCCAAGATGGTGGCAGCTATAAACCTCCAATACCCCATCTGCAAGATGCCTGCGACAAAACTAATGGCATCATTGCTTAAAAAAGGATTGATACGGGTTATCACAACGGCCCAAAATCCGTAATTCTCAATAAACTTTTCTAAGGAAGCTTCGTTTTTTGAACCTATAAGTCCATCAATAACTGTCTCCCCGAAGTACGAGCCAATAAAATAACCTACGGTAGACGCCACATATACTGCCAATAATACAATCAAACTACCCCAAATGGGGCCATATGCTACAATGGAAACCACCATAAGAGCAAGACTGGGCACCACCACCAGGAACATTTGCACGACCATCGCCACTATAACAACCAGAGGACCCCACCACCCAAAGCCACTTACCCAGGTTTCGATGCGCTGCCTGTCGTCGCTCGTAAGCACTTGCCAAGCCTCATCGATTCCCGCTTGGAAGGACGGAAGCAAGAAATAGCTTCCCACCAAGGCAACCAGCAATCCGGCAGAAACATATTTTGGTACCCGGCCTTTTTTGCTCTTTTCATCTTCTTTGTTATCGGCCATACTATTCTAAAATTATCTCCAAAATAGTGGGAGGGCCACTGCTTCCCTCATTGCTAATATAAATAGTGCCATTGTCCGAAAATGTGATTCCCTCTGGTTGATAAAAGGTTTCCCGATCGAAAAAATGTAAGTCAAGGGCCTTCCCTTGGGCATCTAGGATGAGCAATTTCGGACTCTTCGCCTCCAAAAGATATACGTGTCCCGTAATGGGGTGGATGGCGATTTCCGAAGGTCTAAATTCTTTCTTTATCTTATGCTGTTTTAAATTTTTGAAGGCTTCCGAAGCAAAGTCGATTTTGTAAACCGCTTCCTTGAGCAACGTTTTTCGCGTTAAATTGAAAGCATACACACCCTTGTAGGAATTATTGAACAAATCTTCATCCTTCAAAGCGATTAAGAGCCGATCGTTTTTCGCATCTACCGCCAGTCCTTCTACATTGTTCCGTGAGGAGATGGGTAGGTTGTATTGACTGGTCGTGGCATTTTCACTTCTGAAGTTTTCAACGATAAACAGCTCACCATCGCTGCGTATGATATAGGCTCTGTTGTCGTGAACCGTTAACCCTTCGTAATCCCCATCGGCAGCGAAGACCAATTGATTTTCGATGGCACGGGACTTTAAGTTGTAGGTGAACAGGATACCATTTTCATCCTGTACGCAGGCAAGACGGCCTTCATCCAGCCAAGCAATAGCCGATATTTCTTCCAAGATATCGGGCAGCTCCCACGTGTCTACCAACGTGTACCCCTCACGCAATTCGCGATTCACCGTTTGAACGCCCGATTTATACCCATTGTAAAACCACACCGAAAGCGCAACGATGACAGCAGTGAGCAAAAAAAGAACGAGCGCACGGTATTTCAAGGACATATACATCCAATTTTTGAGGTTCCTGCGGAAGATACCAAAGAAGTTTGAAGAATGCTCGCCTGCGCCATTCGGAAACTGAATTTTTAAGAAATATTTAAGGTATCTTACGGAAATCCGTTGAACGATGAGAAGTCCACTCCGCTGAAGTTTTCTAAAATATTAGCTATTGCTGAAGCTGACGTTACAAGCTCAGATAGTGAGGAGACCCTACTTCAGATAAATGCTGCCCGACGCCCTATTTCACACAATAACTACTTGCTTCTGAAATGCAGTATTCTCATCTGCATATTTTCGTGTGTGGTTAATAGGGAGCGAGGTAGTGTCAACATATTTATATTCCTAGAATAAATAATTTTGCTAGTCCCATTTATCGATTCGAGTTATATTTTTAATAGTGCCGCTCCAGAGACCCATATGTCCGAACGAGGTCATATCAAAAGTCCCCTCAACCAGAAAATAACCTTTTTTAAAATTATATTTTTTAATCTTTTTCCAAGAATCTTGTGTAAATGTTACCCATAAACCATTTTTAGTAATTGTTTTTTTGTAATCATCCTTATTAAGATAGATAGCATTCCCTTCAAACTCTAGATTAAGATAGCCCTCGACACGAACTCTCTTATTATGGAATTTCTCCGGACTCGCTATTAAATTAATTATCGAACCGGAAAAATCAGATAAGTAAAATTCTTGATCAATCTTATCTTTCGCATTTTTTCGAAAGTTTATTGAATCCTGCCCAAAAACATAAAGAGGTATTAAAATAAAAGTAAAAAGTATTTTCATAGTTATAAATTTTTTATCAACTCAAAATTTTGTTTTAAAATATAATCTCAGGTATAATAATACAATTAACACGTCTTTTTGAATCCCCCGATTGCGGGGTTGTACATCGTGAATTCCATTGCGTAGAGATCAAGTTCTGCGCTTTCGTTATATTCTATTCCGTTATATTTATTTTTAAAATTACTACACGAAATGTTCGTGCGGTAGCAGGGGGATAACTATTTAATTACAATTTAAAATCTTTTCAAACACTAGTTTTTTATCTATAGGATAAAATTTTAGAATATCTTGAATCAGATTTTCTTTAAAATTATAAATTACTTGAACATCATATTCAGAATAATTCATCCAATTGTTGCTATTGACACTTCTAAATTTAGTTAGGTCTGGCTCTATCCAATCTATCTTAGTGGGAATCCCCTTATTATTATCTACTTTATTTGTAAATGAACTTCTATGATATACCAGCAAAAAATTTTTAAATTCTGCAATTTTCTCAGATTTTTTATCTGGGGGTATATTAGAATATCGCATAGCGATTACCGTAGTAGAATCTGTCCAATTTTGCCTTTCAGTTACATATATATATTTTTCGTTTAATTCCGATTCTTTTTCTAGAAAAACTTCTAAAATACATTCAAGAGTAGGCCCATTATTCTCTTTTTTTAGGCCACCATCAAAAGAAATGATCAAAATGTATAGACTAGATATTAGGAACAACTTTAGCCTTCTTAATGCCATCATTAATTGTTTTAGTTTCTCCATTTCTTACGTTAAATTAAGTATTTTTAAACATTGTGTGTGTTTTGAAAATACGCGCCGTCGGGTAGCAACTAAATATGGGTATGCGTTATTCTGATTTGGAGATTTCGTACGTCGTTTACACGCGGTCAAAAAAAAGCCCTACCAAATGGTAAGGCTTTATCGATTTAGAAAGCTCCTCAGACTGGGCTCGAACCAGTGACCCTCTGATTAATCCCGCACGTGCGGGACTCTAACCAACTTCGCCAACACCCCATCCCCAACAAAATCTGCCTCTACCAGGCGTTCAATCAATTTCCGGCTTTTTTGCCTCTTCACAAAACGCTCCACAACTACAGCCTCGCCCCTCGCAAGACCAACCAGATAAACGGCAACCAATTGCCATGATCCAAAATTGGATGTATACGAAAGTTTTTTTCAGAGTTGTGCTATAGCAAACGCGCCCAAGAGTCTTTGCTTGAGCCCACGTAATATCTATCGGAGCCTGCAGAATAAAGTACGTAGAGATAATAGGCAATAAAAAACCCCCGTCTCAAAAACGGGGGAGTTTCGTTTGGCTCCTCAGACTGGGCTCGAACCAGTGACCCTCTGATTAACAGTCAGATGCTCTAACCAACTGAGCTACTGAGGAATAAAAGTAACAAGCACAGCGCTTATCCTTTTTTGCGGTGGCAAATATACTTTTTTTTTATTTCAGCTACAATAAATTCATCTATATTTTTTGGTCAAAAAACAGAAAACTTCCCACGGCAATCAAGCCGCTGGGAAGCCTTCCATAAATACACCCCACTAATTATTTTGACACAACGATGCGCACCGTGGTATACTGGTCACTATCTCGCCGTTGAATTTTAAGCAAATAGAGGCCGGGCGCCACGTTGCCAATGGGTATGGAAAAAGTAGCATCCTCATTTTCATTGTGAAAAGAAGCTGTTCTCTGGCCTAGTACATTGAAGAGTTCGGCACTTTTTAAAATAGCCCCATCGGCTTGCAAGGTAAGGGTGCCATTGGCTGCCACGGGATTGGGAAATACGCTAACCGGTTTTGCTGTCGCACTGTTGACCGATAAATTGGCTCCAAGGGCGGCAAATGCGTTGAGGCGCCCGTGACCATAATAGATATCGAAACCCGGGGTATCTTCGGCAGGGTCGCCAGTTTGGTCGTCGGCAGTAGTGGTTAACAACATGCGTACTTGCTCGGGCGACAAGCTGGGATCTTGGGACAATAGTAACGAGGCCACCCCGGCAACGTGCGGTGCTGCTTGCGACGTGCCTCCCCAATAAATGTTGTAATTCGTGTTTGAGGTATGAGTAATGTTATAGGTGTAGTTTCCCGGAGCAATGAGGTCTATGTGCGGCCCAAAGTTGCTGCCACTGTTGGGGTCCCAATAAAATGGTGATGAACGATCCCCATCTGGATCGATCGAACCAACGGCTATTGTTTCGGCATAGGCTGCGGGAAAGTAAGGCGTATTATTATCAAAATTCATCATGGCCGCCGTGAGCACCACGCCGTTATTATGCGCATATTGTATAGCATCTTGCATAGCCGTAAAACCAGGGCCGCCCCAAGACATATTTATGATATCCGCCCCTTCATCTACAGCATAATAAATGGCATCTACCGCCCAGGCCCCATCGAGGTAGGCATTATCTTCGTTCAGCATTTTTATATTCATAATTCTACTGTTCCAGTTAATGCCCGCATAGGCTGTGGTATTGTTGGTATTACTTGCCAACAGCCCTATAATATTGGTGCCGTGGCCCACATCGTCCCAGGGATTGGCATCTTCATATGCGAAATCCCAGCCGTTTACATCGTCTATGTATCCATTGTTATCATTGTCTATGCCATCCAAAGTTTCATCGGGATTGGTCCAAAGGCGCCCCGCCAATTCGGGGTGGTCCCACTTGGCACCAGAGTCGAGTACCGCAATAATAAGGTCTGGGCTTCCCTGTTCGATCTCCCAGGCCTCTTCCATTTTAATATCGACGCCTGCTTCGGAAGGGGCCAGTGGAAAAGTACCATCGTTCTTCATTCCCCATTGCCTGGAAAAAAGCGGATCATCGGGGTCTGCCATGGCCACTTCAAATTTCTGTCCGCCCGCGGTTCCTCCATAATTGGGCTCTACGTACTCGAACATCTGTGTGTCGTTAAATGCTGAAATCGCCCTGTTCACATCTATGGTGCTTTCAAAATAAAGGACATAGGTGTTTTGAAGTTTCCTATTTCCGGTAAGGCGAATGTCCTTTATAGGAAACTGATCACTGGCCCGCTGGAAA
Organism: uncultured Flavobacteriaceae bacterium; assembly: GCA_964639255.1. Lineage (GTDB taxonomy): Bacteria > Bacteroidota > Bacteroidia > Flavobacteriales > Flavobacteriaceae > NZQO01. The sequence continues at coordinate 31,643 of CAZXDP010000011.1, forward strand.
GGAGCGGTATTGAATTTATCGGAGACCGATTTTTCAAGTTGGTTGAATTCAGGTTTCAGTTTCACAAAAATACTTTTGGCATTCATAAATGTCTCCTGTTGCGCGTGCACGAGGGATGATGTTAAAAGGATTACGAGGAAAGATAGTAGTACTCTCATATTCTATAATTTTCTAAGGGTTATACCAATATGGTATACTTACATCGAAAGCAGACCGAAGTGTCATCAAAAAAAAATGCCCCAAGGAAGCAAGGGGCATTTCTATTATTGTTATACTCTGGCGTCTTACCCAAAGAGCCAGCGGTATATATCATTTCCATTGGCAAAGAGCACCAGGGCTATTAGCAGGAAAAAACCAACCATTTGCGCATATTCCATGAATTTGTCGTTGGGCTTTCTGCCGGTCACCATTTCGTAGAGGAGAAACATGACGTGCCCACCATCGAGAGCCGGGATGGGTAAAATATTCATGAAGGCTAGAATTATGGAAATAAGCGCGGTGGTTTGCCAAAAACTGAGCCAGTCCCACGTATCGGGGAACAAACTTCCTATAGCGCCAAAACCGCCCACCTGGGTGGCTCCTTTTTTGGTAAATACATATTTAAACTGCTTTACATAATCCTTTAAAATGTTGTACCCGTAACCAAAGCCGCCCACAATACTCTCGCCCAGGGTATAGGATAGTTCGGTACCGCTATTGGCGTATTCCTTACCGAAGTTGTTTACCCCCACGATCCCTTCGTCATTAGGGGTTACCCGAAGAGTGTCTAACCCATTGTTACGGGCAACCACTACCGTATTTTCAACGTTTTTATTGGCAGAAATAATTTCGGTAAAGCCACCCCAATGCGATACGGCAATGCCATTTACCGAAATAATGCTATCTCCCTGTTTAAAACCGGCGGCCTCTGCGGGATAATCGGCCACAACCGTATCTACAACTGCATTGCGCATGGGCTCGAATGGCCGCAGCACATCCTGTTGGAACATACGGGTGCCGATATCTTCTGGAACCGTTATCGTCTCTACAGTGCCATTGTCGTGTTCTACGGTCACGGTTTCCACATCGCGCAGAAAAAGGTATTTGTTGATATCAAGTACGTTTTCAAAGGCTTCGCCGTTCACTTCCAATATTTGGTCTCCATCTTGAAAGCCCAATTCCTTGAACTCTTGTGCAACCGCGAATCCTCGAGGCAAGTCGTTCACGGTTATGATTTCCCTTCCGTAGAAGTAAAGGATGCTCATATAAATTACAAAACCAACGATAATATTTACCGTGACCCCGCCCAACATAATGATAAGGCGTTGCCAGGCAGGTTTGCTTCGAAACTCCCAAGGCTGGGGTGGCTGGGCCATCTGCTCCTTATCCATACTCTCGTCGATCATTCCCGAAATTTTTACGTAACCCCCTAACGGCAACCAGCCAATTCCATAGACAGTTTCACCAATTCTTTTCTTGAATAGGGCAAATTTTACATCGAAAAAGAGAAAAAACTTCTCTACCCGGGTTTTGAACAATTTGGCAGGAATAAAATGCCCCAATTCGTGAAGTACGATCAATATAGATAAGCTCAATAACAGCTGTATTGCTTTAACGACAAATGGACTCATAGTAGCGTGTTGTTCGTTGCATTACGATACTGCCGCACATAGACTTTTAGAAACAGTCGGGGCCGGCGTGTACCCGCAAAAAAATAATCGCACAAAAGTAACCTATTCTCCACTCTAAAAAAAATTATTGACCTAGGCCCCCGTGAGCTTCAAAAAACTATGTATGGGACGTGATAATGTGTGCAATAGGTAGTAATTTTGCAAAAAAATTGCCGCAGTTATGCTCCGCTTTTTCTCAAAATACAAATTTTTTGCCGTAGTGCTGCTGGTTCTTTCGGCGATAATTGTTACCATTATCTACTCTATCTTGAAACCTACGCCCGTCCTCCCTGTGTATCAACCGGCCGATGTCACGACCGAGCTCGTGGATACCACCGTACAGCATATTAAGAAATACCATACCATTGCCCCATTTGAGCTTACCAACCAAAATGGGGAGACCATAACCCAAGAGACGTATGCCGATAAGATTTACGTGGCCGATTTCTTCTTCACCACCTGCCAAACCATTTGCCCAATAATGACAGACCATATGGTTAAGATACAGGAACGCCTTCGCGATGATGCCGATGTACTCTTGCTCTCCCACACCGTTACCCCCGAAATCGATAGTGTATCGCAGCTGAAGAAATATGCCGAGGAAAAAGGTGTGGATGATGCCAAATGGAATCTGGTAACCGGCGACAAACAGGAAATTTACAACTTGGCCCGAAAATCGTACCTGGCCGCCAAAGATTCGCCCTACAGCGAGTACGATCTTATCCATACCGAAAATTTCGTGCTGGTGGATAAGCAGCGGCGCATTCGCGGCTTTTACGACGGTACCGATGCAAGGGCTATAGACCAACTGTTACGCGATATCGCAATTTTGAAAACCGAGGATTCGCAAAATTGATCAGTTGGGCACTTACACTAGGCGAATGCTCATAAAATCCTTTCCTACTTGCTTTATTTCCGTTACATTTGCATTGTTTAAAATGAATCTAAATAAACGCAATGCTTACAATCGCTTCGTTGAAAAAGGGACAGCGTGCCATCATAAAGCAATTTTCGGTTGAGTTGGTGCCCCTCAAGCTACTGGAAATGGGTTGCCTTCCCGGCAACGAAGTAGCCTTGGTGCAAACGGCTCCATTTCAAGATCCGTTGTACCTCAACATTAACGGTAGCCATTTGGCCATTCGGAAAGAAACTGCCGCGCAGATTGAAATAGAACTTTTATAATGGCCAGGCAAATCAATGTCGCACTTATTGGAAACCCCAATACGGGAAAAACCTCGGTTTTTAACCGGTTGACGGGTCTCAACCAGCAAGTAGGCAATTACCCCGGCATCACCGTTGAGAAAAAACAAGGTATCTGCAAGTTGGACCGCGGGCTAAAGGCGCACATAATCGATCTTCCCGGCACCTACAGTCTCAATGCCTCCTCACTAGATGAAAATGTGGTAATTGAACTGTTGCTGAACAAAAACGATAAAGATTTTCCCGATGTAGCCGTCGTGGTGGCCGATGTAGAAAACCTAAAACGCAATCTGCTGCTCTTTACACAGATTAAGGATTTGGGAATACCTACCCTTTTGGTGATTAATATGGCCGACCGAATGAAGCGGAAAGCCATTTCCATAGATGTCGATGCTTTAGAACAGGCCTTGGAAACTAAAATCGCACTTGTAAGTTCTCGCAAAAACCAAGGATTCGACTCCCTCAAAGAGCTTATCTCCAACTATAACCTGCTCTCCACCAAACCGTGTGTGAATGCTTCCTCTATCGCACCCGATTATTTTGAACGATTGCGAAAGGCATTTCCCAACCAAGATCTCTACAAATTATGGTTGGTAATTACCCAAGATGTCAACTTCGGGAAGTTAGACAGGCAGGAGATGCAGGGTGTTGCAAGCTTTCAAACCGAGAGCAAGACCACACTAAAACGGCTTCAGCAAAAAGAGACAATTGCGCGCTACCAGTTCATTAACGGAGTTCTTAAAAAGACGCTCTCTATAGATACTGCCAATGCCAAGGATTTCCAAAGTAGGTTAGATCGTATCCTTATGCACAAATTTTGGGGCTATGTTATTTTTTTCGGAATCCTGCTTTTGATCTTCCAGGCTATTTTCGATTGGAGCAGCTACCCAATGGATTTTATAGATAGCACCTTCGCTTCCTTAAGCGAATGGAGCAAAAATGTGCTTCCGCCGGGCGATTTCACCAACCTCATTGCTGAGGGGATCATTCCGGGATTGGGCGGAATCGTAATTTTTATACCTCAAATTGCCTTTCTGTTTCTATTCATTTCCATCTTGGAAGAAAGCGGATATATGAGTAGGGTGGTCTTCCTCATGGACCGTATCATGCGGCGCTTTGGCCTTAGTGGCAAGAGCGTCGTTCCCTTAGTGGCGGGTACGGCCTGTGCCATTCCCGCTATTATGGCCACACGGAATATTGAAAGCTGGAAGGAGCGCCTCATTACTATCTTGGTAACCCCATTCACCACATGTTCTGCGCGGTTGCCGGTTTATTTAATCATTATTTCACTCGTCATACCCGAACGGGATGTGCTGGGCATTTTCAGCTTGCAGGGCCTTACCCTCATGTTTATGTATCTTCTAGGATTTGCGGCTGCCATCGTGTCGGCCTATCTTCTGGATACCTTTATGAAAATAAAGAGCAAGAGCTTTTTCGTTGTAGAAATGCCGCATTACAAGGTTCCTATGCTAAAAAACGTAGGGATTACCGTGATAGAGAAAACCAAATCGTTTGTAGTCGGGGCGGGCAAGATCATCTTGGCGATTTCCATCATTCTTTGGGTGCTGGCCTCCTACGGTCCGGGCGATTTTAACCGGGCTGAAGAACTGGTAACTGCACAATATCCATCTCTCGAAGAGGAAGAGCTCGAAACCCGTATCGCCTCGTTTAAGCTCGAACAGTCTTATATTGGTATTATTGGCCACGCCATCGAACCTGCCGTGCGGCCTTTAGGGTACGATTGGAAAATTGGAATCGCCATTGTAAGCAGCTTTGCCGCGCGGGAAGTTTTTGTGGGAACGCTCGCTACCATTTACAGTGTGGGCAGTGAGGAAGAAGAAACCATTATGAATAGGATGGCAGCCGAAACCAACCCCGTACTGGGCGGCCCCTTGTTCAATTTTGCCAGTGGGGTATCCCTGTTACTTTTCTATGCCTTTGCCATGCAATGTATGAGTACGCTTGCCATTGTAAAGAAAGAAACCAATAGCTGGAAATGGCCTTTGTGGCAATTAGTGGTGATGAGTGCCATCGCCTATATTGTCGCTTTGGCAGCATACCAATTACTGAAATAATTTTCAGAAAAATGAGTTATATCGGTATGAAATCTCTTATACATATTCTGTTCAGAAAGCTTCGACTATTGCTTACAATTCTTATGGCGGTCGTGCTTTTTTCTTGTAGTGATGACGATGACGGCAACGAACCTGAATGCACCGATACGCCCATTTCATTTACTAATCTAGAAAAAGAATATGGTTGCATCAATACCAAGCGCGATATGGATATTGATCTCGACAATAATTTTGTGATTATCTCAAGTCAAGCGGCGTTTGATGCTCTGGTTACTGGCACGTGCATGCCCGAAATAGATTTTGCCGAATTCGATCTCGTAATTGGAAAGCAATTCCTCAACACAGGCAATGATACTATCGAGTATGCCTTGGCCGAACTGTGCGAGGATGAGGGTTTGCAGTTGGTGGTTACTTTTAACCAGAATAACACTTCAGAGGCCCCCAACCTTACCTACCATATTTTGGCACCAAAGTTGGACAATCCAGAGCGATTGGAAGTGGAAATCATCATAAACTAATTGATCATGCAAACCATTTTAGTCATTATAACTTTTTGCCTTGCTCTTGGCTACCTGTTGAAGAAATTTGTATGGAACCCGATTACCGAAGGCCGCCGTGCTGCCTCCAGCACCCTAGATGGAGCTAACACAAAATGCGGAAAAAAGGATTGTGGTTGCCATTAAATCAATCTTTGGTCTCGGCCACCAAGAGGGCATATTCTTCGCCGTTCTCGGCAGCTTCGCTCCCAGGATAGGGGATTACCTGTAGGAGGGTTATAGAAAGTGTTTCTTCTGCCAAAATCGTAAGGTTCTCTATTTCGCCTTCTTTTGTTGCTCCTAATAGCAGTTCTATCTCTTCAGCAGTCGATTGTGGCCCGGCCACTTCCACCAGCACCCTAATTCTTCCAGCCCAAATACAGCTTACGTACTGTGGACAGCGAGAATCTTCCAACACTTCTTTAAAAGTAATTTGTGTATTGTCCAAGGTAACAGATTGACCCAACGGGATTTTAACGGCAATCTTCGGCGGGGCAACGGGTTGGTTTTCCTGCGCAATATTTAGAAAGGGCAAACTTAGAATGACGATGAAAAATAGAGTTCTCATAATTTGAATGGATAGGTACAAATAGGAAATATAATGCCAAATTATAAAAAAACAGCTGGTTTTCCTTTGAATTTAACCCCTGAAAAGGAAAAAATCGTCTTTCATATGTTCTATTTTTTCATCGCGATTGGTGATGATATATTCCAATGCCAGCTCGGTAAACTCCAGTCCCTTCTCGGTAAGCGAAACGACACCATTTTCTATGGTAATCATATTGTTTCGCTTCGCTAAGTCGACCACGGTTTTACTTCGAACGCGTTGCCAGTTAATATGCTCCTGTAAGTGGTTGATATGGCGTTCTTTCTTTTCCTGATGATTGTTTAGGTGGAGCAAAAACGTGATGAGGGAGACCTCGGTTCGTTGTTGTCGTTGCCTGTATACGACTGAAATTAGGCCCTTTCGTGGTGCAAAGAGATAGGTTAGAAGAAAAATGATTCCCAATACTGTTGTCATAGATCCCGAAATGGAAGCATCTAACCAATGGGCGAACCAATAGCCTGAAATGGCGGCTGCTATTCCGAAAAAAACAGAAAGCGCCAGCATCTTTTTTAAGTCTTCTGTTAAAAGGTAAGCCGCTGCCGCTGGAGCGATCATGAGCGCTACTACTAAAATAGCCCCTACCGCATCGAAAGCTCCAACGATGGTCACCGACGAGACCGACATCAATCCGTAGTGCATAAGCAAGGGTGAAATCCCTAGCGCAGAAGAAAGGCCCGCATCGAAGGTGCTCACTTTTAATTCTTTGAAGAACAGGAATAACAGCACAATGGACGCTACAAGGATACTCCCCATAACCCAGAGCGATTTCGGACCCAAATCGATACCATCCACCAATAATCGATCGAAAGGCGCGAAGGCCAATTCGCCTAACAACACCGCATCTACATCCAAATGGACATCGTTGGCATTTTTAGCAATCATGATAACCCCTACGCTAAACAAGGCCGGGAAAACCAACCCAATGGCTGTATCCTCTTTCACCAACCCAGTGCTTTGAATGGCCTCCACCAGAACAACCGTTAAGATGCCTGTAATAGCTGCCAACAAAATTAACAAGGGAGAATTGAGATCGTGGGTAATGAAAAAACCAATGACGATACCCGGTAAAATGGAATGGCTTATGGCATCGCTAATCAAGGCCATTTTCCGAAGCACCAAAAAGACCCCTGGAATGGCGCAGGCGATCGCAACTATGGTTGCAATGAGCTGTATTTCAATCTGAGGCTCGGTCATGAGGCTTCTGTTGATTGTATAAATTTTCGGCGCTTTCGTATCCTGTGGTAGTTAAGGACCAGTTTTGACCACGAATTACGATCCAATCCTTTTCTTCCAGTTTCCGTAGCGTTCCTTTTGTATATCCCTTAAAATCGTTAAGAATGCGAATGGCATGAGGATGCGAGATATCCTCATGGTTTTTTGCAATACTATACATGAATTGAAGGGTTTTTTTCAGTTCCAACTCTCTTCTATTTTGCCGAAAGCGTATTTCCCGAAATAGCAATCCACGACCTGGCGAAAAGATGAATGAAAAGAAAACGAAAACGGCGGCGACCAGCACAATTACTGGTCCGGTCGACAAATTATCCTGACTCGCACTCACGGCCGTGCCTACCACCCCAGAAAAAGCTCCAAAAATAGCCGATAGCACGATCATTACGGCCAAGCTATTGGTCCATTGGCGCGCTGCCGCTGCCGGGGCCAAGAGCATGGCACTCATAAGAACCACCCCAACGGTTTGCAGCCCCAGTACTATGGCCAGCACAATGAAAAAGGTAATTAGAATATCGATGAATTTGGTATTGAAGCCCAAGGTTTGGGTAAATTCGGCATCGAACAACAAAATTTTGAATTCCTTCCAGAACAGAAGTAAAATAAAAAGGGATATGGCCGTTACGATAACCATTAATCGTACATCACTTTCCACCAACGTAGCCGCTTGTCCGAAGAGGTACTTATCCAACCCTGCCTGATTGGCGTTGGGTTGCTTTTGGATAAAGGTGAGCAGCAACATTCCGAAGCCGAAAAAGATTGAGAGTATAAGTCCTAGCGCCGTATCGGTCTTAAGGTGTGTTTTTGAAATCATTCCGCGAATCCAATAGGTACCTAGCAGACCGCTTACCAACGCTCCAATCAATAACAGATTACTGTCCTTGGTTCCTGTAAGCAGAAAAGCAATCGCTATACCCGGTAGTGCGGCGTGCGATATCGCGTCTCCCAACAAACTTTGTTTGCGCAACACGGCAAAACTGCCCAGCATACCACAAATTGCCCCCAATACCGCCGTTCCCAGCGTAATGGTCCGCAAGGTGTAGTCGGTAAAGACAAGTTCAATATACTCCTGAATGGTCATGATGCTAACTGTTAGCGATTGGTTATTGACGAATTCCTTAAATTATTTGTTAATGGCTACTTTATAGTTGATTCCGTAGGTTTTTGTAAGGTTATCGTCGTTAAAGATATCTTTCACCGGACCGGTGGCTATTTTCTTCACATTCAAAAATGTAACCCAGTCGAAATATTCGGGAACGGTCTGTAGATCATGATGAACTACTACCACAGTCTTACCCGCTTTGCGCAGTTCCTTTAAAATATTGATAATCGCGATTTCGGTAGTGGCGTCTACCCCTTGAAAAGGCTCATCCATAAAATAAATGGACGCATCCTGAACCAGGGCGCGGGCCAAAAACACACGTTGCTGCTGGCCACCACTTAACTGACTTATTTGTCTGTTTTTAAAAGCAAGCATTCCCACCTTTTCCAAAGCTTCCAAGGCTGCTTTTTTTTCTTGTTTCCCAGGTCGTTTAATCCACCCCAGTTTTCCGTAGGTACCCATAAGCACCACATCGACAGCAGTGGTTGGGAAATCCCAATCGACACTTCCCTTTTGTGGCACATAGCCTACCAGTTTTCGTTGTTCGCTATAAGGTTTTCCATAAATCGCAACGCTGCCGGCAATGGGTTCTATAATACCCAGTATCGCTTTAATAAGCGTCGACTTTCCGGCGCCGTTAGGACCTACAATAGCCATCAATACCCCTTCTGGTACAGTGAGGTCGATATCCCACAAAACCGGTTTGTAGTTGTACGCTACGGTAAGGTCGTCTACTTGTATGGCAGGATGTGGTTCTTTCATTTAAGGGCAGCTACTATAGTATTCACGTTATAGCGGAACATCCCGATATATGTTCCTTCCTCGGTACCCGGATTTCCCAAGGCATCGCTGTAGAGCGAACCACCTATCTTGACTTCGTGGTTCTTGGACAGAACAGCTTCCTGCAGTGCTTCTATGGTTCTTCGAGGCACCGAACTTTCTACGAAAATGGCTTTGATGTTATTTTCAATAATGAAATCGGACATCTTTTGAACATCTTGAACGCCAGCTTCCGTTGCCGTCGACAATCCCTGCAATCCCACCACCTCAAAATCATACGCTTGCCCAAAATAGTTAAAGGCATCGTGGGCCGTGACCAAGATTCGATGTTCCTTTGGAAGGGTTTCGATAATACCGTCGATTTCAGTTTCCAGCTCCTCCAACGATTTTAAGTATGCCTCTTTATTCTGTTGAAATAATGCCTTATGCGCTGGCGCTTCTTCGGAAAGGACACGCGCGGTCTCCTCGGCAAACTGTTTGAAGTATTCAATGTTGAACCACACGTGCGGATCGTAGCTGGAAGCAAAATATTCGGACCCTATCAAGCCCTTTTTATCCAATCCCTCGGCCAAGGGAACTTGACGCTTGCCCGTATTCTCCATTTTTTCGAACACTTCTACCAACTTGCCTTCGAGATGCAGGCCGTTATAAAATATAACATCGGCTTGATAGAGTTTGTTCACGTCGCCTTCGCTTGCCTTGTAAAGATGGGGATCTACTCCAGCACCCATTAAACCGTTGACGGTAACGGCATCGCCCCCAATATTCTTGACCAGATCGGTAATCATTGTGGTCGTAGTGACAACTGAAAGTTTTTCATCTTTGGAAGCATCATTTTTACAGGCTGTAAACACTGTAAGAATCACTAATAGTAGGACTGCTTTTTTCATTAACTAGTTATTTTGGAATTCTAAAACTTATCCCCGCACTCAGCAAGATATCTTGTCCTTCTGTAATACTCCTTCCTACCGTAGCATCCAATTGAATATTGGGTTGCAGCAGGTACGTGAGACCAGCATCCCATAAATGGTTCGCTTTGCCGTTTTCTGGGAAGTCTCCATATATTTCTGCATAAAGGCCCAAGGTATCTGTGACACTATATCCATACGCCAAAGTATAGATGTAAGCAACACCTTCGGTACCTTCGAACCACTGGGCTCCCACATTATATCCAATGCTCGAAGTTTCAGAAAGGGTATGCGCCAAGGAAAATCGGAAGTCGGTACCGGTAGTTTGGGGACGATAATCGTTTGAGGCGGTAAATGGTAAAAATAAGTGTCCTATGAGGCCTATTTCGGGCAACCAGCCATCTTCTTGGGTAATAGCCACCTTGGCTCCCGCCAAAAGCGGTGAAAACCCACTGAGCACATTGGGATCTTCCGTACCATTGAAGCTAAACCGTGTTTCCTCAAAATTCCAACCGAGGCGCAATTCCAACCGCTCCAATATACCAAACCGAAGCAAGGTAGTATTATAGCCCCAGACTTCAGTTTTAAAATTGTTTTCTTCAAAACTGGTATAAAACGCCCCGGTTTCTACCTGCAAATACCCTTGCGGAACTACCGAGGGGGCCTCCGTGGCATCTGGCCGGTCGGTTACCATTTCCTTTTGACCTTCCACTTCCTGAGCTTTGGCATGGGCCAATCCCAGTAGTAAGAAAAGGCTAAGGATCCCCGTATTTTTCGTCCTAATTTGTTTGAACATATAAGTTTTCTGCTATTTTGTTCGAAATAAAAAATTGATCTTTTCCAACCTGAATCACCATAGAGCCATCGAAAAACTCTTTGCCCTTTACTTCAATTTTGGTTCCTATGGTAATTTTCTTTTTGTCTAAATACTGAAGAAATTCACCGCTCGACTCCTTTACTCCAACACAAACCCCTCGTTGGTTCTTTTCCATTTCAGATAACAACTTTTTCTCTGTTTTCTTGATATTTCCCTGACTATCTGGAATAGGGTCGCCGTGCGGGTCGAAATCGGGTCTTCCTAAAAAGGCATCGAGCCTTTTCACGAGTTCATCAGACTTTATATGCTCTAGTTGTTCGGCGATGTCGTGGACTTCATCCCAATGGAAATTTAATTTCTCGACAAGAAAAACTTCCCACAGTCGATGCTTCCGGATGATGCTTAGCGCCGTGCGTTGTCCCAATTCGGTAAGGGTAACCCCTTGGTATTTTATATAGTTCACTAATTCCTTGGCAGCGAGCTTTTTCAACATATCGGTTACCGAAGATGCCTTGGTCTCCATTCTATCGGCAATAGCATTCGTGCTAACACCACCACCCAACTCTCGCTGCAAATGGTAGATGGCCTTTAGATAATTTTCTTCTGCTAAAGAATTCATAAGGCAAAAGTAAAATTATTTTTTATATAAACCATTATATTTTTTTAGCCTTGACTAAATTATTGTGGATTTCTATGTATTTTTACGAAATGGAACACGACGAACCAACCTTTCACAAATCTCTTTCATTTACGAAGCGATTTGAAAATTACTTGGGTGAATTTGTTTATGGCGGCATCGATGGAAGTATTACCACTTTCGCTGTAGTAGCAGGTGCCGTAGGAGCAGGCCTTGATAGCGCTATCATTATCATTCTTGGTTTTGCGAATTTGCTGGCAGACGGATTGGCGATGTCCATCGGGGCCTATTTAGCTGCGAAAACCCAAAATGAAACCTACCAAAAGCATAAGAAGATTGAATATTGGGAAGTCGATAATCTTCCCGAAAAAGAACGTGAGGAAATCGAGAAAATTTATGCTGCCAAAGGTTTTGAAGGCGAACTGCTGCAAAAAGTAGTTGATACTCTTACCGCCGATCGCGATCGTTGGGTATCGGTCATGATGAAAGAAGAATTGAATATGGTGGAAGAAGAGCGATCTCCCATTTGGATAGGGCTTAGCACCTATATTTCGTTTGTTTTGGTCGGTCTACTACCGCTCCTGCTCTATGTTTGGGACTCTATTTCAAAGCTGCAACTCGATCTCTTTCTCTGGACATCCATTCTAACGGGAATGGGATTTTTGTGTATTGGTGTTCTAAAGGCAAAGGTTACCCAAACCAAAATGCTAAAAAGTATCGCTGAAACCCTTTTTCTGGGAGCCATCGCTGCCGTAGTAGCATATTATGTAGGTGACCTTCTCGAGCAGCTTATTTCTTAAAACCCCCGGTCTTTTTGAAGCTGCTCATAGGCTTCCTGCACTTTCCTGAATTTTTCCTCTGCCCCCCTGCGATAGGCCTCGTCCATATGTTGCAATTTATCGGGATGGTATTTCTTGACCATGGTGCGATAGGCCGATTTAATTTGCGGGACCGTTGCATCTCGATCTATTTCCAAAATCTTATAGGCGCTATCGGGATTTTTGAAGAACATTGCCTTAATGCTCTCAAAATCGCGACGGTTCACATCGAGAAACCCGGCGATCTCGTGGATCTTCGATACCTCAGCTTGGCTTACGGCCCCATCGGCATTGGCTATACTAAACAGAAAATGCAGCACCTGTAACCTTGATTCGTACCGCATGCGCTGTCGGAACATGGTGCAAATGTGACGCGCAGAGATTTCCCGTTTCTTAATGACCTCGTTGAACATTCGGAAAGTGGCATTGGCCCTATCTCTCCCGTAGGCCTGTACAAAATACTGCCTCACATAGTCCAGTTCCTGTTGGCTCACCGTACCATCGGCCTTGATTACCAACGAAGCCAGCGAGAGCAGATTAAGCTCAAAATCGGCCGGGGTTACCCTGTCGCTTCGCTGCTGTTGGAATACCTGCTGAAATCCCCCAGCGGAACGTTTCCCAAACATATTGTCCAACAAACTGCCCAACAAAAAGCCTACAATGGCACCGGGAAAACGATAGAACATAAAACCTATAAAGGCACCTAACCAACGAATCATACCTGTTATTTAACCGTATTTTTTTGAAAGCGCAAAGATACGCATTGCCAATAAAGTAGTACGGTTGCAGCTACGGAATATGGCGGCATCGCATATTCTGCCGAGAGGGCGACCATTGGCCTGTAAATTATGTATCTTTGCCTGTACGGAAAAGAACATAAAAAAGAAAGCTATGTATCCACCAGAATTAATAAAACCGATGCGCGAAGATTTAACCCAAGTTGGGTTTTCTGAACTTTTCACTGCCGAAGAAGTAGCGAATGCCTTAGACCGGGAGGGCACTACCTTGGTAGTAGTAAACTCGGTATGTGGTTGTGCTGCAGCCAATGCGCGCCCGGGTGCCCGTATGTCGTTGCAAAACGATAAGAAACCAGACCATTTGGTTACCGTATTTGCCGGGGTAGACCGCGAAGCGGTAGATGCCGCCAGATCACAAATGGTGCCCTTTCCGCCCAGCTCGCCTTCCATGGCGCTTTTCAAGGATGGAGAGTTAGTGCATATGTTGGAGCGCCATCATATTGAGGGCCGTCCAGCCGATATGATTGCCGAAAATTTAAAGGGTGCTTATAACGAGTATTGTTAACAAAGTATCCCTTTGGGGAAATGCGCAAATGCAAACCGTTTCTGAAGTTTATTGGAAACGGTTTTTTATTTTTGAAGCGCATATTCTTATGGTATGAAACAACTAGCCAAACTTGCCAGTTATCCATTTTCGGTAGTATTCTATCTTCTATTCGGGATAAACCTATTGGTTTTTCACCCCATTCAATGGATCTGTCTCAACCTTTTTGGGTATCACGCCCATAAAAAGAGCGTAGACTCTTTTAACTGGATTATTTTGCGGTGCCTAAATATCTTGGGCACTAGGTTCAATGTTTCGATGCACAGCAGTATTCCCAACAATGTTCCCATCATTATTGTGGCCAATCACCAGAGCATGTGGGACATACCGCCCATTATATGGTTTATGCGCAAGTACCACCCCAAATTCATTTCAAAAATTGAGTTGGGCAAGGGAATTCCTTCCATTTCTTATAACCTGAAGCACGGGGGCAGTGTTTTGATAGACCGAAAGAATCCACGGCAGGCTGCCGGCGAGATTATCAAAATTGCTCGCTATGTAAGCGAACATAATCGTAGCGTAGTTATTTTCCCAGAAGGTACCCGTAGCCGAAATGGAGTACCGAAACCCTTTCGAAGAACAGGTTTGCTCACCCTTTTCAAAAAAGCGCCCGATGCGTACGTGCTCCCGGTGAGCATTAGTCATTCTTGGAAACTTCAGCAATACGGAATGTTCCCCATACCATTGGGGGTTTCATTGAAAATAGTCGTGCACCCTTCCATTAAGGTTTCCGAATATGACCCAGAAGACCTCATCGACCTAACAGAGAAAACGATTGCAAACGCTGTGGAACAATGACCGAACAAAACGTGCAACCTCTCATCGATGCGACCATTCAATACGTGAAGAAAGAATTGGCTCAAGCGGAAGGCGGCCACGATTGGTTCCATATTGAACGGGTTTACAGAAATGCCCAATATCTTTTACGGTATGAAAAAGCCAATGCGCCCGTAGTGTTGCTTGGGGCGCTACTGCACGACATTGCCGACAGTAAATTCCATTCAGGAGATGAAAGTATAGGGCCTAGAAAGGCAGCGCAATTTCTAGACGGCCTTGGAGTAGATGCCGCCCTGCGCGATCACGTAGTGGCCATCGTCAAAAACGTTTCGTTTAAAGGAGGTAATGCGCCCGTAACTTTTCATTCCAAAGAACTGGAAATTGTGCAGGATGCCGATAGGCTCGACGCTTTGGGTGCCATAGGCATTGCAAGAACCTTTAATTACGGAGGTTACAAAAACCGTGCACTCTACAACCCCGAGATTGCCCCCAAAATGGGGATGACCCCGGCAGAGTACAAAGCATCGACCGCCCCAACCATCAACCATTTTTACGAGAAATTGCTTTTGCTGAAAGACCGGATGCATACCGAAACAGGAAAGAAACTAGCCCAACAACGCCACGAGTTTATGGAACAATTTCTGGAGCAGTTTTATGCCGAATGGGACGGAGAAAGGTAATTGCATACTCCTTTTTTCTTCACCCCGATACAATAAACAGTTGCGTCTCAATTCTAAAAGATTTGAAACTATTGACCAACCGCTTGCACGTGAAGTAATTCTTTCAGTACTTCTGCTATTTCAGAAAAACGAAATCCGCCCAAGGGATGCTAATAAATAAAGGTGTCGAGCGTACCTTTTTCCGATTGATTGGCAAGGTTGATTACCTTTATCTTTTTTGTTTCCGTTGGCAACCCATAATCTTGGTAAATGGTGTATTTCAATAAGGTGGGTATGGCACCGGTATCACCATCAATACTTTTTACGTTTACGAGCCAGTTTCCGAAGTCCTCATCTTCGATGGTAAATTCCTTGATCGCATAGCCTCTGGAAATTTCGTCTTCTATTAAATCCTCATTGTTAAAGGCAGCATGACGCCACGTAAAATATTTTTTATTGGGACTTACAAACTGCACCTCAAATTCTGCCAGAGGGTTGGTATACTCTAAAACGATACGTACATCTTTCTTGAAATTGACCGAAAGAAACTCATTGGGAATTCCCCTGAAGTCAATCTTGCTTTTATGATTAGCGATTAGGTGCCTGAACTCGTTGAAAATAATTGGATGAATAGGCTCAAAATCTACATTGGGTACCGTATTATAAATCATTTGTTTATAAAGCGCCGTGGCGAGATTGTACCTTCCCGTCGCTGCGTAAAGCCGTGCCACATCACGATAGGCTTGAATGTTGTCTGGGTGTGCATCCAAAAGTCTTTCCATGACAAAAGTAGCTTGTATCAAATGGTTTTTTTCTTCCAGTTCGAACGCGATAGCCCGTAGAATTCGGGGATTGTCATTCGCTTGCCGGAACAAATCTGCCAAGACCGTATACCCGTGCACGGGACCCCACTTGGAAAAATAGTTGGCCATATCGAGATAATACGCTAAGTTCCGCGTTTCGGGCAGGTTGCGCTGTTCGTTATAGACCCTCTGCGCCTCAGGCAGCGTCGGATAGTTCCTGATTTCATCGATAAACCGGGCCGTGGCAATAGTGGTATTGTCTGAAATAGGTAAAACACCCTCATTATAATTATTCCCCTTTACTAAAACTGAACCTGCTTTTTTCTGGCTATTTGACGTATCGTTTGAATTTGATGTCGTAATGCTCATAACCCCTCCAGCTCCAAACGTACCGTATTTTACGGTCGCTGCTAGACTACGGTATACAGTAATATTGGTAATCTGTTGTGGATCAATAAACCCTAGCGCGTTTTGATCGACCGGAATTCCATCTACCACCACTTGAATTGGCACCTTACTTCCGCCCAAAGCTCCCCTCATTCTTGAATTGTAAACGACCTGTCCTTCTTGCGGACTGCCAAGTACATCGAGCATTGGTATTTTTCTCGCTACGGTATATAAATCTACATCAATACCGCTAATAAATCGCGTTTGCACATCTTCGTACGAATAGCCTACCTCCTTCTTACTTCTCTTTACAAAATCTTTTTCTACATATTCTTCCTTTCCTTCCCTTTCGCGAACGGTTATGGCCTCCAGTACTTCTGCATTGTACTGCATTTGAATCTCCATAGAAGGTTCATCAGGAGCTACCGTAACTGTTTTGGGATACATTAAAAAGGCGTTGACAACCAATTCGTCGCCAGGGGCAACGGCCAACGTAAATACACCGTTCTTGCCAGTTTCGGTTTCAATAAAGGTATTTTTAATAGTAACCACAGCATTGGCAATGGGCTGATTGTCGGGTACCGATATAACCTTGCCTTGAACAAGCAGGTCTCGCTCTTGCCCATAAAGTAGCGGGGCAGCGAAAAATACGAGTACGAGTAAATTCAATAGTATTTTCATAGCAGCAAATTTTAAAGGAAGGATATTCCTCGATTTTCTTTCAATATAATCAAAAATCGCACCATTTAAAAGCCTGATGTTCTTTGCACTACGCTTTTTTTAGAAAAGCCGAGTCTGAGGATTTTTTCGCTGAAGATAATGTGAAGGCTCCAAAGCGATCGCACCCCCGCGAGGCAGATATCTTCGCTTGGCCAGTGCCATGGTTTCCCTTATCTGCGTTGCAAAAGCCCCTTCGCCCTTCATTCGAGTACCAAAACGGCTATCGTTTAGTTTTCCTCCGTGGCAATGGGCGATCTGGTTCAAAATTCGTTCCGCACGATCGGGCAGCGCCTTGTGTATCCAGTCAGAAAAAATTTCGGCTATTTGTCCGTTAAGACGTACCACGGTATACCCAACATCCTTAGCACCCAGTTCAGCTACCTTCTTCACCAAGGGAAGTATCTCATGGTTGTTCAATGATGGAATAATAGGCGCCATCATTACCCGAACGGGAATATCGTGCTGGCTAAGAACCTCCACTACCTTTAACCGTTGTTTGATACTGGCGGTTCGTGGTTCCAGTAGCCTTCTCGTTTCTTCGGAAAGGGAAGTAATGGAGATATTTACTGAAATACAGTCTATTTTGGCCAATTCCTTTAAAATATCGACATCCCGCAATATAAGACTGTTCTTGGTGATAATGCCGGTGGGATGCTTCCACTTCAGCAGTACTTCAAGGCATTTACGGGTAATTTGGAGTTTTCGCTCTAAAGGTTGGTAGCAATCTGTATTCCCTGATAATATTATGGGTTCTCCTTTCCAGGATTTCTTGGTGATGTGCTGTTCTAGCAGTTGGGGTGCATTCGTCTTGTAAAGAATGTTCCGCTCAAAATCCAAGCCTGCCCCATACCCCCAATATTCGTGGCTGTTACGGGCATAACAATATACGCAACCGTGCTCGCAACCCTGGTATGGATTGGCTGAATAGCCCATACCCACATCGGGGCTGTCCACTTTGTTCACGAAGGTTTTGGGAAACACCTCGAGGTACCTGGTGTTGTTTGGATCTGCCAGCTCTCCTTCGGCCTCGCAGTAATTTAAATAATCGTCCCGAAGCTCGTGGCTGAGCTCAAAAAAGCGGTTGGGCACCTGTTTTTGCGCGCCACGGCCTTTTTTATGTTCGGGCTGATTCGACATTTTGAAGTAAAGATTTACTCCAAAAATAGATACAATTTGGATTATTTCCTATTTTATTTGGAATTATTCCTATTTATTTCCCTGGAAATTTAGCTTTTCGTTTTTCCAAAAACGCCTGTGTACCCTCCTTGAAATCGGCCGTACCGAAACATTTGCCAAATTCGGTGATCTCGGTCTCAAAGCCATTTTCATCTTCTTCAAAGCCGGCATTTACCGAAGCGATGGCAGCGGCAATGGCTACGGGTGAATTATTCATGATTTTCTTCGCCAAAGATTTTGTGAAATCGAGCAATTCCTCCTGTTTGGTGACATGGTTCACCAAACCATATTGTAACGCCTGTGCGGCGTCTATCATTCCTGCGGTCATAATCATTTCCATAGCGCGGCCTTTCCCAACAAGTTGCGGTAGCCGCTGGGTGCCGCCATACCCTGGTATAACTCCAAGCGAAACCTCAGGAAGACCCATTTTGGCAGTATCGCTAGCCGTGCGAAAATGTGCCGCCATAGCAAGCTCTAGGCCACCGCCCAGCGCAAAGCCGTTGATCGCGGCAATAGACGGCGTAGACAAATGGGCCAGAAAGTCGAACAGCTTGGCTTGCCCTTCCGCTGCCAACTGCTCCCCTTGCGAGACGGAGAAATCGGCAAACTCGCTTATATCGGCTCCCGCCACAAATGCCTTGGTGCCGCTCCCGGTCAATATAATTACCTTTATTTTTTTGTCTTCATCGGCCTTCTTTAACGCTTTATGCAGTTCGTTGATGGTGGCCTGGTTAAGGGCGTTTAACTTTTCGGGTCTGTTTATGGTAATGATGGCCAAACCATCCTCTTTTTCAAAAAGCAAATTTTTGAATGTCATAATGTGAATTTTTGTTAGATATGTAGCTTTTTCTCGTGAAACACAAGTTACAAAAATGCCTAAATTATGCGAGGAAAACTCACCTTAAATGTAGCGCCCTCGCCCACGGTAGATTCTAGGCCAATGGTGCCTCCGTAGGTTTCCACGATTTTCTTGACCATTGCCAGCCCCAGTCCCATCCCGCTCGATTTAGTCGTGAACTTGGGCTCGAACACCTTTTCCTTGTTCTCTTCAGAAACGCCCACACCGTTATCGGACACAACAATACATACATTTTGGTCTTCCTTGAGCACCCGCACGAGAATAACCGGCGTTTCTGGAGCTTTCTGTTCTATGGCGTGCACGCTGTTTTTAATAATATTTGTAATGACCCGTATAAGCTGCGTACGATCGAACTTGGCGATGATGATATCTTCTTCCGAAGAGAATTTGATATAATCTTCATTGAAAATATCGAGCGCCAATTTTGTAATTTTCACCACATTCAAGGTCTCGTCCTGCTGGGCGGGCATTTTAGCATAAGTTGAAAAGGCAGAGGCAATGCTGCTCATCGTATCGATTTGCTGGATAAGGGTATTGCTGTACTCGTCGAGCTTTCGTTCAATATCGGGATCGCTGGGGTCGAACTTGCGTTGAAAGCTCTGGACCGTAAGCCGCATAGGAGTGAGCGGATTTTTAATTTCATGGGCCACCTGCTTCGCCATTTCGCGCCAAGCAGCCTCGCGCTCGCTAGCCGCCAGCTGGGCCGCACTATTCTCGAGCTCATCGATCATACTATTGTAGGCGTTTACCAAATTGCCGATTTCCTCGGTGGTGGAATCGATCAAAATTCTCTTATTGCGCTTATTGAGCCTGGTTTCAGTAATTTTCTCACTTACGGTATTGAGTGAACGGGTAATGTATTTTGAAAGGAAGTAAGCCAACGCTATGGCGATAAGCAACATGACGAAGTAGGCCATGCCCAAACGGGATAAATTTTCCTTTAACTCTTTCTGTATAAAACCATCGTCCTCGATGTACGGAAGGTTTAGAATGGCCAAGGGCTTAAAGTATTGATCGGTTATATATGAATAGGACGATTGGTACTCTTGCCCGTCCTCTTCAAATTGCTCCACAAAATGCTTGTCTGGTGAATTTTCGAGCCGCTCCAATACATAATCTGGCAATTTTTTTACGATGGAATCGCTTAGAAAGGACGCCTTGGAAGATTTGAGCAGATTTCCATTTAAATCGTACAGGAAAAGATCTAGTTCGTGTACAGCCTTTATCTCATATATTTTCTCCTTGAAAATAAGCGGCAGTTTATCGGTTTCTACCGGGTACGTAGTGTTATTGATTACAAAACCTATGTTCTTTACAATTTGGTTCTCCTTGCGCTCCAAGCGCTCCCTGTGGTAATCTTCGGCTTCCTCCCTGTATTGGTAAATGGTGACCACCCCGATTAGAATAGAGGCCAACAGGATAAGCAAAATCATGGAAAAGAAAATACGATTTCTAAGGGATCGTTGATAGAAAGCCACGGAGCCAAATTTTAAACGAAAGATAACAATTATTGCGCCAAGAACCGCTTCTCAACGCATTTGGAATTACTTTTCGCGAAGACGCTTATAAAATTTATATCCCAATAGTAAAAGTACTGAGAAGAGTATTATGCCAACCACGCCATAAATCCAGTTAACGGCATGCCGTAGCATTACCAAGAATACGACAGCGAACAAAATGATCGTGGCCCCTTCGTTAAAGAGCCGCATAAAATTAGAGGAATGTTTCACCTCATCGCGCTGCAACTGCTTGAATAGTTGGTGGCACTTGAGGTGGTATACTATCAAGAGTACCACGAACCCCAATTTTACCTGCATCCAGGCGTCGCTAAGGTAAAAAGGCCGCAAATAGATGAGCCAAAGGGCAAAACCAATGGCCAGTACCGCCGAGGGCCACGTAATAATATACCAAAGCCTGCGCGCCATCAATTTGAATTGTACTCCTAATATCTCCTTTTCTGGAGAAGGCTTATGGAACGCCTCTATTTGGTAAACGAACAACCTAACAATGTAAAAAAGACCCGCGAACCAAGTAATTACAAAAATAAGATGGAGCGCCTTTATGTAGTTGTATTCCATGGTTTCAAAAATACGCAAAAAAAAACCTGTCCGATTCAAAAAAAAACGGACAGGTGCTTGTGATTTAAAAAGGTTTAGAATGCTATTCGGTCGATTCTAAAAATAGGTAATTCAGGTTCTTTTGGTTAAATTGCCTGTTGAATTCGCCTATTTCCGAAGAAACCAAAGCATCAAACTTCTGCAATTCTTTCTGTATTTCGCCCGTTAGTTCATTTTTAACTTCAATATCCTGTTGCGTGGGAGGAAAGTCGTCCATACTTACCAAGCTATTGAGATGCGCCAGCTTGTTGGTAAGACGAATGGGGAAATTTAAAGGATCTTGTCCGCTACGGTTCTGGGTTTGATAAAGCGCTTTCTCAATATTCGAAAATTCTTCGGAAAGCTCTTTAGCCTTCTCCACAAGACCAGCCACCTCTTCATTATCCTTGTATTGCGCCTGGAAGGCCTTTAACTGGGCGTTGATATCCCGTATTTTCTTAATGCTCTTATGGGCCTTGTCTACGGTTTGGTTAACATCGGTTATGAAATCGAATTGCCGTTGCATTCCAGCCACATCGGTCTCGGCATTTTTATCGGGCACTATGGTAAAGGTTTTTGAATGGATTTCCTCGCCCACCTGCAGCACTACCTTATACTGACCGGGGACCGCCTGTGGCGCCTCGGTGCTGGCCCACCATAATATCATACCGTCCAGACGTTCGGCACCATCGCCGCGCATATCCCAAGTATGGTAATTGGCGCCTTCCTTCACCTCAAGCTTTTTGTCTTTCGTTGCTTTCGTGGAAAACGTTTGCAGGGTATCGTTTTGCATCGTTAGATAGCTTAGGGAGACCTCTTCCTCGGGCTTGTTCTTCAAATAAAAATAGGTCATCACACCGCTGGGGTGATTGGTGCCGGCCGTTAAGGAGCCCTTGCGGGAACTGCCCCCCATGCGGTACGTATCCTTGGGACTGAAAAGAAAATTTTTGTCCTTATCGGCAGATGCCAGTTGGTGCAGCACCGTAAGATCGTCGATTATCCAAAGACTCCTTCCCTGGGTGGCGACGATGAGATTATTGTCCTTTAAAGCTAAATCCGTTATTGGGACGATGGGCAAATTAAGTTGAAACGGTTGCCACGATGCCCCGTCATTAAAGGAAATATACATTCCGGTTTCGGTACCCGCGTATAGCAACCCCTTTTTCTTTGGATCTTCACGCAGTACCCGGGTAAAGTGTTCTTCTGAAATACCACTCGTTATTTTTTTCCAACTCTTGCCATAGTCGGTCGTCTTGTACAGATAAGGCGCGAAATCTCCCAACTTGTAGCGCGTGCCTGCAATATAGGCCGTTCCGGGATCAAAAACCGATGGTTCTACGCTATTGATCATCATCCATTCTGGCATTCCCTTCGGGGTTATGTTTTCCCAATTCTTTCCGCCATCGCGGGAAAGGTGCACTAAGCCGTCATCGCTTCCCACCCATAGCAGTCCGGGCGTGATGGGGCTCTCTGCCGCGGCAAAAATGGTATTGTAATATTCTACCGAAGTGTTATCTTGGGTAATGGGCCCTCCTGAAGATTTCTGCATTTCGGGCACATCGCGGGTTAAATCTGGACTAATGGTTTCCCAGCTTTCGCCTTCATTGGTTGTTACATGAAGGTGATTAGAGGCCGTATATAATTTGTTGGGATTATGCGGTGAGAAAAATATAGGGAAATTCCACTGAAAACGGTATTTGGCACCTTCGGCACCGTGACCCATTGGGTTGTCTGGCCAGACTGAAATACTGCGCACAGTGTTCTTGTCGTGGTTATAGCGGGTTAAAAAGCCATCGTAACTCCCTCCATAAACAATCTCCGGATTTTCAGGATCTACGGCAATATGGGCGCTTTCGCCTCCAGCGGTAGATTCCCAATCTTCCTCGCCTATACTCCAACCTTCGGTGCGGTGGGCAATGCGAACCGTGCTGTTGTCCTGCTGTGCGGCATAAATACGATAGGGAAAGGCGTTATCTGTGGTGACCCTATAAAACTGCGAGGTGGGTTGGTTGTGGTAGGTGCTCCAGGTTTCGCCCCCGTCATAAGTAACCTGTGCCCCACCGTCATCACCAATTATCATACGATCTGGATTTTCTGGGGCAATCCACAAATCGTGGTGGTCTCCGTGGGGGGCATTGTACGTTTCGTAAGTTTTTCCGCCATCGGTGCTTTTATGGTAGCGAACGTTAAGCACGTAAACCACATCCTCGTCTTTAGAATCGGCATAGATTCGGGTATAGTACCAAGCTCGTTGCCGTAGGTTTCGGTCGTCGTTAATTTGTTTCCAAGTTTCCCCACCGTCCTCACTTCTATAGACGCCTCCCTTTTCTTTATTTTCCACGATGGCCCATACTCGCTCGCTGTTTACGGGAGAAACGGTTACGCCGATAATTCCCAAGGTGTCGGTTGGAAAGCCTTTGTTCTTGGAAATTTCTTTCCAAGTTTCGCCGCTATCAGTACTTTTCCATAGGGCAGAGCCGTCACCGCCACTGCTAAGGCTGTAGGGCGTGCGGCGAACGTTCCAGGTTGAAGCATAAAGAATACGCGGATTGTTGGGGTCCATGATCAAATCGACGGCGCCCGCATTCTCGTTGGCAAATAATTTTTTTTCCCAAGTTTTACCACCATCGGTACTTTTATAGACTCCGCGCTCCTGTGTGGGTTTATAGATGTTGCCCAATACGGCTGCGTAAACGGTATTGTAGTCTTTGGGATGCACCGCGATTCTAGGGATATGCCTACTTTTTTCCAATCCGGCGGGCTGCCAGGTTTTACCGGCATCTTCGGTCTTCCACATCCCGTAGCCGGAAGAAACATTTCCCCGTACCGTTTTTTCGCCGCCACCCACGTAGATCACATTGGCATCGCTTTCGGCTACTTCGATGGCACCTATGCTTCCGCCGAAATACCCATCGGAAATATTTTCCCAACTGCGGCCGCCATCTTTGGTTCTCCAAATGCCACCTCCAGTGGCACCAAAATAGAACAAGTTGGGATTTCCGGGCACACCGGTTACGGCTGCACTTCGACCGCCACGAAACGGTCCCACCAGCCTATATTCCAAGGCATCGTAAAGGGATTCATCATAGGTTTGAGAATGTGTTTCTACCGAAAAGAACAACGCGAAACAGGAAATGTAAAACGCTACGGAGCATAAAGAAATCTTCATATAAGCTAATTTGAATTGAAAAATTTAATAAGATTTTAAATATAATCAATTCATCAACAGTAATTGTTCTGCTAGTACAAACTTTTGAATCTATTGCTTAACGAACTTTTTCGTTGAAAAATCTTTATTGGAGGCGACTATTCTAATGAAATAGAGCCCAGCAGCTAAGTTGGCTACATTTATGCTATAGGTAGTCGGATTTTTGATTGATAAAATTTCTTCACCTTGCACGCTGTGCAATGTAATTGATTGAATGGCGGTTTTACCGTTCTCGATATTTATATATTGATCGGCAGGGTTAGGCACGATGACTATCTCGTCCAAGGAATTCTCGTCCACATTCAAGGTGGGACTATCTTTAAAATGATGAATAAGGCCTGCAAAAGTTTCTATACTAAATTCTAAACCACCGTTATAAGTTTCTGAGATTTGGCCGCCCATAATTTTTGGAAAGCTATAGAGATCCTCTAAACTATTTCCGGTACTGCCTCCCAAAACACACTCCTTTTCATAATCCACGTTCAGTAAATTAAAATAATATTCGGAATTGATATCAATATATTGCAAGTTGCCATTGTACAACCAGCAATTGTCGGTTGCGGTAAACGAAAAGTCCTGAAATAGCTCCATCTGCGGCACATCTGGCCC
The DNA here is from genome assembly GCA_964639255.1 of uncultured Flavobacteriaceae bacterium. Lineage (GTDB taxonomy): Bacteria > Bacteroidota > Bacteroidia > Flavobacteriales > Flavobacteriaceae > NZQO01. The sequence goes on from CAZXDP010000011.1 coordinate 56,637, forward strand.
AGTAAAAAATACTGGATTCCCCAAGTCAACGTCAATGGCGAACAGATACCACTTGCGGAAAAGACGCTCATCAATTTCTTCTGGATAATTACCGTACACGGCCTGATTTCCATTGGCATCGATCAATTTTAATGTCTTGTAGGTGCTAAAATCGTTATAGATGTAGGTAAAGTCTTTTGTATCAAAAAACGGGTTCGTGATAAAATTGTAGAAATATAGGTTCTCGAAATAACAATTGGGCTGGGTGCACTGGACTAAGGTTACGCCGAATGAACTGAAAGTAATTTGATTTCCCGAAAATGCAGCTTCGCCGGTTAGGGTATTTTGAACACCGTTAGCGTTAAGGTTATATATAGGCGGGATGTTAGAAAAAAAGAGGTTTATATCTTCTCCATTAGGTAAATAGTCCGTCTGGTTTTCGATAACTAGATATTTTAGATACCATTCTTCGGAAACGATGGCAGATTCTTGGGCTTCTATAGTTGTAAAAGTGCACCATACCGCGAAAATGAGAGTAAGTTTTTTCATAAGTATAATAATTGGACACCTAAGGAATCCCTTTCGGCACTATATTGTTGAATTAGAATCTTTTATAAAAAATCTATCATCTCTTTATAAGCTTTTTAACGGTGGTGCGACCTTCGGAAGTAATTTCGGCAAAATACAACCCTTCCTTAATATACGACAGGTCTATTGGGGCATCGCCTTCCCCATGCAGTTCCCGAACCAGCGAACCCGAAATATTGTATAGAGCGATGTGATACTTGTTGCCTTCGAGTCCGTGAATGGCGACGACATTGGTTGCGGGATTGGGCGAAAGGCGTATGGCATCTATATTGTTCTCGGGAGTAGCGAGCGTAATTTCGTTTTTAAATCCCAATCCAAAATACGCGGCAGCGTGCAGTTCGAGTTCCGATGTAGCCCCAGATATTAGAAACCCGCCCACGGGATAATTCTCAATCAATACCGTTTTAAGTAAATAGCCATTGCTCCCTCCAAGCACACAGTCTTCCTGATAATTTTTAGTGAGAAGGGCGAAATCGTATGAGGAATCTTCGATGTACTCAAAATCTCCAGAAATCTCCCAGCAGTTATCTATCGCGATAAAGGACAGGTCTTCATTGATGGTAATTTGGGGCACATCTGGCCCGTAGAAATATTGGGTATCCCCTAGGTCTGCAAATTCAGAATACAAGTACCATGTTTGGAACAACTCCGGGTCTGGGGCAGGTATGGGGTAGTCCCTAAAAAATACACTATTTCCATTGGCATCTATAAGTCGTAAACTCTTGGTCCCATCGCTGTTTTGGTAGTAATCGTAATCAAAAGTTTTCAAATAGGCAGCAGGCTCGGTAAAAAATTGGTGGAAATACAGGTCTTCAAACTCGCAATTATCAATATCACAGGTTAAGAGGGTGGTGGAGACATCGGTAAATTCGATGGTTTCCTGAGGTGCATTGAAAACAAGTTGAGCTTCCAAAGTGTTTAGCACACCATTGGCATTAGCCATATAGGCCCCTGCACTTCCAGAAAATTGAAAATTGAAATTTTCGTCAAAGGGACTGTAATGAACTTCATTATCCATTACAATATGCCTCGCATACCAAGTAGCATCTAACATACCTTGATTTTGCGAAAGGACGCACAGAGGTAGTTGAAATAGAAGAAGAATGAGTAGCGTTTTTTTCATTATAGAAACAGTTGGATGTTCCTAAAGATAATGAATTTTCCTATTGCGCTACCAAGGTATTTTTTACCTCCTTATTTAAATAATAGCCGGTGACAATGGTGGATAGCACATCGGCAATAGGAAAGGATATCCATACGCCCCACACGCCATAAAACTTAGGCAGTATTAAAATAAGTGGAATAAGAAAGAAGCCCTGTTTCGTAAGACTTAACAAAAGCGCGGGCACCGCTTTGCCAATGGCCTGAAAGTAAGACGAACCAATAAGCTGGATGGCAATAACCGGAGTAGCCGCAAAGACCCACCTTAGGGCAGAAGGAGTACGCTCCAATATCTCCTTATTATTGGCCACAGTTTCAGCATCCAGGCCCTCACGGCTACTCACAAAAATGGAGACAATTTCAGTAGGAAACAGCATGATGGCTATAAAGATCACTACTGCCAAACCTCCCGAATACAGTATCGAGGTATTGATGCTTTCCCGTACGCGTTGAAATTTCTCGGCTCCGTAATTGTAGCCCGCAATGGGCAGAAATCCTTGGTTTACCCCAATTACCGGAAAAAGGGCGAACATGAGCATACGACTTATAATTCCATAACTCGCCACATCCAGGGCATCGCCCGTACTAATGAGTACGTTATTTATCAAGATGGTAAAGACGCTTATCACTCCCTGCCTTGCCAAGGTGACCGAGCTCAAGCTGCTAATTTCTGAAACAATATCGCGTTGCAGGCGCAGGCACCGTGCCGTAACGCGCAATTCGCTTTTCGCGATAAAGAACCAGATAATGAATAGGAAACATACGGCGTAACTTATGAAAGTGGCCCAAGCGGCCCCGTGCATTCCGAAATCGAATATGTTTATGAGGAGGTAGTCCATGAAGATATTCCCAACAGCAGGAAGCATCATGGCGTACATAGCGAATTTCGGCTTTCCCTCTGCACGAATTACATTGTTACCCATCATACACATGGCGAGCATAACAATTCCGTACAGTACAATACGATAATATAAAAGAGCTAAATCTTTAAAAGATTCATCAGCACCAAAAAATTCGATGAGATAGTCCTGAAACAGCAGCCCTATCAAAGCCAATAGTCCTGATGCCAAAAAAGTGAGGGTAATTTGGTTCCCGAAGACCTTTACCGCCTTGGCATCATCACCTGCACCAAGGGCACGCGACAGCACCGAGCTCCCGCCAATTCCTACGGCGAGACCAATGGCTCCAATAAAAAAGGTAACCGGTATAACCACAGTAATGGCCGAGATGGCCAATGGACCGATCCATCTTCCTACGAAAATGGTATCGACGATCATGTTGAGCGACATCACCAAAATACCTATCGATGCAGGTACCGCTTGCTGGATGAGCAACTTGTTGATGGGACGGGTACCCAGCGTGGAAGATCGATTTTTTTTGGGCATTAAGCAATGGCTTTTTCCACATCGACGATACGCCACTCCTCGATCCAGTCTACCAAGAGCTGGGCAAAATCGTCACGATCGTTCAAGCAGGGTATGGTGGTAAACGCACTACCACCGCTTTCATGGAAGATCTCCTCACCTTCCATCGCAATCTCTTCTAGAGTTTCAAGACAGTCGCTCACAAAGGCGGGGGTAACGATAGCCATTTTGGTAATACCCGTTTTGCCTAAACGTTCAATGGTACGATCTGTATAAGGTTGCAGCCATGGATCAAAACCCAAACGGGATTGGAAGGAGGTGGAATAGGTGTTTTCCTTCAGCTGTAGCTTCTCGGCAACCAGCCGTGTAGTTTCATAACATTGGTGGCGGTAGCAAAATTGGTGCGCTGGTGAAGGCGTAATGCAGCACTGTCCATTAATCTTGCAATGGCCGTTGGTAACGTCGCTCTTCCTAATATGCCGTTCCGGGACACCGTGGTAGCTAAAGAGCAAATGCTCGTAATCTAGTCCGTCCAATTTTTCTGCGATGCTTCTGGATAGCACCTCTATATATTCAGGCTTCTTGTAAAAGGCGGGCAGCGAAGTAACCTTAAGTTGCGGAAAATGTGCTTCCCGTAACTCGGCCACCTTTACGTTAATCGTTTCAGTAGTGGCCATGGCAAACTGCGGATACAACGGTATTACCAGCACCTCATCTACTTGTTGGTCTACCAATTGCTGCAATCCCTTCTGCAAGGTCATGCTGCCATAGCGCATGGCCAACGCAACCGGAATGGAAAGTTGATCTTGAATTTTTTTCTGAAGCCTCTCTGATATAACGATTAAGGGCGACCCCTCATCCCACCAAATCTTCGCGTAGGCCTCGGCCGATTTCTTAGGGCGCGTATTTAATATGATACCGCGCACCAAAAAGCTGCGCAGCCAAAAGGGAACATCGATGACCCGGGGATCCATCAAAAATTCATCCAAATATTTCTTAACATCCTTTGGAGAGGTGCTGTCTGGGCTTCCCAAATTTACTAGGAGAACTCCTTTTTTCATAGCGCAACAATTTATCTGGCAAAAATACCGCTTTTTACAGGAAGGTTAAAATAAGGGTTCCCACGAAAAGCCAATATTCCCATTGAAAATGCTTATGCCGAAAGGCTCATGAGGTATTTCTTGGGCGTGGTGCCAAATCTTTTCTTGAAGGCCGAAATAAAATGGCTGGCGGTACTATACCCAACTTTTAAGCCTACCTCGTTCACATTGTGGGAGCCGGTGGCCAGTAACTGCCGGGCCACCTCCATTTTATAATCGAACAAAAAACTGAACACGCTATCGCCATACACCTGCTTAAAACCTTCCTTCAAGCGGTTAAGCGGCAGGCTGATCTCATCTGCCAGTTCTTGTAGCGTAGGCGGTTCGGCCATTCGTGTAATGATAATCTGCTTAGCACGCTTTATCTTGGCCACGTTTTCCTCATCGGCCAGAAAGGGGCATTGCTCCACGTCCATCTCGGCGGGGCGGTTAAAATACAAACTTAAAAGCTCGTACGCCTTTCCTTTAAAATAGAGATGCTTTATGGAAGGATGCAGGTTGAAATTCACCAATTGATTGAGCACAATGGCCATGGAAGGCGAAACGGGCGCGTCCTTATAGTATTTGCGGTCCCTGTTCTCTTCGCTCAAAAAGGTAATATGGCCAGCTTCGGAAGAAAATAAGGCGTGGAACTTGTCGATAGAAATGAG
>CAZXDP010000012.1:0-55392 GCA_964639255.1 uncultured Flavobacteriaceae bacterium
TGTTTGTACCCATTCCTCGTGATAGAGATCAGGTATTTGCCAATTTTGACGGTGCTTTTTTAAACCTATTACGCGATCTACTTGGTACCGTAAACCAATTTGGCGTGTACGGCCCCACCATACAGAACGTAAGGTGGTTCAATGCAGCAGGGAGTCGTCTCGATAGGGCCTTGGTAAAGCGCCACGGAAGGGAAATTTGGCTGGAACAGGCAAAGGTGATACAAAATGCCATCGATACCACTACGGTAAATCAGGCCTTCGCTGCGCTACCCGAGGCAGTACAGGACAGCACGCTGCAAACAATTAAAAAGCACTTATTGGCCCGAAAGGAGAATCTTGTGCAAATCGTTGAGGAATATTCCAAATGGCTGGACGACTTCCAAATGCTTACCGGAACGGATAAGGATGACCACTTCGATATTATTCGCAAACCGAAGGGCGAAACACAAATTATCGCATACCGCATAAAAGATGGAGAAAAAGAAGATATCCTATTCGATCGAACTTTTCTGAAAAGCGAAACCAAGGAAATTTGGCTTTATGGACTCGACGATACCGACGTCTTTACCGTAACGGGCAAACCAGACAAACCTATACGCATTCGCATCATTGGTGGCCAGGATGAAGACACCTATAACATCCAGCACGGAAAAAATATCAAGATCTATGACCGTCGCTCTGCCAAAAATACCATTATTGCTAAAGGGGGGGCGCAGGTTCGTTTTACCGACTTTTACGAAGCCAATCGGTATAATTATCAAAAAGAACCTTCAACAAATGGCTCTTTTTCGTTTGCAGCAGGATACAATCCTGATCTTGGTAGTGTTTTCACCGCGGGGTATACCCGCGAAGCTATTGATTTTATAGCGAATCCGTATAGCCGACTTACAGAGGTATCGGTTCAATACCACTCCATTACGCAAGGATTGGATATTCGTCTTAAAAAAGGATATGCAGCCGTATTGGCCGATTTCAATCTCGTATGGGATGCACGCTTTACTTCGAAAAATTATACCGAGAATTTTTTTGGCTTCGGAAATGAAACGATCAACCCAGAGAATGAAACGAGTTTCGATTTCAATAGGGTAAACTTAAGCAGGTACGAAGGAAGCATTGGATTTGAGAAATATACAGAATATGGAAGCTATTTTAACGGTAAGGTTACGCTAGAATCGGTGGAGGCGGTCCGTAACGGTAGCAACGTATTGCAATCATTAGCGATGGTTCCATTTGGGGAGCGTTCCTACTTTTTAGTACCAAAAGTAACGTATGGCTATTCCAATTTCTCGAAAGCGCCCTTCCCCGCTAAGGGAATGGATTTTCATACCAGCGTGGGGGCTATTGACAATGTAGATACGAAAGATTTCACCGGATTTGCCCTTATGAATTTGGAATTTTACAATGCTCTTTTGAGCAACAACCGCCTTATTCTAAAAACAAAGGCACTGGCCCACGGTACGCTGGGCGATCGCCCGGCCTTTTTTCAAAGCCCCAGTCTTGGCGCCCAAAACGGCCTAAGAGGCTATCGGTTCAACCGGTTTACGGGGACCCAGGCATTCGCAGGAGGGGCCGACCTAGCATATAATTTTAGAAAAATGAGGACTTTCTTCTTTCCGCTAAACCTTCAATTGTATGCTGGTTATGATATTGGAAGGGTGTGGACTGACAGCGATGAGTCTACAGTGTGGCACGATAGTTATGGTGGCGGATTCGCATTTCAATGGACGCGGGCAATTACCGGGGCTGCGAGTTATTTTCATAGCGATGACGGCAACCGCTTTAGCTTTAGCGTTAAGTTGGAATATTAAAAAAGCCCCAGTCGAAAAACTGGGGCCACCATGTAAAGGATTTCAAATTTATTATGCTTCCGGATGCGCGTCACTGGTTTTCATAGTCCAAGCATCCAGCATCCAACTTATTTTTTCCAGATCGGCAATATAGGCACCCACCATATCAATGGTTCCTTCATCGTTGGCGGTATCAGCCTTTTCGATAATGATTCGCATTTGCTTTAGTATTTTACCGTGATCTTCCAACAAGATCCGCACCATTTCGCCGTCTTCGGTACGCGATGGCGATTCGCTCAAATTACTCGTCTTTAGGTAATCACTGTAGTTGCTAACCGGCTGAAAACGCAGTGTTAAGATTCGCTCGGCGATTTCATCTATTTTCAGCTTCGCATCATCGTACATTTCTTCGAATTTCTCGTGCAGATCGAAAAAATTCTTTCCAACGATGTTCCAATGGAAATTTCTAAGTTTCTGGTAGTACAAATGGTAATCTGCCAAAAGGACGTTAAGTTCCTTCGCAGTTGCGTTTATTTTATCTTTGTCTAGGTTTAAATAGCTCATATGTTCGTTTCATTTTTGGTTTCCCACAAAGGTAACTTCCTGTGTGGTAGTTGCCAACAATTACGGCGGGTTTAGCCTTTTTTTAACGGGACGGTGTTTTCTTTCTCAAGTGAAAAGGTCTTCCTAATGGAGGAGGCACGCGGGAGGCTGTGCAAGGGTGTTTGTCATTTGCGCATCATCTCACTTATTGTATCTTTATCGCGACCAAAAAAATCCCGGTCTGGTTATGGACGAACGATTGCGAATTGCTATGGAAGCCGCTCTGGCAGGGGGGCAGCAGATTATGGAAGTATACGCTACCCATTTTGATGTGACGCATAAAGAGGATGCTTCGCCTCTTACCGAAGCCGATAAGCGTGCCAATGAGGTAATTGTGCAGTTGTTGGAACGAACCGAAATTCCTATCATCAGCGAGGAAAACAGGGAAATTGACTACAAGGAGCGTCAACATTGGGAACGATGCTGGATTGTAGATCCGTTAGACGGCACGAAGGAATTTGTAAAGCGCAACGGCGAGTTTACTGTAAACATCGCGCTTGTGGAAGGCCAGGTACCGGTGTTGGGAGTTATTTATGTACCCGTAGCCCAGCAACTTTATTTTACTGCGGGAAAAAAGGGCAAGGCGTTCGCCGTTTCGGCCACCCCACAAAGCGATATCACCCAACTGATTCAAGGTGCGAGTGCCTTGCAGCCTGCGTCCATTCTCGATACTCCCATCAAGATTGTGGGAAGCCGTTCGCACCTTAACGATGCCACCAAGAATTTTATCGCAGCCATAGAGAACGAGCACCCCACGGAAATGGTTTCAAAGGGCAGTTCTTTGAAGTTTTGCCTGGTAGCCGAAGGGAATGCCCATATCTATCCGCGGTACGCACCTACAATGGAGTGGGATACCGCGGCAGGTGACGCCATTTGTCGTGCCGTTGGGGTAACGGTACTAGAGCAAGACACCCAACAACCGCTTCGGTACAATAAGGAAAACCTGTTGAACCCCCATTTCGTAGTTTCCGTATAATGGGGAACACTTATCGCACCGAGTCACATGCGCGAAGCATCTTAAAGGGAATTTCCTGGCGGGTGTTTGCCACTACCGATACCATTTTGGTGGTACTGGCAGTTACCTGTCTTTATGGTGAGTGCAGCCTTGAAAATGCATTGAAAATAGGACTAAGCGAATTCTTGATTAAACTTTTGGTCTACTATGCCCACGAACGCCTTTGGCAGCGCCTGTTGCTAACAGATCGAAATAGCAAACTAAAAACCCTTTACAAAACGATATCCTGGCGCGCTATCGCTACTACGATGACGTTCTTGATATCGGGCGCCATCCTCAATCAATTTAATGAAGTGGCCATGACCATAGCGTTCACCGAGTTAATTACTAAATTTGCATTGTACTATGTACACGAGAGACTATGGCTGCAATTGCCCTTGGGCCGCATTCGTCGGGCGTTGTACACATATTTTAAGAGCTAATGGAGAAGCACATTATTCCACAATCCTATACTGTTACCGCTGCCGATAGAACGAAGCTGAAAAACCATCAACCGCTGTTGCTCTGGTTCACGGGCCTTTCGGGATCGGGAAAATCCACTTTGGCGAACGCTGTGGAAAAAGCGCTTTATGAGAAAGGGGTGCACACCTATACCCTAGATGGGGATAATATTCGTGGTGGCCTAAACAGCAATCTTTCTTTTTCTTCAGAAGATAGAAGCGAGAACGTACGTCGTATTGCCGAGGTAGGAAAACTCTTCGTAGATGCGGGTGTTGTGGTATTGGCCGCCTTTGTTTCGCCCTTCAGAAAAGATAGGGATGCTGTAAAGCAGATTGTAGGCTATACGCAAACGATTGAAATTTTTGTAAATACGCCTATAGACGAATGCGAGCGCAGGGATGTAAAAGGGCTCTATGTCAAGGCTAGGGCAGGGGAGATTTCCAATTTTACGGGGGTCGATGCGCCCTATGAGGCGCCAGTAGCGCCAGACATTCAAATCGATACCATGGTACTGGGAGTTGCAGCAGCGACCACAAAAATCTTGAAGGTAGTGGAGAATAGAATTTTTCCCCAAGATGCGCCATCAAAAAATTAGTTCGCGGCCTATAGAAAGGGCGGCGAAACATAAATGACACACAAGAACAACCTAATGACTGTATGAGCAAATACTATCTTAACTATTTGGACGAACTGGAATCGGAGGCAATCTATATTCTACGTGAAGTCTGGGCGCAATTCGAGCATCCTGTTATTCTATTTTCAGGCGGAAAGGACTCCATATTGGTAACCCATCTGGCTAAGAAAGCGTTTTATCCCGCGCAGATTCCCTTTCCCCTGCTACACGTAGATACCGGACATAATTTTCCGGAGACCATCGATTTTAGGGATCGATTGGTACAAGAATTGGGCGTGCAATTGCTCGTAGGTTCGGTGCAGGAATCGATAGATCAGGGAAGGGTGGCCGAAGAACGCGGCAAGAACGCCACGCGAAACGCACTACAAATAACCACGTTGCTCGATGCTATTGAGACCCATCAAATAGATTGTGCTATCGGGGGCGGGCGTCGCGACGAGGAAAAAGCGCGCGCCAAGGAACGGTTTTTCTCACATAGGGATGATTTTGGGCAATGGGACCCTAAAAACCAACGTCCCGAATTGTGGAACTTGTTGAACGGCAAACACTTTGAAGGGGAGCATTTTCGGGCCTTTCCCATAAGCAATTGGACCGAAATGGACGTTTGGAACTATATCCTTCGCGAGAAAATCGCCATTCCCTCACTGTATTTTGCCCACCAGCGAAAAGTGGTGTGGCGCCAAGAATCATGGATTCCAATTTCAGAATACTTAAAGATCGACGCTACCGAGCCGGTGTACGATAAGAAAATACGTTTCCGCACCTTAGGCGATATAACCATTACGGGCGGTATTGAGAGCGATGCCGATACTCTTGAAAAAATAGTCGCCGAAGTGGCCGCCATGAAACAAACCGAACGTGGAAACCGTAGCGACGACAAACGAAGTGAAACCAGTATGGAGGATCGCAAGCGACAAGGATATTTTTAAATCCAAAAGCAATACGGTTCACCAGAAATGTTATAGAATAGCCATTAGAACGCTCGATAGAACTACTTCCTATGATTGATAACAACCAACTCTTACGATTTACGACTGCAGGCAGTGTAGACGACGGTAAAAGTACCCTTATTGGCCGCTTATTGTACGATAGCAAGGCCATTTTTGAAGACCAGTTACTGGCCGTTGAAAATACCAGCCGCCGCAAAGGGCACGATGGTGTGGACCTCGCCTTGTTTACCGATGGACTACGCGACGAACGGGAGCAGGGAATTACCATCGACGTAGCCTATCGATACTTTACCACCCCAAAGCGAAAATTCATCATTGCCGATACCCCGGGCCATATCCAATATACCCGCAATATGGTAACGGGCGCCTCTACCGCCAATGCGGCGCTTATCCTCATCGATGCGCGCAACGGCGTAATCGAGCAGACCAAACGTCACGCGTTTATAGCTTCATTGCTGCAAATACCCCACGTTATCGTATGCATCAATAAGATGGACTTGGTAGATTATTCTGAAGCGGTGTATGAGAACATCATTGCCCAATTTGAGGAATTTGCTTCCAAGCTTATAGTAAAGGACATTCGCTTTTTGCCCATTAGTGCATTAAATGGCGATAATGTAGTAAACCGTAGCGAGCATATGGATTGGTACCAAGGTGCCCCACTGCTGCACACGTTAGAGCATTTGCACATTAGCAGCGACCTAAACAAGATTGACGCCCGTTTTCCCGTACAAACGGTTATTCGTCCGCAACGCGAGGGCTTCATCGATTACCGCGGCTATGCAGGTCGTATCGCCAGCGGAATTTTCCGGCCAGGAGATGGAATCGCCGTGTTACCTTCCGGATTTACTTCCAAAATCAAATCGATCGATACGCTCGAAGGGGAGGTGAAGGAGGCATTTGCCCCTATGTCTGTATGCATTACCTTAGAAGATGATTTGGACGTTAGTCGGGGTGATATGATTGTAAAGACCAACAACCGCCCCGAGCCCACCCAAGAGTTCGATGCCATGCTTTGCTGGCTGAACAGCCAACCCGCGCGGCCTAGAACCAAATATACTATCTTCCATACCTCGAACGAACAAAAGGCGATGGTTAAGGATATCTTGTACAAGATTGACATCAATACCTACGATAGGGACGAGACGGACAAAGCCCTTACTATGAATGATATTGCACGAGTTACAATTCGTACCACGCGACCGCTTATGATCGACGAATACCGCGACAATCGAATTACCGGCAGCTTCGTCCTTATAGACGATACCACTCACGAAACCGTCGCCGCTGGAATGATTTTGTAATTGGCACTGACGGCTGGAGCGCTATTTCTTTACGTTTCTACAAGATAGTGCTGAATTTCCAACGTTGCTGGTCTTGGTGGCCAACCCAATTCCCCGCCTCAAGTGGGCGAGGAGGCACAAAAGACTGCCTACTAACTTCTGCTTCCTGTTAGCAATCTGCCTTACTGAACACTGAACACTAAACACCCCTGTAGTCCCCTCAAGGGGATAATCACGAATTTACCCTAAAAGATTGGCCAAGAAGTTGTCGAACTACTTCCAACTGCAACTGCCCACTGCAACTGCCCACTGCCTACTAAATCTGAACCCTGGCAACTGAATACTGAAAACTGAACACTAAACACCCCTGTAGTCCCCTCAAGTGGACAATCACGGATTCTTTCCTGAGATGGATGGCCAAGAAGTTGTCGAACTACGTCCAACTGCCCACTGCAACTGCCCACTGCCTACTAAAACTGAATACTGCCCACTAAAAACCCGTCACTCCTTCACAAACCGAACCACCTGTTGGCCATTCGCTTGCTCGAGCGTAAGCAGGTAGGTTCCAGTTCGTAAAGAACCGATATCGAGCTCCGCTTGGTCCCTTCCGCTCAATAACAGCTTGCCCTGTAAATCGTGGACCTGATATTGAAAGGCACCAGACAGCCCTTCTATATATAGTTTATCGCCGCTCGGGTTGGGGTACACCAGCACCGTCTCGTTCGTAAACGAAGCGCTGCTCAACAAGGTAAGGTTCTCATACCAGGAAACCCTTCCATCTGGACCTATAGAGGTTGTCAGCGCGTCCATATCGCCATCGTTGTCCAGGTCGGCGGCATAGACGCCCCTGGCGTTGTCTAGGTTCTCGTTGAGCAGGTTCTCGGCACCGAAAGTGCCCTGCCCGTCCAGGTTCAGGAAATACGATACCTTGTCATCGCTGGGCGAGTTGCACAGCACATCGATATCGCCATCGTTGTCCGCATCGAACGCATGGAGGTAGCCAGTTGAGTCCATAGTATCCGAGATGACCTGCCGGGGCCCGAAGGCGCCCCCGCCCAGGTTCTCGTGCCACGCCAGCATGTTCTCTGCGAAATGCACCACCAAAATGTCGGTATCGCCATCGCCGTCCACATCGGCGCCGGTAAGCTTTTGAACGGGAACACCTACATCGCTTATGGTTATGGGAGGGCCAAAGGTGCCCTGCCCGTCCAGGTTCTCGAACCAGGCTACCTTTACGGTGTTCGTTCCCGAGCTCACCACATCCACATCACCATCGCCGTCGATATCGCCGGCAAAACAGCCCCTCCCGTTGGTGATCGTAGTATCGATAAGCTGTTGGGGGCCAAAGGAGCCCGTGCCGTCGTTCTCGAACCATACAAAGATGGGGTCGTTGGAGTTCAGCACCACGTCCAGGTCGCCATCGGCATCCACATCCACAACGCTCATCGCATCGGGCCCGTTAAAGCCACCCCCTATGACCTTCTTGGGGCTAAAGGTGCCCGCCCCGTCAGTATTCTCGAACCATACGAGCTGTCCCCTGTCAAACAGCGAGGCCAGCAGGTCTTCATCGCCATCCCCGTCCAGGTCGCCGTGGCCGGTACCGAACATCTGTAGCAGATCGTCTCCAACCACGATCCTAGGCCCAAAAGTACCGTCGCCATTGTTTTTATGCCAGAACATAGTGTGTATTGGCGAGTTCACAATATCCTGTAACCCGTCTCCATCGATATCGATCGCAAACACAAGTCGCGACCCTGTACCGTCAACGACCTGTTCCGGCCCAAAAAGCTGTGCGTGGCATACGGAGCCAACAAATAGTAGTAGAAGGGTAAATTTGTTTTTCATTCAGAATCGTAAATGGAAGTCATCCAGTTGACGGTTTTTTTCGTAGTTCGAACTAACGTCTAAAATAGTGAAAACCTATCTATATTATGCGGCTATTAAAAAAAAAGGGAAAAATCCCCTTCCCATATTTGAAAACCTTTATATAAAATCTGCGCCAGTAATTTTCTAAAAGAAAATGTCATCACATTGGGTTTTGGTTAGCCGCTTTTTGCTGCTTTTATGGATCGTGCCGCCTGCCCACTGCCAACTGCAACTGCCCACTGCCCACTGACCACTGAACACTGAACACTGATCACTAAACACCCCTGTAGTCCCCTCAAGGGGACAATCACGGATTTTTCCCTGAGACGGTTGGCCAAGAAGTTGTCGAACTACTTCCAACTGCCAACTGCTACTGCCCACTGCTTACTAAAACTGAATACTGACCACTGAAAACTGAACACTGCCCATTACCCACTGACCACCGACCACTGAAGAAAGATTCATCCGTAGATACAGTATGGATAAAGCATAGATAGTGTATTAGAAGTGTATTAAAACGAGATAAACTGGACAGGGACGCAGTTATTCATTTCTTGTTACATAGAATCTCCAAAAGTCCTCTTAGCTACAATCTACTGCCTGCGCACTTTCAACCCACCAATAGGATCCCCATTGGCTACTCGTACCGCAAGCTTTCGATAGGATCTAACTTGGCTGCCTTCGATGCCGGATAGGAACCGGCGATAACGGCGATAATGAAGGTAATCACTGTGGCCCAGAGCATCGCGGCCCACGGCAAGCTGAAATCGAAATCGAATGCCGCCGCAAAACCAATGCCCGTAAGAACTCCAAGAATAATTCCCAAAATACTCCCAAATTGGCCAATAACGATAGTTTCCATAAAAAATTGGGCACTAATGGTAGATCGTTTGGCGCCCAACGCCTTACGCACGCCAATTTCCCGGGTGCGTTCGGTTACCGAAACCAACATAATATTCATGAGCGCTATCGAAGAGCCCAAAATAGTAATGATGCTAATAATCCAAGCTGCGATTTCCAGTACGCCGGTAATGCTGGCAATTCGGTTAATGAGGTCCTCGCTGCGCTCGATGCCAAAATTGTTCTCCTCTTTGGGGCTTAGGCCTCGTACGTTCCGGAACAGCACAATAGCTTCGTCTTGGGCGGCCTGCATCACTTCCTTATCCTCAACCATAATGCTTATGTTGTAATTGATGTCTGGCATCACAAAAATACCGCGCGCTACCTGTATAGGTAGCAACACCTTGAGATCTTGGTTGTTTCCGAAGGTAGACCCCTTGCTCTTCAGTATGCCGATAACCTTAAACTTAACCCCCCGTATGCTAATGGTCTTGTTCAACGGGTCTACATCTTTGAAAATACTTTTTATAAGGTCGGGCCCTATCACACATACTTTGTTGTTGTTCTCAATGTCGAACCGGTTAAAATCGCGGCCACGTTCTACCTCGCTGCCGGTATTGTTAACGTAATGTTCATTCACCCCATATACTTGCACTTCTGGATCGGTTTTTTCACTATCAAATTTCACTTCGGCCGAGCGCGTCCCAACAAAGGAGACCGATGTTTTGGCAGTGGGCACCTGGTACTTGTCCACAAATTCGCGCACATCGTTATAACTAATGATCGGATTGATCTTTTTGCGCTCCCCGCTTCGGTTAGATTCCACCTCAAACTCATAGCGCTGCAGGCTAAAGGTGTTGGCGCCCATAGAGGCAAAGTTGGTGGAGATGGTATTTTCCAAAGCCTGTACGGCACTCAAAATACCCACCAAGGCCCAAATACCAATACCTATAATAATAACCGTAAGGACGGTTCTAAGCAACTGGCTCTTAATGCTATCGAGTGCGATGCGCACATTTTCTCTGAACAATGAAAACATAGTGGTACGCCAAGGGGTTTACCATAAGACTCTAAATGCCCCACAACGTTACAAGTTACAGCAGAAATTATGATATTTGCAACCTAAATACCCTTGCGCCTAAGAGCAATCGTAAAACGGTTCCGCGCGAGGGACGCAAATTGAATCCTTAAAAACTACCATTTTGAAGAAACCGTCCATACCCAAAGGTACGCGCGACTTTGCCCCGGCAGAGGTGGCACGTCGCAACTACATTATCGATACCATACAATCCTGTTTTCGAACCTTTGGCTTTCAGCCTATTGAAACGCCTTCCTTCGAAAATAGCGAGACCTTACTGGGAAAGTATGGCGACGAGGGCGACCGCCTTATCTTCAAGATACTTAACAGTGGCGATTTCCTTCGGAAGGTGGATGGGAAAACGTATGCTACCCAAGATAGCGCCCAACTCACGCCGCTCATTTCCGAAAAAGCACTTCGCTACGACCTAACGGTTCCCTTTGCGCGCTATGTAGTACAGCACCAAAACGAGATCGAGTTCCCATTTAAGCGGTACCAGATTCAGCCTGTTTGGCGGGCAGACAGACCACAGAAGGGACGCTTCCGCGAGTTTTACCAATGCGATGCCGATGTAGTAGGCAGTACCTCCCTGTGGCAAGAGGTGGAATTCGTGCAGTTATACGATACCGTCTTTCACAAACTGCAGCTGAACGGTGTGACCGTAAAAATGAACAACCGGAAGATATTGAGCGGTATCGCACAGGTAATAGGGGCCGAAGACAAGCTCATCGATTTTACCGTGGCGCTCGATAAGTTCGATAAAATAGGAGAGGAGGGTGTTGTTAACGAGATGCGCGAGCGCGGTATTGCTGAAGAAGCTATCGAGAAATTGAAGCCGTTGTTCACGATCGAGGGCAACGCATCTGAGAAACTTTCGCTATTGAAACAATTGCTAAGTACTTCTGAAACGGGACTCGAGGGTGTGGCCGAACTGGAATTCATCGTTTCGACCTTAGAACAGTTGTCTTTACAGGCCATAACCCTTGAAATTGATGTAACCTTGGCGCGCGGACTCAACTACTACACGGGCGCCATTTTTGAAGTGGCGGCTCCTTCCGAAGTAAAAATGGGAAGCATTGGCGGGGGAGGCCGGTATGATGACCTAACAGGAATCTTTGGACTCAAGAATATGAGCGGGGTGGGTATTTCCTTCGGCCTGGATCGTATCTACCTTGTACTGGAAGAATTACAATTGTTTCCGCCCACGGTAGCGGCAACCACGAAGGTTCTCTTTATCAACTTCGGGGAGGCCGAGGCTACCTACGCTATGAAAGCAATTACACAATTGCGAAGGGAGGGCATTTCGGCTGAACTGTACCCCGACGCAACAAAGATGGGCAAACAGATGGGCTATGCCGATAAGCGGGACATACCTTACGTAGTATTGGCGGGTGAGCAAGAAATGGAAGGTGAGACGTATACCCTCAAACACATGAAGAGCGGTGAACAGAATACGGTTTCCTTTTTGGAGCTGAGGGCCAAATTGGCCTAATTTTCCTTAATTAACGGGTGTTTAACGCAAAGTACCCATAGGTTTTCGTATTTTGAAAATAAAAATGAAAAAAACACCCAAAAAACCCGACGATATGAAAAAGCCTCTGGCCGATATGCATAAAGATGGGGTTCGTTTCACCAAAGATCTGAAGGCCAAGAAAGAGCGCCGAGAGCAAGCTGAAAAAGAAGCTAAGGAAAAGGGCGACAGCTAAGGGCTGCCCGTTGGGTTACCGTTAGGGCTTACGCCTCCTCTTCCGTGCGAATAGCCCGGTCTTTTAACACTCCGTTTTTGTATTCAATGGGGCTCATTCCAAAGCGCCTATCAAATTCATGGCGCAAGGCCATCACGGTTAAAGTCTGCGCCCGTACCCCAAAGAATCCGTTTTTTGTCACATCGTGATAATAGTCCCACAATTTCTCATCAGACAACTCTTTGAAGCTGGCTAGACGTTCTTTAATAAATTGCTCATCACCTTTGAAGAAGGTTGGTACTTGATCCATACATTTAAAATTTAAGGTTACTAAATGGATGTATCAGAAATAGCGGTAGAAGGAATTCACATTTTTTTGACGGAATGTCCGTATGCTAAACCACCGTGGCCGTGCCGCTCGGTTGGTACGCTACTGCTAGCGTTCCTGATACCTTCTTAGTTTACAAAAATGAAATTAGAATTGCAACTTTCTTCGGCATTTCTACGATTCCCAATAAATTTTCAATGCTTTTCTTCGAAAGTGGTATGCGCTTTCGGAAGTCGCTTCCGCAGAAAACAATCCAATACTACAGCCAGGCAGGTTCCCAAGGTATAGGCCAGTAGATCCCACCAATCAAAAGAAGCACCCAGTACCAATTGACCAAAAAGGGTGTGCGATAGACCTAGCTTTTCAGAAAGGCCGCCCCACTGAAGCACCTCCACCGTATAGGCCACCAGCAGCACGCCTATCCCCAGCGTAACCGATGTACCCTTAAAGAAAAGCCTTCCTATTGAATAGAGCAGCAATACCACCAGAAAATCGCCTAAAACGGGCCTTAGGAACGTGTGTTTCCCTACTGTTGCGATACAAATTTCCACTGTGAAAAGGACGAGGGCGAATAGTAAATAGAACTGTCTGTAGCGCATGGATAGGTTACTTTTGGGAAGCTTGGTTGTAGGCCTCTAGACAATGGGTATAGGGCCTTCCCTCAGTATGGATGCAATTGCAAAAAGTGAGACATGCTTCGGGATTCCGATTGGTTTCGCATTGTGTTTCGCAAAACGGTTGCTCATTGCGAGGATAGATGGGAAAGGCGGTAATTGCCGTAAACCCTACGATTCCCATGACGGCAAAAACCGTAGCAAAAAATTTCAAGGGAAATTTGGAGCTTTGTGCGTTCCACTTCGGAAATGAGGCATTTACCTGCGTATGGTACACGGGCAAAGCGAACTTTAGTTTATGGTAGTCCCAGCACAGTAGGTACAGGTTCCCCAATACCATCAGGGGAGCCGTAAGCAACGAACCATCGAACCGTACGGCAATTGATAGGATACAGATATTCAGAATGATAGGAAAATACAGTAGGGCGCCCAAGGTGGCGGTTCTGGGTATGAGCAGGAGTACAGCGGCAGCTACCTGCGCCACACCTATAAATGTGTAATAATCGCCGGTGTAATGAAGGGCCTCCAAATAGAATCCCATTGGGTGGTGCACGGGAAGCGCGGTAAAGCGTTCGCCCAAGATTTTAACCATCCCTGAAGGAAGGAATCCGGCAGCGAGCGCTATTCGCAGAAAGATGGCAAAGAGCTGCATCCATCTGTTGCCGCGTGAAATAGCGTGTAGCCGTTCAAATGAAAGGAAAATGTTTTTCACAGGCGGTTCAAAAGTTCAGGATAGTAGCCTTCATTGATAGCTCCCACGGCGAGATTAACCCATACTATTAGTAAGGCCAATACGATCTTGAACCAAATGGGAACGGTTACTCCCAACTTCCGTTTTACAAATTCGGTAACGGGAACAAAGAATACAAGCGCTACCATCACCAAGA
The DNA here is from genome assembly GCA_964639255.1 of uncultured Flavobacteriaceae bacterium. Classification (GTDB taxonomy): domain Bacteria; phylum Bacteroidota; class Bacteroidia; order Flavobacteriales; family Flavobacteriaceae; genus NZQO01. The sequence goes on from CAZXDP010000012.1 coordinate 14,012, forward strand.
GAACGCCAAATTCAAAATCGTTGCCGCGGGCCATATTCATAACTCCTAGGGTAAGGGTGAGCAATCCGAAAAGACTGCCTAAAATTTTTGAGATAGATAAGGTTTGTGTCATAACGAGCTTTTTTTAATGAAGCAATTTTTCGATAGCATCTATATGTTGGCTAAAGGCTTTTTTACCGCTATCGGTCGCCCAATAGGTGGTAAGTGGTTTTCTGTCTATAAATTGCTTGGAGAAATCAACATAATTCTTCTTTTCCAAGGTTTTCAGGTGTGTTGCCAAATTGCCATCTGTAGCACCCAGCAAATCCTTCAATGTATTGAAATCGACCGCATCGCTCACTACCAACGCGGCCATAATACCTAGGCGAACTCGGTTTTCAAACGCTTTATCCAATTTCTTTAGGAGGTCCTTCACTTGGTTCGCAATAGCATGATTCCATAGACAATATGCAGCACTCCAAATCCGAAGGTCCAAAACCAGAGGCTCCAAGCTATAAAATAGAGCGATAGCAGGCCGAGGGCCATTTGCCAAAAGGCCAATTTGCGGAATAGGGACAGCGTAAAGTGGCTTGCGTTCAGTAAGGCGAGGCCATAAAAGAGCAGGGTAAAGGGCAACAGCCACCCCCAGAAATCGTGGGATATCAAAAAGAGGCATACTATTCCGCCAGCAAGCAACGGTAGGGCGAGATGGGTTACCAATAGCCGTGTGGGCTTGTTCCAAATGGTACTTGTAGATTTGCGTGCCTGCCGAATGGTTAACCCTGCAACGATGGCAATGGCGATTACAAGGGTTACCAATCCCACTGCGACCAACTCCCATTGCACAGCATCGGGCACCGATTTTTGAACTGTATTTTCGGAGAAGAGGTCTTCGTAGCGCAGCTGCACTATGAACACGGCACAAAGCGCGAGTATTCCAACAACTATTCCGGAGGTGCCGCTTACCGATGTAAAACGGGAAGAACGATGCATCATATCCTTTATTTCCCGAAGATCACTCACATATTTTTCTTTCATACAAAAGTACTTTGAAATACAAAGTAAATAAAAAAATTGATTTGATTCAAATAGGTTTTGAATTAAAATAGGGGTGTGCTTATTGCTGAAGCAACGCGTCTAGACTTTTTGATTGAGCTAAAACGGGTGCCAAATGCGCATTGGAACCAGTCATTTGCCAATGCCCTAGGGACATCGGGATATTGCCAATACTGTTCAGCATATCCATAAACTCCTTTAATTGAAAGGGCTCGTTGTTTAACTCTTTCAGTAGGGCATAATCGGCAATGGCATGTTCCAATTGGTACTTGCCGGTGATATAACTTGTTCCATAACCTGGTTGGCGTAGGTATAGGTGCTGTTCGAAAATGAGCAAATCCTTTTCGGTCTTCATCCAACCGCGCGGAGTATATTCAGAATGGATTCCACCGGCCTCTTCCATGGTCATCTCATTGGCATGCGCATATAACGATCCGAGGCCGCGTGCAGCACGCTGTGCAATCATAATGTAGACGATTTCCCGGGTGCGTGGGCTATCGTCGTACAACCCGGCTTGCATGAACAGTTCTTCCACAGCCGTCGCCGTACCTTCATTGCGGGAATCGAAAATATTATAGAGCACGGGTCCCTGGCGAATGGGACTCGGGTGTGGTTCATTTTCCATACGCGCCAGTTCAAACCAATGGTAAAAATGGGAATACAGGGGCCGCGGATCATAATGTTGCCCGATGGAAAAGAAATTGCGCTGTGCTACTGGCTTAAAACTTCCCAAATGCTCCCGTAGGGCAGTTTCAAAATAGGGCTTTACTGTTACGATATCTTGTTCGTCCAAAAAGGTTAGCAAGCTTTTGGCACCAGCCTCTGCCATAGCGTTGTAGGTTTCGGGCGAATCGGCCGCTGTGAGTTCGGGTAGGTTGCGGTTGCGGTGTTCTTCCAGTTTTAGAGACGACCAAGCCCTTGCCAATTCTCTCTTCAGCAGCATCACTTCATCGCTCCAATCTAAGGGCACCAAATGCACATTTTGCAAGTACCAAGTGTATAGGTCTTTGCCTAAGCCCGAGGCACCAGTTTTTGTAGCAGATTGCTGTTCTAGCCAAGCGGCCAATTGCGCGGTAGACTGTTTCGCCGCTTCTATCGCCGAAAGAAGTTCGGTGTCGTTGCGTAGAGAGGGTTCTTTTAAGAGCGCCTCCAGGACCTGTTGTTGCTCCTTGATGTCGCGTATGCCGGTAATCCAAAGGTCGCGGGCATTTCCAGTAAGGTTTTGTCTGGCTTGTGTATTGAGCGGGGCGATAACTTTTAAATCGGAGAGCAATCGCTCCCGTTCTCCTTCAACTAGTGGGAAGGTATAAGTCCAAAGTTCCAGGGTGGCGTGGTGCGTAGGACCTTCGTGGGCAGGAACATCGCTTTTATAGGTCCATACGGTCTTATAAAACGCAGGATCACGTTCCCAAGGCTTGAGGACACGATGGTTAAAGTCGTACCCGTTCATCTCTGCCCAAACCACCATCCAATCTACTTTGTGGGGTATGGACCAGCCAGTGGTGTCAATGGCCATAAGCTGCTGCTGCAACTGTTTGAACTGGCCATAACGTTTGTTGAACGTTGCTTGGGTATAGTCTGGAGCGCCATCGCGCGTGGGCGGCTTTTCAAAACTGCGCCAATCGTTGAAAAAGGTTACCAGTTGATCGTAATTTCCTTTGGTAGCGGAGGTTTGGGCCAATAAACACGGAGCCGTGGCTAGAACAAGGAGAAGCAAGAATTGTTTTGTCATTTTGATAATAGGTTGGTAGAATTTGAATAGGGAAGATACTATTTTTTTATGAAGGATAGGAAGCTGACAACGCGCCATTCAAAAAATGGATGACTTGGGATTTCTATGATAATTTGTAGGAAATTTACTATATTTACACCAGGGCAGCACCTTCCTATTTTTGGGGATGTCTCACCATTTCGAACACATCAGGTACCGCTTTTGATGCTTATGCTATTGCAATCAAATAGGTGAAAATGATTACTTTTAGGGTTTTAACCTTTAAAACCTACTATCATGAAAAAAGTAATTTTCGCAGTATTTGCAATCGCCTTGGCCGTTTCAAGTTGTACTCCAGAAGACCTTGCAAACGATGAACAACTTATCGACAAAGACAAAGTGGAAACCCCTGGCGGAAACAACGGAGGATCTAACTAAAAAGGAATCCTATATTGTAATTCAAATATTGGGCAATACCCTCATTGTTCTCAGTGGGCTGTTGCCCTTTATTCATGTGTTGGTGCCCGATGTGGTTACCGATGAAAAGGTATTTGGTTTTTCCAGTTGGCACCGATTTTTATATTCGGCGGGCATTCATGCGGGTATGTTGATGTTTGCCTTTGGAATGATTATTCTGCTCTCGGTACTTACCGAACGCAATGTTCAGGAGTTTCGTGACCGTATCATCTACTGCTTGCTATCTCCGTTTATGTCGGCTATGTTCTTTATGGCTTGGGTGTTTTTTCCCGATATCGATTACAGCGTATTGGCCTACCTGTTTATTGCGATGCTCATCGTAGGGGTGTCGGCCGCGGGCATTATACAACTGATTCGCTTTCTTACATCACTCCGCAAAGATAGTGACACGTCGTCAACCACCGATACACCGCACACCATTACTTTCGACTTTCGGGATCGGGAGGGGTATTAGAATAATTTATCTATCTTTTTAATATAGATCTAATCGATTTCTAAATTGCTATTTTAGCCCAGTGAAGGTAAGTCATCTCATTTTGGGCCTTTTCCTTATTCTGAATTGCCAACTATTCGGGCAAGTTTCGGGAACCTCTCCAATAGATAGTACCACCTATCATTATTACAAAATCACTAAAGCTACCAATCCCGTGGACTTGCCAGAGGGAATTGTCTATTTTCAGGATCTATACGAACGTCACCTAGCGATAGGCGATACGTTGGCCGCCATCGACGACCTTCGCTTGGTGGCGATGGCGCAATTCCAGTTGGGCGATGTGTACGGCAGTGAGCAGTCGGCCGTACGCGCACTCTCGTTGGTAGAGGCTCATTCGCAAAGCGATACCTTGGCAGAAAAACGCTTAGCGCTCTACAACCAATTGGGAAATACCTACCGAGCCACCCAAAATTACCAGAGTGCCTTGGAGCGCTATGAGGAAGCTTACCTGCGTGCCAGATCGGCCAGGGAGCGCGTGGCAATCCTCAATAATATGGGAACTGTGTATAAGGACCTAAAACAATACGAAAACGCCAAGAAGGTGCTTACCAAGGCCCAATCCCTATTTGGCGAGGCCGTCCCCTCGGCCACCAAGGCGCTTATTCTAGATAACCTGGGCTACGTCCTTTTTCAGTTGGATGAAGCGGGCGCCAAGGAATATCTTGATCAGGCCCTAAGGATGAGAAAGGAGATAGGCCTCCCTGCGGCCCAGTTCGCTAGCCATAGCAATCTTTTTGAACTGTTTCTCAACCAAGACAGGGAGCGTGCCCTCGCCCATGCCGATACCGCGTACGGGCTTGCACAAAAGTTGGATAGCGGTTCCTATTTAGAGGAAGCTTTATCGTTGTATGTACTGGCCGATGAATCGCCTCGAGTAAAACAATATAAAGCGATGGCCGACAGTTTGGCCCGGCAACGGCAACAGGCCACGAACAAGCACGCATTTTTAAAATACAACGTCGCCAAGGAACAATTACGAACCCAAGAGGCCCAATTGCAAGGAGAACGCCAAAAGCGACAGAAATTGTTGCTCGTTGGGATACTTCTGGGAGTGGTAATCGTAGGCATGGCGTTTTTCCTGCTCATTCGGCTTCGCCATAAAAAGGTTACCCAGCAACAGGTATTTGCCACCGAGGCCGATATTTCCAAGAAACTCCATGATGAGGTGGCAAACGATCTCTACCGCATTATGGTGCAATGGCAACAACCTTCCCCCGACGGATTGCCACCCATAGAGGCTCTCGATGCGGTCTATCAAAAAACAAGGAATCTATCGAGGGATTTGGGCGATGTCCCAACCGAAGATTTCCACCTGGTATTGGGAAGCCTGTTGGACAGCTATCGTAGTGCCACGACCAAGGTTCTTACCCGCAACCTACAGCAAATAGATTGGCGTGCGCTAGGGGATCTTCAGAAGAAAACCATCTACCGGGTGCTGCAGGAACTTATGACCAATATGCGAAAGCATAGCAACGCCCGCTTGGTAGTACTTTCCTTTTCCCAGCAAGGAAAAAAACTGCGCGTGGAATATAGCGATAACGGCATAGGCACCACCCTCGCCAGAAAAAATGGTTTGCAAAATGCGGAAAACCGTATGGAAGCTATTGGTGGGCGCATTACTTTTGAGTCAGGACCCGGGACGGGATTCAAAGCGACTCTTATATTGTAATGCGTTATGTTTCAAAAAATTTTGATTTCAGAAGATTTAGATAGTATTAGCCACAGCGTGCTGAATTTAACCGATAGCTTGGGCATTGCGGAAGTCGCCCAAGCGCAATACTGCGATGACGCCTTCTTGATGTTGCAAAAAGCGGCACGAGAAGGGAATCCGTTCGAACTGTTAATTACCGATCTTTCCTATAAACAGGACCATAGGGCCCAGCAATTTCCTACGGGAGAATCGCTATTGCAATCGGTGCGGGAACTGTTTCCCGAACTTCGGTGCATCGTATATTCCATTGAAGACAGGCCCATTAAAGTGCGGAATTTGCTAGAACATTATGGTATCCATGCGTTTGTTTGCAAGGGTAGGACGGGCCTGGCGGAGTTAGGGAAGGCAATACAGCGTGTAAACGAAGGCCAGCTATACCTTTCCCCACAGGTGGAAACCGCCAAGGAGCCCCTAGCTGCCGATGCCTTGTTGGATAGCGATCTCTTGCTCTTGAAGATGCTTTCGGAAGGGAAATCGCAGCGCGACATAAGCAAGGCCTTTAAAACGGAGCGCATACAACCTAGCAGTCTTAGTTATATCGAAAAGCGACTGCAGCTGCTTCGCGATCTGTTTGAGGCCAACAATTCGCCCCATCTTATAGGTATTTGCAAGGATTTAGGGATTATTTGATGGAACCGGAATTACCTTGCATTTTTTTGTTCGGGTAGTTTATTGAACTTCAACTTTATACCGAAACCAAGCTATCTTTGTGGGAAAATTCTATTTTGTTGGTACGATTTAAATATTATTTTTGACGCCCTCACCAAATCAGATACCAAATTCATAGGAGTTTTTTGGTGTTGAAATGAATAGAATAATACGCTTAATAGTTACTGCTTATGTTTTCCCGAATTGCCCCTAGTATCATGTTCCTGACATTGTTATGTGTAGGTTGTGTAACCGAAGAAAAAGTAAGTGAGCAAAGTTCGACTTCCACCTCCACAACGACACAAACCGAAACCCAAGTAGTGTTCAATGTTATTGATACCAATGATCTTCCTAGAGAAGGATACAGCATAATGATGTTTGAAGAGCCACCTTCAGAAAATGCGCCGCTTCCTCCCATAATTATGGACGTACTGTCCAACACCCAAGGGCAAGCTACTTTTTTGTTGGACGATTACTTGGGCGGAAGCGATACAAAGACCGTATTTTTTGAAGCATTTGTAAAGAGTGGGAACGACCTTATATGGAAGAGCGTTATCCATCCAGAACTGACGATTCAGAAGGGAACTAAGCGCACTACGACGATACTAGTACGTCCGTAAGGGCATTCTTCCTAAAAACCTATCGTCGGAATAAGCCGAAACGCGACGCAAACCAGAAGTAGGCCTATCTTTAATTAATTAGTATGAAATGTAAAATTACCCTATTACTTCTTGCAATTGTAGCGCTTTCTAGCTGTGCTTCCGGTTATAAGAAAATTGAACCAAAATCGCTCCGTTACGTCTCGGTAGCCGAGGTGAATGATGTAAAGCTTGAATACAAGTATAACTTGCTCGACAACAAGTACGAAAAGAAAGAGAACAAAAAGGGCGTAAAACTTGTTGCCGTAAAGATTACGAATAATTCCAACAGGGATTTGGTATTTGGTAGCGATATAAAATTGACCTACGAAAATGGTAGTGAAATTTTCCTGCTGGAAAATGAAAAGGTGTTCAAAACATTAAAACAAAGCCCCGCGACGTACCTGTTTTATTTACTGTTGACCCCACTGAACTTGTATACCAATAATTCTGACGGAGAGCAAACCAGTTCTACGCCTATCGGACTCATATTAGGACCTGGAATCGCCGGTGGAAATATGATAGCAGCGAGTTCGGCAAATAAGAAGTTCAAGACAGAAATGTTGGAGTACGATATTAATGGTACGACCGTTAAACAAGGGGAAACCAAGGTAGGTCTTGTTGGAATTAGAACGGACTCGTTTGAAGCCCTAAAACTGAAAATTGAATAATAGCTGAGATAAAGAAGCGCTAAAATGTGTCGCTATCTTACTAAAAAAATCAATGTTCTGCTCGATTACGTAAATGCGCCATAAGTAAATAGGAATAGTTGAAGGTGCACCTCATGATTTATTCGAACAATAAAAAAAGCCCCCACTTGGGGCTTTTTTAATGTTGCAGTCAACCATCTTTATAGGACTTTTTCCAGAAGGGCTTCCTGAACATCTTTTGGCATTTGTGCCATGATATGCTCAAACTGTGCCTCTGGCACAAACTTCCGTAACGAATCTAGGGTAATTGCGATAAGTTCTTCCGTGGATTTCTCCCAATGGAAGCCTTCTTCGCCCAATTTGCGTTGTTTTTGCTCTACGATGTTCACCATCTCCTCGAAACTAGAATATGAAAGTGGTGGCTTTTCACTGTAATTCCATTGCTCGGCATAAATACCCCTATAAATTACGGGTAGGGGCGCCATCAATTCCATCGCTTCCCCCAGGTGCATACGGTCGCGAATAGTGTGAAGTACCGCCCGCCAAATGCGGAGGGAACGTCGCTGTTCTTGCGGATGTCCGAAGGAAGCGGCCAATTGGTTGGCATATTCGTGCGCATCTTGCGCGAAGGTATCGAAATTTGGGTTTTGAGTTTCTTGGATATTCATAACGGTTCTTTTTATTGGTTTACATGAATATAAGAAACCTTAATCGCTCATCAAAAAATTTATAAGTATCTTAACCTAAGTGTGTTGTAAGTGTTAAATTGATGGAGTTCAAGGCGGTAAGATGAAGGATTGACCCACAGTTTCTGTAGGCAGGGAGCTGATTCATGGCAGCCTATAGTGTAGGGGGTTGGCAGTGTTCAGTGTTCAGTGGTCAGTGTTTAGTGTTCAGTATTCAGTGTTCAGTGTTCAGATTTAGTAGGCAGTGAGCGGTTGCAGTAAGCAGGTTTAGTGTTCAGTGTTCAGTGTTCAGTGGTCAGTTGCAGGTGCAGTGAGCAGTTGTTGATTGTCCCCTTGAGGGGACTACAGGGGTGTTTTCCGTGTTCAAAGTGCAGTGGCAGTGGACAGTTGCAGTAGGCAGGTTTAGTGTTCAGTGGTCAGTGTTCAGTGGTCGGTGGTCAGTGTTCAGTGTTCAGTGGTCAGTTGCAGGTGCAGTGAGCAGTTGTTGATTGTCCCCTTGAGGGGACTTTAGGGAGTATTGGTCATTGGTTTCATAACATCCCATGAACCTTTTCCTTTGGGCAATTTGTTGGAACGGGTTTTTCTACTGTTCTTTTTTGCCCTGTACTGGCTGTTTGTAGATTGGACTAGGGTGGCAGTGTTGGGAGGTTTGAGAGTGCATTCCTCTCGCTGCGCTCGTCGGATGCAGGTCTTCACCTATTCTTGGAAAAAGGGGTTGGACTTTAGGGGCATTAAATGAGTTGATTGCGTTTCAGTTTTTTCTTGTTCTTTTTTGCTCCTCCAAAAAAGAACCAAAAAAAGAGGCCTTTTCTTAGGAATTTGCGCCTTGGCGCAACCGTCTCGAAAACTCCGCGAACGCCCCTGGCGTTCTGAATCTCGGAGTTTTCCTCGCCTATTCTGAAGAAAAGGGATTGGGCTTTACCATTCAATTTTCGTCTTCTAGATGCCCTTTTTTACGATACGGTTTTAATGCATTCCTAATACACTATCTATGCTTTATCCATACCGTATCTATGGGTGAACCTTGTATGGAGTTGGCAGTGGGCAGTTGCAGTGGGCAGTGGTCAGTGTTCAGTGTTCAGTATTCAGTGTTCAGTGTTCAGATTTAGTAGGCAGTGAGCGGTTGCAGTAAGCAGGTTTAGTGTTCAGTATCCAGTAGTCAGTAGTAAGTTTTGGTTTTCATTGGGGAGGGTTCAGAAAAAAAAGTACACCAATGCGCTCTAGCGACCCGGAGAAATCACTATCTTTAAGAACTCTCCAATAGTTTCGAAAGGCTCCCACTAGGCAGCAGTTTCAGCAAGCTACTTACGCTTTGTTTAGCATATGACTACAAGAGAATTTAATAGATTATCGTACCGTACGCGTTTCCAATACATATCTAACGGTTTTCCGAAGGTGGCTGAGTTTATTACCCGTAGTGCCCCCACAACCATTGTTCGGATTTATGGGGTACAACGCTTTTTTGTAGAACGGGCGTTCAACTTGGAAACACAAGAATTCGAAAACGTCACCGCTTTTAAGTCGGTCGCATACTTAAGGAAATATTCCTGTTACTACGATAGCTTAAAGCGACAGCTACGCGCCTTTCTCGATGTGCAGTTGCCTATGACTCCCCTTGAGGAGGAGATTACGGCGCCGTTCGAGTTCCACGACCCCTACACTGCGCTCGATTATGTGATTCTCTCCCTGTGCATCATGGATGCAAAGGGATTGGCCCCATATATGGCTGATGACGGACGTTTTGACAGAATGACCAAAAAAGCATTTATTGAATATCAAGAACGCGTATTTGCCGATTTGCGGGAACAGGGCGATTGGCAGTTACTTATGGAAAAATCGGAATGTACAGGATGTTATAAGGGCACGCCTATCTATGTATTTACAGGCAACAAGTCTGGGTTTCGCCATGCCTTTAACATTACCTTCGACGGGGAGCTCGTGACGGAATTATATCGGTGTAGCAGTAGCTCGGATTGGTTGGATTGGATGATGCCGTTTTGATTGACTCAACCCTGCGCTATGAGTTCTGTATTAAAACTAAGAGATTGATAGTATAGTATGCGTTTTTCCTTGTATCGTTTTTAGTAGATAGTAGGAAACCAAAAAAACAAGAAACATTATTCCTTACATTTAGATGCGATTCCTTAGAAACCTACTGTTATTAGTATTCCCCTATCTACTTATGATAGGGGTTAACGAGGCGGTTCGGCCTACCATTCAGCAATCATCCTACACCGCCAAGGGCGTTACGGCCATCAACTCGAACCTACGACTGGCAAACCGCTGCACTTGGGTGGGCCATAACGATACCGCCTATTGCAAGCAATACCACGTTCGCTTTTTAGACGACCACTTTGCCACCACCGACCCCATTTATTTCGGGATGATCACGCTGTTGCACGCCAGCGGCAACTACGGAGTGGCCAACATCCTGCTCTATGTGTTACTAATGCCATTGGTGATTTGGTATGCCTTGGTAAAGTGCATCAATTATACCCTTGAAATAAAACGTCTTAAAAGAGATAGGTATGCCAGCTAACTTCTTAGGATTAGACTCTTTCGTGAAAATGGGGGCGGAGCTGTATGTGTACTGTACCGATTTTCTTATCAACCTGGCGAACCTTACCCATACCTCGTACTATGAGGTGAACTTCCTTATTTTCTGTGTGCTCTTGCCCTTGCTGTTTGTACTGCTGCCCCTCTTGGCCCTACTATTGAAGGTACGGTTGGTGAAGCTTAGGGCACAGTATGCCGAGGCCCAAAAGTCTTCTGGAGAAGGATCGTAGCGGCACGTATCCCTACAAGTGTCAGGCGCAGTTGTTGGGTTTGTGGCGAAGGCTCATGGTTGCCAAACCCATCACTCCGTGTGCCACCTCGTTTCCATAGCAAAAAAAAAGATAGGGTTTACGGAAAACCGTAAGGAAATCTTGTAGGAAGGGTGTAGGTTTGGGATGCAATTTCTGGAAATGATACATTATGAATTATAAAGTTAGAAAAGGAACCAAAACTGAACTATTTCCGGATAAACACGGAAGTTATGGGAGATTATTGTTTGATTCTCGCTGGAAGAATAAGAGGCAATCCATCTTAGAACGTGATAATCAGACGTGTCGAGTATGCTCCTCTCGTGAGAATTTAGAGATTCATCATAGGCAGTACCAATTCACCAAGACGCTAAGAAAATTCAAAAATCCATGGGAATATGATGATGCCTTGTTGATTACCCTTTGTAAGAAATGCCACCAGAAGGGGCACCAATTATACGACGTACCAATCAAATACATTTAACATTATGAAATTTTTCAAAATATTTGGAAAAAATGCAGCCTCCAACGGCACTGAGGACAATCATACTCCCTCGAAAGAACTTTTTATTGAAGAAGATGATGTAAATAACATCAACGGGCATAGCAAAACAACACTGTTTGGCTTAGAGAAAATTTATGAATATGCGGCCACCGACTTTGAAGATAAGGGGTATAGTGATGCGTTAGTAAATCCCGATTTTTCTTACAGTCAGGACAATCTAAAACTATTAAGGCACGATTTACAAATTAAGATAAAGAGAGCTTACAAAACTTACGAAGACTACATCAAGGACTTAAACTTCCATATTGAATCTCGAAGAAATGCTGGCCTTGTAGATACCGTACGATTGCTAGAATCTAAACTTTCCAAGATTACAGATTCCATTGAGGAAGTTAAGAAAATAGAAGAAGATTTTGTAAAGAATGAAGGATTGGTAGAACGCATTACATTGTCTTACAAACGTGGATTTACACGTGGATTAGCCGCGATGTCTGACGAAATACTAGAAAAAGATGTATAAGAATAATAGTCTTTGGTTACGATTTGGTTGTTTCCTTACTGGCTACAACTATTCTATCTTAAAATCCTGTAGTGAAGCTAGTAGGAAACAGGTGAAAAAGTATACTGCCGCACTTTTGATCATTATGTTGATATGGTTTATTATAGGATATCTATTTGCCCGTGAGTATCTAAAATTGGATTTGATTGGCTCAATCATTGCCGGGATCATCTCGGTTTTTGTAATAGTTCAAATAGAACGGCAAATCATTTTAGGAAGTAAAAGTTATAAAGCGCAGGCCGCTAGGTTCATCATTGGTATTGTAATGGCGGTGATAGGTTCAGTAATAGTAGATCAAATCATATTTAGCGAAGACCTAGAGAAGCGAAAAATTTTCGCTGTAAATGAAGAAGTCGAAAGCTTGTTACCACAGCGAACGGCTGAGCTAAAAACCCAGATGAGATATGTCGATTCCCTTATTGCGGCAAAGGAAATGGAACGAAAAGACTTATTGATAGAGATTACAGAAAATCCCACTATCACAATGCCGTCGAGTAGTGTACGTAAAATACCTAAAACAATTGAAAGAGAGGTTTTGGTTGATGGGGTTATTCAAAAGGTAAAGAAAGATACCGTCGTTACCGAGCGTTCTTATTCTACTGGAACAGTGCCCAATCCGAAAGCGGATTTGGTACCTGTGCTGGATAATCAACTGAGTGATTTGAATGAGCAAAAAAACACCATTTCCCAGAGGTTAATTGACAGTAAGGAAAATTTGACAGAAGAATTATTAGATATAAAAGGCTTTTTAGATGAATTGCAATTGATGATAGGGATATTAACTGGTTCAGTAGTGTCATTACTATTTTGGATTTTATTATTTGTGCTGTTCCTATTCATAGAGTTGTTAGTGCTAATTAATAAAAGTGTAGATGGAGATACAGATTATGATAAAATGATACAGCATCAACAAACGGTACGAATACAGGCCATTGAAAAATTGGTGGAGACCAAAATTGTTTCTTAATGAAATCGATCACTTTTTCGTCTATAATTTTATATATAAAGAATTTCAATATTTAATTCCCATTTTTGGAAGAAAATTACTATGTCGTAATAGTTTTTTGGGTAGCCAAATCCTTAGTATTATCTAATCCGTATTCTTACATTTTCTAGCTTGTTTGTAAATATTAGAAAATAGTCAACTCTAAATTTTAATTATAAAATTTTATAAAGCGAGCCAGACATAATGCTCAAACTATAAATTTTCTTCATTAAATGCGGGTCTACCAAAAGATTTTCTTTCTAGACGATTTCGAATCTCTATATCAGATAGACCCAGTTCTCTTAAAAAAATTGATAAGGATACAAATTGAAGTTGTGTTGTGAACCAGACTAATCGAAAATTATCATCTTTTTTCAAGGATTGATTGATATGCTTAGAATTATGAACTAATAAATGTCGTCTAGCGATGATTTCATCAGTTGTTGATTTGGTAGGATTATAAAATGAACTCCAGCAATCATTATAACACTTAAATAGTTGATATAAACTATCTTCATTCTTCATTTTTCTTTTGAACAATATTTGTTCCGCAAAAGTTAGTATGCCATTTATCAAATTGAGAAACCTATTATGAATGAAATCTGTTGAGTTTCTTAATACGGCGAAAAAATTTTGGGTAATCAAAGGGTTTTTTTCAGTAAAGTCAAACCAATTTGCAAGCAATTTCGGATTTGATTTTAAATCTTCTAGTGTTAAAATTAAATCGTGACGATGTAGAGTTTTATATGAAGTATCCACAAATTTGTCGTGATAAATTAAACTTGTTAAATATCCGTTGGGATTAGTATTGGAATTGTTTAAATCATAAGATGTAATATGTGTGGGACTGAAACAACTCAAGCTGAGCAGCCAATTTAGCTTCGTAGCAACTTCTCTTGTAGCCAATTCTGTTACCGAATTGCAATAAATGACCTCAAAACTCGGTAAATATTTAAAATGGAATCCACTGGGATCAGGATATTGATATTTATAACCGTTACCTATATTAATTTTAAATAAATTAGATCTAAAAACTTCTTGGCTTTTTGGACCGGTAAAAATTAATTTGTATCCTTGATCCAAATCTTCAAATTCTAGCGACCTATCATCAATCCAGACATCTAAATTGAGAATGGAAATGATCATACGGTTGAAATTATCCAAAACAGCTGTTTCGTGAACTCTCGTTTTAAGAAAATAGCTTACGTGAGTTTTGTAATATTTCAAATTAACGGATGAGAAAGATCTACCTGCATAAAAACAATGAATTAATTTGATATAATAGTAAGTTTTCGTTTCTGAATGGATTGCAACACCCTGAATATCAATATAGTTATCTTTACTTGCAGATATATCTGAATTATTTTTAATTATTTTTCCAATGGTTTCCAGGGTATAGTTGCCATTAGAAAATATCAATAAATTACCAATAAATTTTTTATGGGGATTGGCTATTTCCCACCATTCCCCAAAATAATGGGTAACTAATTTTGGCTGTTGAATAGAATAATTCATTAAATACTTCTATGATTCTGTTTTTCAAAAATCCTATTATTAAAAGATACTAAATCTTCTTGTCTTTATCTGAAACAGGTTTAAAATTATTGGACGGCATTAGCAGACGTGATGCTTTCATGATAAAAACACAAAGCAACACGGTGTATATCTACAAGGTAAATACTATATTTAGCATTCAATTTCTCCCTATGAATCGTATTAAAGAAGTATTAGAAGAAAAAGGTATTAAGCAAGTTTGGTTAGCCGAAAAGCTGGGTAAAAGCTTCAATACGGTAAATGCTTATGTGCAAAACCGTACCCAACCAAGCTTGGAAGTGCTTTATGAAATAGCAGAAATTTTAAATGTTGATCCAAAAGAATTATTAGATACAAAAAAATAACCCGTTTAAATGGCAAAGACCAAAACTAAAAAAGAAGAACCTTTAGAAAAAGTCCTGTGGGCTACAGCTAATAAGCTAAGAAAGAATATAGATGCAGCAGAATATAAACACGTAGTCTTAGGCTTGATATTCTTACGTTACATCTCTGATGCCTTTAGTGACTTATACAACAAATTAGAAAAAGGCGAAGGCGAATATGCAGGAGCAGATCCAGAAGATAAAGACGAATACAAAGCCGAAAATGTATTTTTTGTGCCTTCAAAAGCAAGATGGACGTATTTACAGGATAACGCCAAAAGTCCTGAAATAGGTATAATGATAGATGCCGCAATGGATGCTATCGAAAAAGAAAACCCACGTCTTAAAGGGGTGCTGCCAAAAGTATATGCTAAAGAAAATTTAGATACCACCAATTTAGGTACATTAGTAGATAAAATTGGAAATATAGCTTTAGGAGATATTAAAGAGCAAAGTGCTGATATATTAGGACACGTTTTTGAATATTTCTTAGGTGAATTTGCATTAGCAGAAGGTAAAAAAGGCGGACAGTTCTATACTCCAAGAAGTGTAGTAGAATTATTGGTGCAAATGTTAGAGCCTTACAAAGGGCGTGTAATGGACCCTTGCTGTGGTAGTGGCGGTATGTTTGTACAGTCTGAAAAATTTGTATTAGAACATCAAGGAAATATCAACGATATATCTATCTATGGGCAAGAGAGCAATCAAACCACGTGGCGTCTGGCCAAAATGAATTTAGCCATTCGTGGTATAGACAGTTCACAAGTAAAGTGGAATAACGAAGGCTCATTTTTAAAGGATGAACACAAAGATATTAAGGTAGATTACATTATTGCCAACCCGCCGTTTAATGATGACGATTGGAGTGGTAACCTAATGCGTAAAGATGCACGTTGGGAATACGGTACACCGCCAGTAAACAATGCTAATTACGGTTGGATTCAACATTTCTTGTATCATCTTGCACCAAGTGGGCAAGCTGGTTTTGTATTATCTAAAGGCTCGCTAACCACTAAAACATCTGGTGAAGACGTTATCCGTAAAAACTTAATAGATGCTGGCTTGGTAGATTGTATTGTAAACCTTCCTGCCAAACTATTTTTAAACACGCAAATTCCTGCCTGTTTATGGTTTATGAGTAAAAATCGAACCAATGGCAAGTTCCGTAACCGTAAAAACGAAATTCTATTTATTGATGCACGAAATTTAGGGCATTTAATTAACCGAAGAACAAGAGAGTTAACTCAAAAAGATATAGACCTAATTTCAGATACCTATCATAATTGGCGAAACTTAAATGCAGACTATGAAGATATTCCAGGATTCTGTAAAGCCGAAAGTATTGAGCGAGTTAAAGAACTCGATTATGTATTGACACCAGGTCGCTATGTAGGCTTGCCAGACGAGGAAGATGATTTCGATTTTAACGAACGCTTTACCAAGCTAAAAGCAGAGTTTGAGGCACAGTTAAAAGAAGAAACCTCACTTAACAAACGCATACAAGATAACCTTGCAAAAATAAATACCAATGAGTAAACAACAAGACATACGTTGGGAACAACGCTTTTCTAATTACGTAAAGGCGTTTGATAAAATAGACCAAGCTGTAAATAAAATAAAGGAAGATTATGCAATAGATGAAGACGGAAATATTGATGACGATGAATTTTTAGATGATATTATTAAAGAAGGTCTGATAAAGCGTTTTGAATATACATTTGAATTAGCTTGGAATGTGATGAAAGATTACGCAGTGTTTCAAGGTAACCCAAATGTTGGTGGTTCAAGAGATGCATTTCGAGAAGCACTTCAGCTACAATTGATTTCTGACGGAAAGGTATGGATGGATATGATTATAAGTCGAAATAAAACATCACATACTTATGATGAGGACACTGCGGATGAAATATTTTCTAAAGTAATTAACGATTACCACCCTTTATTTAAAACTTTTAGAGACAAAATGGAAACATTAAGAAGCGGTAATCAAGGCGAAATATTTGAAGAAGAATAATGTACGGACTGGAACAAGAAGACATACAAAAAATAAACGCAGTTTTTAAAAACCACACAAGCATAGAAAAAGCAATACTCTATGGCTCTCGTGCTAAAGGCAATTACAAACCGTATTCTGATATAGATTTAACCTTAGTAGGCAAAGACTTAACATTAAGCGAGCAGTTTAGTATAGAGACGGAGCTGGACGACCTACTATTGCCCTATAAAATAGACCTCTCTATATACCATAAAATAGAAAACCAAGACCTTATAGACCATATCGATAGAGTGGGAATCGTGTTTTATAAATATGATGAGTTATTGGATTGGGAAGAAAAGGAATTAAAAGATGTTGCAAAGTTAGTTAAGGAAAGTTGGAAAGTTGGTGACGAAGAATTACCGTACATTGCTTTAGAACATATTGTAGAAAATGGACTTAGAATTGACAGCATAGGTAGCTCTAATGAGGTAGCAAGTAATAAGTATTATTTTAATGAAAGCACTTTTTTGTTTGGAAAACTTCGACCTTATTTTAGAAAACTTTACAGACCAAACTTTAGAGGTATTTGTTCTACAGATATATGGGTTGTAGAACCAAAGGAAGAGAATGACAAAGACTTCTTATTCTATTTTTTTGCAAATAAAGAATTTGTAGATATTTCATACGCGAGCTCTTCTGGTACTCGAATGCCACGTGCGGATTGGAATTATATGGGTAATACGTTATGGGATTTTCCAAAATATAAGGAACAACAAGCCATAGCAGAAGTACTTAGTAGTCTCGATGCTAAAATAGACCTATTACACCGCCAAAACCAAACCTTAGAAGCCTTGGCAGAAACCTTGTTTAGGCATTGGCTTATAGAGGAAGAAAAAGAAGAATGGCAGCAAGAATCTTTAAGCAGTATTGCTACCTTTTTAAATGGTTTGGCGTGTCAAAAATACCCACCAAAAAATGAGGTAGATAAATTGCCTGTTCTTAAAATTAGAGAGCTTAAAGATGGTTTTACAGATAATTCAGATTGGGCTTCTACCGATGTTGATAAAAAATACTTTGTCGCTAATGGCGATGTTATTTTCTCTTGGTCAGCTTCTTTAGTGGTTAAAATTTGGGATGGTGCAAATTGTATTCTCAATCAACATTTATTTAAAGTATCTTCAGAAGATTATCCAAAATGGTTTTACTACTTATGGAGTAAGTACCATTTAGACCAATTTATTGCTATTGCAAAAGCGCACGCAACCACAATGGGGCATATAAAGCGAGGCGATTTAGATGATGCTATGGTAGCCATACCATCGTCAAAAGAATTGGAAGAAATGAGCAATACATTTACCCCAATGATTGATAAGTTGATAGCAAATAACAGGCAAATAAAAAATTTAGAAAAAACACGAGATACCTTACTTCCAAAACTAATGGGTGGTGAGGTAAGAGTAAACATATTATAGATATGAAAGAAATTGTAAAAAAGATCGTAGACAATTATCAAGAACTAATCAATCAGTTAGGAACAACTTACAATAATGATAAGCAATTTATTGAAAGTGCTTACCAAGCAAAAAATGTTGATCTGTCCGAAGTACAAAACAGAATGGAAGATACCAGAAAAAACTATTTAAAGCTTGAAAAAGCAAAACTCGAAAAAAAATATTTTGAAGAAACATATTTAAAAAATGAATCTTAAAACTTAAAAAAATACAAACAATCGGGTTCGGTATTATTAGGTAAAGACGATGTTTTACGTCAAGAAACAAAATCTATACCTAATGCACCTGGTGTGTATCTGTTTTATGAAATAAAAGGGGAATATGAAGATTTAAAGTATATAGGTTCTTCGGGTACAATGCAACAAAATGGTAAGTTTAGAGGGCAAATGATGTATGGAAGAATAAATAATAAAATGAATAGCAAACTTACAAGAGCGCAATTTTTCAACAATCATTTTCAAACCTCAAATTGTGACCTTATTAGAATAGATTGGTATGTAACCTACAATGATGAGTTTTTAGATTTACCAAAATATGTAGAAGCAAACCTATTGCAAGAATATTACAGTTTGTTTGGTAAACTACCAGAATGGAATAACGGTTTTTAATAATAATATATGGCTATAGAAGTAACAGGAAAACAAATTGCAAGTGATAAAATAACCATTAAAGATGTATTTGGCGAAGATATGTGGTTTAATATACCAGATTATCAACGTCCTTATGTTTGGGGCGAAGACCAAATAAGTACTTTGTTAGATGATATTGCACACGCAGCAGTAAATACACCAGATAATCAGTATTTCTTAGGGTCTTTAGTATTACATTGTCAAGACAAAGATTTTCAAGGCACACAATATCAAGAGAACGCGGTCTTAGATGGTCAGCAAAGGTTAACAACCTTATATATGCTTCAAGCTGTTATTAGAGATATTACTACTGTAAAAACAAGAAAGAAAACCTGTGCTAAAGCTATATTTCAAGAAGGAAACCCAGATGATGGTATCCCGGAAAGGTTGCGCATAGAGTTTGCTATTCGGTCAGATGTAGAAGCTTTTGTAAATACCTTTATAAAAGAAGAAGGTGGTACACAAAAGCAAGCATTGCTACAGCAATTGGCCAATAATTCAAAAGATGTATCTATCCGTAATATGGCAGATGCCTTATTAATTATTAGCAAATGGTTTGGTAATGATGATAATTTAAGTATTGATACATTTTTTCCTTACTTACGTCAGTATGTTATACTGGTATATGTAGCCAGTAGCGAATTGGAAGATGCTTTTAGACTGTTTACAGTTTTAAATGACAGAGGTATAAAACTTCGCAATAGTGATATTTTAAAAGCCCAAAACCTTAAAGAAGTATCTACAGACAAGAAACAAAAAGAGTATGCAAAATTTTGGGAAGAATTAGAAGGTGAATTAAGTGAAGATTTCGACCAATTTTTATCCTATATCAGAACCATATTGGTTAAAGAAAAGGCACGTCATAATTTACTAAAGGAGTTTGAGGATAATATCTATTCGCCTAAAAAGTTTAATCAAAGTACAAAAAAGTATGAGAAAGTAACACCTTTACTAAAAAAAGGGGATGATACTTTTGATATTATACAGAGTTATAAGGAGCATTTCGACCAAATTTTTAGTGCAAATAATTATAACTTAAATAGCAATTGGGCTTTTGATAATTTAATAAGTGTAATGCAAGATACAGCGCTTTCTGATATTTGGACACCACCTTTATTGGCATACCGAAAGCATTTTGGAGATCATCGTATTCTTGATTTTCTTAAACTTTTAGATAACAAATTTTCTGGAGATTGGATTGCAAGAGAAACACCAACGTTTAGAATTGAGGCTATGAACACAATTATTAAAAAAATTGAAGAAATAGCAGAAAAAAAAGAGATGAAAATTAATGATAAAGTCAATGAATTATTAACATCTACAGTTTTCAATTTTAATGGCAAAGAATTTTTAGCACAACTTGAAAATAACACAATCTATGGTAGACGTTTTGCAAGATATATTTTAAGAAAAGTAGATTTCCTTTTAGATGCACCCTTGTATCAAGAAAAAAGAAATTCTTATAACGAAATGTCAGTAGAACATTTATTACCACAAAATCCTGAAGACTCAAGTCAATGGGTATTAGATTTTACACCTGAAGAAAGAGAAGAATGGACACATAAATTGGGCAACTTGGTGTTGATAAGCAGACGTAAAAATTCTGGCCAAGGCAGAAAGGATTTTAAATTTAAAAAGGAAAAATATTTTGCAAATAGTGTAGAGTCCTTCCCTAATTCAATTCGTGTAATGCAAAAACCGCAATGGACAATTACAGAATTAAAGCAAAACCATCAAAACTTGGTAAATATAATAAAAGCGCATTATAATTTAGTATGACAAAGCTTTTTGAAGACGATATAGAACAATTAGTAATTGAAGAATTACAGCATTTAGGCTATCATTACGTGTATGGTCCAGAAATAGCACACGATGGCGAGTTTCCAGAGAGAGAATCCTATAGCGATATTGTATTGCATAATCGTCTTAAAGCTGCTATAGCATTACTAAACCCTAAAATACCACAAGAAGCGCAACAAGAAGCGTTTAACCAAGTGTTGCGTATCAATTCCCCAGACCTATTAACTAATAATGAGGCATTTCACAAAATCCTTACCGAAGGTGTTAAAGTAACCTATCAAAAAGACGGTGCTTCAAGAGGTGATATTGTTTGGTTAATAGATTTTGATAAGGCAGAAAACAATGAGTTTTTGGTAACGAATCAATATACCATAATAGAAGAAAATAACACGAAAAGACCAGATGTTTTACTGTTTGTAAACGGTTTACCTTTAGTGGTTATTGAATTAAAAAATGCAACCGATGAAAACGCTACCATAAGGTCGGCATTCAAACAAATTCAAACCTACAAAGCAACCATCCCAAGCTTGTTTACCTATAATAGTTTATGTATTATTTCAGATGGTTTAGAAGCTAAAACAGGCTCGGTTTCAGCAGGATTTTCCCGTTATATGTCTTGGAAAACAAGTGATGGTGTAAAAGAAGCATCACATTTAGATTCAGAAATAGAAACGCTTGTAAATGGACAATTAAATAAACAAACGCTACTCGATATAATTCGATACTTCATAGTATTTGAAAAGTCTAAAAAAGAAGATTTAAAAACAGGTATTACAACCATTGATACTGTTAAAAAGGTAGCGGCATATCATCAATACTATGCCGTAAATAAAGCGGTAGTAAGTACACAAAAAGCAGCAAAGGAAAACGGAGACAGAAAAGGTGGTGTGGTATGGCATACACAAGGTTCAGGTAAATCTTTATCTATGGTCTTTTATACTGGCAAAATAGTCCAGGCTTTAAATAACCCTACGGTATTGGTTATAACCGATAGAAATGATTTAGACGACCAATTATTCGAGACCTTTGCAGCTTCCAAGCAATTATTAAGGCAAACACCTATACAAGCAAACGATAGACAGCATTTAAAGGAACTGCTTAAAGTAGCTTCTGGAGGTGTGGTTTTTACAACCATACAAAAGTTTCAACCCGATGAAGGGAATGTGTACGAAACACTTACCGAACGTAAAAATGTTATTGTAATAGCAGATGAAGCACACCGTACACAATACGGCTTTAAGGCTAAAACAGTAGATGATAAAGATGAGGATGGAAATATTATTGGTAAAAAAATAGTATATGGTTTTGCTAAATATATGCGTGATGCGTTACCTAATGCAACGTATTTAGGATTTACAGGTACACCTATTGAAAGTACCGATGTAAATACACCTGCGGTTTTTGGGCATTATGTAGATATTTACGATATAGCACAAGCAGTTGATGATGGAGCTACGGTACGCATATTCTACGAAAGTCGTTTAGCCAAAGTAAATTTAAGTGAAGAAGGTAAACAACTGGTAGAACAATTAGACAACGATTTAGAAGAAGATGATTTAACCGATACCCAAAAGGCTAAAGCTAAGTGGACACAGTTAGAGGCTTTAGTTGGTAGTGAGAATAGAGTAAATAATATCGCAAAAGATATTGTAGAACACTTTATAGCGAGACAAGAGGTGTTCGAGGGCAAGGGAATGATTGTAAGTATGTCAAGACGTATAGCGGCAGACTTATACGATGCTATCATTTCATTGAGACCAGATTGGCATCATAAAGATTTAGATAAAGGAGTCATTAAGGTAATAATGACTTCCAGTTCTTCCGATGGTCCTAAAATGGCACAACACCATACTACTAAAGAACAAAGAAGAGCTTTAGCAGATAGAATGAAAGACCCTAACGATGAATTAAAATTGGTAATCGTAAGAGATATGTGGCTAACAGGTTTTGATGCACCTTCAATGCACACGCTCTATATTGATAAGCCTATGAAAGGGCATAATTTAATGCAAGCCATAGCAAGAGTAAATAGGGTGTATAAAGATAAACCTGGAGGCTTAGTTGTAGATTATCTTGGTATTGCTTCAGACCTTAAAAAAGCATTAGCATTTTATTCAGATAGCGGTGGTAAAGGAGACCCTACTATTGCACAAGAAAAAGCGGTTAATTTAATGTTGGAAAAATTAGAAGTGGTATCGCAAATGTTTTTAGAAAAGCCTGTACAAGGGTATTCTAAAGAATTTCAAGATTTAGTCGAAGATCCTTCAGTTCCATATTTAGGCAAAGAAAAAGGGCTGTTATATGAAGAATATTTTACTACCGATACAAAAGCCAAATTAAAAATCATCCTTACAGCAGAAGAACATATCTTAAGTTTAGAAGATGGTAAAAAGAGATTTACTAAAGAAGTAACAGCATTATCTCAAGCATTTGCTATTGCTGTGCCTCACGACCAAGCTATGGATGTGAAAGATGAGGTAGCATTTTTTCAAGCTGTAAAAGCGAGATTATCAAAATTTGATACTGCGGGTAATGGTAAATCAGATGAAGAAATAGAAACTGCTATTAGACAAGTTATAGATAAAGCACTTATTTCAGAACAAGTAGTTGATGTTTTTGATGCAGCAGGAATTAAAAAACCAGATATTTCAATCCTTTCGGAAGATTTCTTAATGGAAATAAAGGGTATGAAGCATCAAAATGTTGCATTGGAAACACTTAAAAAGCTATTGAATGACGAGATAAAGGTTAGAAGTAAAACCAATTTGATGCAAAGTAAATCCCTTATGGATATGCTTGAAAACTCTATTAAAAAGTATCAAAATAAAGTACTTACTGCTGCTGAGGTAATTCAAGAGCTTATAGAATTGGCAAACCATATCAAGGAAGCGGATAAAAGAGGTGAAAATCTTGGACTTTCAGATTATGAAATGGCTTTTTATGATGCAGTATCAAATAACCATAGTGCAAGAGATGTTTTAGGTGATGAGGCGTTAAGGGAATTAGCTGTATATCTTGTAGAAACTGTTAAGCAAAATGCAACTATCGATTGGACTATAAAGGAAAGTGTGAAAGCAAAATTAAAAGTAATGGTAAAAAGAGCATTGCGTAAATTTGGCTATCCACCAGATCAACAAAAATTAGCTACTGATACAGTACTAAGACAAGCCGAACTATTAGCAGATTTCTGGAATTAAAATAAGTTAGGTTTGGCAAAACAATATACCATTACAATTGACTTTAGGAATATTACAGGTCATTTTCAGATAGTAGATTGCTTACAAGAGGCATTCCAAGCAACTTGTGAAGACAGCGTGCTTTTTAATATCAATATAAACTCTTACTCTTTGCTATATGCAGACCACTTATTGCTTATTAGTAATACAGTAAACTTTCTAAGGGAAAAAGGTGTTAATGCAACAGGTAAGTTTATAGACTTTGTAGATGGTTCTGATAAGGCAAACTATGCAAGTAGAATTAATTTCTTCCAACAAATAGGGTTCAATTACCAAGAAAACTTTAATAGGCAAAATGCTTCTGGTCGTTTTACTGAAATTAAAAGGTTTGATGATGCCAATTCTATGGAAATTTTCAAAGAGGTTATGTCTATTCTTGTAGATAAAGGAGCTATCAATGAGGATATGCTAATTGTTCTGCAATATTGTTTATGGGAGGTAATCGATAATTCGATAAGACACTCACTTTCCGATGGTACACTAAGCAATGGTAATGGATTTATTTGTTGTCAATATTTCCCTTATAAAAATCAAATAAGATTAATAATTGCAGATAATGGTCAGGGAATACATAAAGCGTTAACGGAACACCCTGATAGTGAGTACAAGCATTTTAATGAAGAAGAGGCTGTTTTACGTTGTGTTGACAGAGGGGTTACAAATAGTACAGGAATGGGGTTTGGCTTATGGGCTACAGCAACTCTTGTTAAAGAAAATGGTGGTAAACTTATTATCCATTCAGGTAATCACGCTTTAGAAATTGATGCTACAAAAAGGGTTCAAAAACTAAGCAATTGGCAAGGTACATATACCTATCTAAGAGTCAATACAGATGTGTCAGTTAGCTACGATAAAATCTTTGAAGATGATGGTCAACGTAACTCATATGAGGAGTTTAAAGAGAATTTATTAGGAAATATCGATGATCTTTGGTAATTTTGGCACGTCTTTAGAGACAAATATAACCTATGCAAATCAATTTTGGCCATATAAACAGTAGTCTGGGAACGAGAGTTTTAGGAAAGAAATTACGTTTAGAGATTGAAGAATCTTTAAGAAACGATGGCTTTGTTATATTTAATTTTGAAGGAGTTAATACCGTTTCTCACTCTTTTGCGGATGAATGTTTTGGAAAACTTTTACTCTCTTGGAACATAGAAGAATTAAAAGCAAAATCTACTTTTCAAAACACAAACGCTTTAATCAAAAAAACAGTAGCTTTTACACTTAAAGAAAGAGCTTCTGAAATGGCTTTAGCTTAATATATTCCCCACAAAACAAAACCCAGTTTTTTCGTGCCTCAAAACCCTCTGTGTTTTTTTATTCTGCTATCCACCGCGCTTTTGGTTTTTTCACGGTTGGCTTTTGCAGTTGAAGACCAAATCCGCCGAAGGCGATTGTTCTTTTGCGCTATTGATGGTAACGGTCTTGGCTATGGTTTGTGGCGGTCTTCGCGGCCAGCGTTTGGCCGTGGCGAGAGCGCATTGTGGCAAAGTTGCAAAAGCTGGCAGCGGGATTGCCCGCGTGAGAATCAGCAGGGTAGTGGCGCCGCGCTCGCTTTTTTATCCGCCGTTACCAAATTACAATAATTTGTAAGAATTCAAATTCAATTAACCAACTACCGCCATAAACTATAGCCGTGGTTAACAATAGTTATTTATCTTCTGCTGATTCTTGATTAGCCGATAAGAGTTTTATCATTTCCTTTTCTATTAGACTTGAATTTTCTTCATCGGGAAAATTTTCAACTATAGCCATTCCCATTTTGGGTGAAGGAAGAAATTTTATTTCTCTTCTCAAAAGTTCTGATATAGTCTTTACAGCTAATTTTAATCTACTTACTTTGGTAATATCGTCCGAAGTATCTAAATCTTTTTTAGCCTCTTCAATTTCTTTATCAATTATTTCATCCACTAATTTTTTCTGTGCCTCTAATATTGTTTGATTTAATTCATTACTTAATTTAGACTCTGTGCATAATTAGCAAAAATCTTTCCTTTTTGAATTTCAATATTTGCTCTAGTGGCAATTTTGATTATTTTTCCAATTAATGCAATTGCTGCACTTGTTGTAAAAGCGACAACAAGCCAAATGGAACCTGGTTCTGCTGATATTATTCTCGAAGAACCGCCTATATCTAAGCAAGGAAGTTCAATACCTTTTTTTAAATCACTTGATAAGGATTCAAAATCTGAAAATGTATACTGACTGGGCAAATAAATATTTAAAACAAATTCTTCATCCGTCGTACTTTTTAGATTAATATACTCATTAATTCCCTGACTTGCAGTTTCAATAAAGTTTATGAAATAATTTATGGCAGTATTTTCTGAACTAGAAATATCTGTTTGATTTTCAAATCCAGAATACCAACTTGAGTTTTTCAGTCTATTTATTTTATCTTGAAAGAGATTGGTCTTATCTAAAACCTTTACTGATTTTCTTAGGTTGGTTAGACCGCTTACGGAATAATTTTGATAATTACTATGTGCCTTTGATTCATAGTTAAATAGACTTCTAGCAATTTCAAGTTGATTTACTATTTCTAGTGGGTTCATATGTTTTTTTTATAATTACTGCTTACGACGGTCGTGGCTATGAACAGTTGCGTGGGTTATCACATAACTTTGCAAGTACACGACAAGCTGAAAATCCGTTAGGATTTTTCAGGATAAGCCTGTAATAGCAATTGTTTATAGCCATTGTTGTAAGCAGTTTTTTTTTATTAGTTTTTTAAATATACTTTATAATCAGTTGGAAAAATTTTAAAGTATTCAGATTCAAGCATATTTTCAGTATCGATTATTTTTACTTTCTCCCCACTTTTGGTAAACTCAACGATATAAATATAATAATTCGATAACTGTTTTAGTTTTTGAATTTCGTTCGCTGTAATATGAAAAGAAAGCATTTCATTCAATCTTTTGACTGTTTTTACTTCAATATATCTTTCTTCATTTTCGTTCTCTTTTGATAATATATCATAACCAAGAGAATAATCATTACTTACTAATTTTACAATTTGATTACATTCTAAAAATCCAATAGCTTCTAATCTTTTAATCTCAAAATCAAGCGCAATTTGTTCGGATTTTCTACCGACAGATTCGTTATCAATTTGTTTTGCAACATAGTCTGTTTCTTTTTCTTTTGTAGAAACAAATTTTTTCAATTCTCCAACTTTTTTTAGTTGACTATTAATCGGTTCAAATCGTTCGTCTGAAATATGTTCATAAAATGCACTCGAAAAAATTGAGGGAATTAGTTCTGGTGGTAAAGGGAATTTATTTAAATTAAATTTTAAGTGAGATACTTTCTCTTTTTTGTATTTGTAATCTAAAAGGCTTAGACTTTTTAATTTGTCTAAATTAGATTTTATTGTTCTTTTAGTTATTGGACTAAAAACTTCTATTCCATTTTCAAAAGTGAAACCATCTTTTGTCAAATAAACTTCTGGATATGCATAATTAAAAAAACATTTTTGATACAAACCATAATACCAATGTTTAGCACCTCGTTTTAATGAACTTTCTATAAAATCCAGGATTTGTTTATATCCTTTGAAATTATCCTTTACTTTTTCGTTTGCATAAATTTTTTCATCGAGAGTTATTGAACTACAAATAAATTTGGTATCTCTATTAGCTAATAGTTCATTAAAAAATGATGGACTGTTTGAAGATAAGTTTTTGAAATCAGTCGTGTTTTTTAAATTGTTTTTAACAATAAAAGACTGACCAATCTCAAAATAACCTGATAAATTATAAATTAGATATTTAATTTTCCCATCAGAATTTAGCTCGTAAAGTGTATTGTCATCTTCGAGTTCTTCTATAGATTGAATTGTCAAAATTTTGTCAGAAATATGAGTTGCTCCAAATGATAAATTTGTCATTAGTTTGCTCTTATATTTTAATTTGGGTAGGTCGGTCAAAATTGCTTACAACTCGTTATATCGCCTATTCTATTCACGTTATCCCATACCAATGGCGGGGATAATTGTTGTTTTATTTTTATAGTAACTGGGGAGGAAAGCTAAAGATATTATTTAATTTTAAAATAGCAACTTGTTTTTGCTACCAGCCGAAAGGCTTTGATTTTTTTAGCACTGCCAACGCTAGTTTCCCTATTTGCCTTTACCCTCTCTTATCGGGACTCTCGGCCGGAAAACCAATAAGGTTGAACATGGCTCTCATACGCGAGCGTACGCGCTCGCCGTAGCGCTGTTGTAGCTCGTCGGCATTGAGGTTGGTGGTGGCGTGGCATTTTGAGAGGGCACGTTGGGCGAGGGGAAGTTGCATGGTATGTTCGTAGCGGGAGATGAGGATCTCGCCCAGGACGTTGCAGTCCTTACCGTAGTGGCGGCCGGTAGGCTCGGCGCCGAGGTCGTCGAAGCCATAGGGTTTGGCCTCGGCATAGGTCTCGATGGTCTTGTAGCCTTGTTTGTTGAATTGGAAGACTAGGTTGCGGCAGGGCAGTAGGGGGTATTGGAGGTGGCGTTTGTGCGGGACGAGGTGGGGCAGCAAGCGGAGCAGGGAGGTTTTACCGCAGCCCACGGGTCCCGAAAGGAGCAAGCCCTTGTTTAGGTCGAGGCCCAGTTGGTGGCAGGTGTTGGCGTCTTCCACGAAATAGCAGCAGAGCTTGAAGAGCAACTGCCTATCCTGTTCGTGGCAGCTGAAGTGCTTGCCGAAGAGCCGTTTGCCCTTGGCATCGAGGTACTTTAGCACTTGTGGGAAGCTGTACTGAATGTGGTTGCCCTGAAGGGTGCCCACCTGATACTGAACGGAGCCCTCGTAGAGTAGGGCTGGGTTGCTAGGGTGAAAGGAAGCGGTTGGGGTTCGCATCGATTATAAGGGTTTGCCGTAGTTTTTATTGCGGACGGTATGGAGGTTGTCTGTGTTTTGGGGCAGGGATGGGAGGTTTGTAGGTGTTGAAAACTCTTGGTGCTTTAGCATCCAGTTCTTGGCGCAGGCCTGCCAATTTTCGATGGGCGTCTTTCCCGACCGTTTCCAGCCGATGGCCTGGTAGTGGTTGAAGAATTTTGCGGCTTCCCGCTGCGGCCAGGATTTTTCCTTGAAAAAAAGCATTACTTCATTTTCCTTTATGGGGTGGGCCGTTTTCTCCATGGTTTTTATTGTTTGTATTTGTTTATTAGAAGGTACCAGGGGTTGTACGTGATTTGGGACGGCTGGGTACGAGGGTTGTGCCATAGGTTGTCCCGATGTTGGTATGGGTTGGGATGGGGTTTGGGGAAACTGCAGCATGTGGATGGTAGAGCCGCGGAAGGGGCTGTGGGATGGGAGGTAGCGAAGGTAGCTGTGCTGGTGCAGCTCTTTTAGGCAGCGGTGGTAAGTAGACTTGGAGCCAATCTTGGCGAGTTTCATTACCTCCTCCCGGTTGATGTGGAAGGATTGGCAAAAGCGGTGGTGGTTCCATAGTTGGAAGAGGGCGAGATACATACTGATGTGGGTGGGGTTGAGCCTGTTGTCTTCCCGGAACGCCCGTAGCACTGCATTGAGGTGCTGGATGTAGTTGACTTGGGTCATGGCATTCAATTTTTTAAAAAATCCCGGAGTTAGGGGAGTCTCCTCCGGGATGGTGCCCAGCACTTGGTTGGGCCTGATTTGACATTCGGGACAAAGGTGCGTAGGAAGGCCGAGACAGTTCCCCAAGTTGGGAGCACCTTGGGATGAATTTTAACTTATAGAATTTGCTATACAACAGTGAATCAAACAGTTAGTATTTTGCGTCGTCGTCGGTCATTTTACGTTCCAGGGCGTATTTTAGTTGGGATAGGAAGTTGGTGCGGTCGTTTTTACGTTCCTTGATCTCGAGGTAGGTGCGGTAGTAGTTGCCCAGTTCGAGGTCGAAGAGCTTTTCGAAGTACTGCGCCATTTTTTTTATTTCGGCTCTACCATTTTGAATGGCACCCGCCGCCTGTAAGGCATAAATAAGTTCGACCAGATCGGTTTTTGAAGCCGACCAAAGGAGAGGGTTGTCAAACACAGGCTCTGTGTTTGAGGTGGTGAGGTTGCGTTCTTTTTTCTGAAGGTGATCGAGTTCTTGGCTGTAGTGCTTGGTGAGGAGGTCGTAGGCGATGATCTGCGCCACCATGTTGTCATGGCTGGTTGAGAAGTTCGGGTCGGTATAGTAATGCGAAGTATTGGACGCCAATGCGATGTTGTCTTTACCCCGTACAAAGTAGTATTTGTCCAGATTGGTTTTGCCTTGGCGGTAATAGCAGATGAAATCGATGTATTTGAGTTTGTGGCTTTCCAATCTTTCGATGGCCTCATCGACGAACATTCGTTGGCTGGCGAAACTACCTTGGGGTTTCTGTAGGAGGTAGTTATTTAGGTTCACGAAAAATTTGAGTCGGCCATACACATACGGCTTTGAGCATTTGAAGAATTTGATTTCTTCTTCTTGGGAGGCGAAGGACTTGTCGCGCACCACACTGCGGAATTGGTGGATGTGATGTTGGGAGCATTCTATGCCCAGTCTTACATTCTGGATATTGGAGAGGTCGGATTCTATAATAGGTTGAATTTGTTCCGTGTATTGTTCCAGAATGGAATTAAGTAGGTGTTCCATTGAGACTTTTTTGGTGGAGAAATTAGAAAATCGCGGGAGCAGAACCATACGGGAATCCGTAAAACAGGGTCGAGAGGAGGCCGTAGGGGAGGAAATGGGTTGAGCGTGAATTCGATAGGACTGAAAAAAATTAGCACAAAAAAAACCCGTAGCAGTACTACGGGTTTGGGTTACCTCTGTTTGGGACGGAAGCCGTGTTTTAATAGGCGGTAGGTCGCCTTGCTAAACACCCTTTTTAAGAGGAGGGAGGTGACGAAACTTACGAGGGCCCCTACCATAGCCGTGACGACGGTATCGCCTAATTTGAGGGCAGCGAGGGTCCCGCCAAAGGTGCCAGCCAGTAGCGGGACGGACTTGCCGCCCATCTTATTGCACTGGGATTGGGGGCTGGGTAGGCCCTTCGTCATGGTCGTCGCTTACCACGGCCTGGCTTACGGCCGTTGCGACGGTACCTGCCACGGTCAAGTATCCGGCGAGGGCCGCGATGGCTGCGGGGAGGGCGATGGGTGCGGCGAGGAGGGCGCCCCCAGCGGTGGCCATACCTAGGCCGATGTTTCGGAGTTTTCTAAAGAAGTTGGGAGTGGGTTTGAAGTATCTGTCAATAAGTTTCATGTGTACTGTTTTTTAATGGTTAAAGAAAGTTCTTCCCTGCGTTCCCGGGCTTGGTAGCAGAGGGATATCAATTTTTGCAGGGCGAGTCTGGAGGACCATCCTTGTCCGATACCCGAGAGCTGGCTCACTGGGGCAATGCAGCCCTGTAGGTGCTTTAGGGCATCGTTGGCGGGGTGGACCAAGATGAGGGAACGGTCTGGTACTTCCATAAGTTGCAGGTGGTGCTGGAAGCGCTTTGAATATCTTGGCCGCAGGGGATAGGTACCCTCTGGGATGCAGGATATATTGCGCTTGTTGCCCACCCAAGGCAGCTCGATGGTAAAGCAAACGAAGTGGCCATTTGCAAAGAGGGTACCGTTGGTACCCTCCTTGAAATAGCTCCTGTAGAGCACTAGTTCCATATTAGGAAGCGTCTACGTTAACGATGGCCAAGGCGTTGTTGGCGCCGTTTTTAAGAGCGTACATTTGTCCGTTCACCTCCTGGAAGAAGGAGACGCCCAGTACTTGGATGACCGGCAGGGTCGAATTTGCCGTGACGGAAGCCGCTAGGCTCAACTGTGCCGTGTCGGCCCCGGTGTAGGGTAGCACGCCAGTGGAATCCATATTGAAGACCGCCGTTTCATTTGCGAAATCCAGTTCGGCCGCTCCCAAGGAGAGCATGAAGTGGGTGGTGCCTCCAGGTGCAGCGATGCGCAGGGACGGGCTGAAGGCCGGCACATTGAGGGTAGCCTCTCCCGTAGCCCGGTCGAAGGCCAAGCTGTACTCGGAGAAGAAGGTCGTGGCCAACTTTCCGTTTAGGTTGCACTCGAAGCCGTTGAGGAGGGTAAGGTCGCCATCTTGGATGGTGCGCTGTCCCCTTTCGTTCACCGGATCGGTTTTTACGATTGCCAGCAGGTCGCGGGTAAGACGGCTCACCACCCGGCGGTCGCTGGCCTGTTGGAGCAGGATGCGGATGGACTTTCGGAGCAGTTTCCCGCCCTTTCCGGCACGCCCGAATTCCTGTCCGTTCTCGCGGGTACGCTGGAAGGCCGGATCGTTTGCGATGCGGTTTGCGTCTACGCCACCTTTGGCTCTTGCCAAGTGGCCATCTGCACTTTTGTAGAAGGAAATATCGTCGATAGTTCCTTTCAGCTTAATGATTCCATTTTGTTTTGCCATACTAAATAAATTTTAAAGTTTCCCCAAAGCACCGTATATTTAGCCTATTCTTCTGATTTGACATTCCGAATATGCCCCTTGGGCCATTTTTTGCCGTTTGTGCCGAAAGGACCAGACACATTTAGTAACTATTGGAATGTTGATGCACACACATCGTATTTGTATTTATCCTAAGGATATCCAGCTGATTACCGGCAGGAGCGAGCGCTATGGTCGTAAGCTACTGTGCGAGGTACGGGAATATTTCGGGAAGCAGCCGCACCAATTTGTGACGGTTGAGGAATTTGCGGAGTACGCCGGACTGGAGGTAGAGGCCGTGCGCGGGTTTATTCGGTAAGGGCTTATGAGGATTGGAGGGGTGTTTGAAAATGCTATAAGCCTATGCTGATAACCATAACTCTTGATACTCAAAGTGATCAAGTTTCTAATATAGTTTCAGAACTAAATCTTAAAATTCAAGGTTTTTGTAGACAACATTATTACTGGCAATTTCTTACTCACCATGTAAAATGGATTTAAAAAATCAATATTTTCGGGAAGGGCAATCATTGATGGTTGCGTTTTCCAATTCAACATATAACAGGTTTGGAAATCAGAGCATTCCCATTTTTATTTATATTAAAATTTAAAACAAACTTATGAGTTTAAATACGTTTCAGGAAGAATATCAATGGCTTTCACAGCATTTGCCCAAGGCCTTAGAACAGCCTAACAATGTGATGATTCACGATCGCATAATAACATCTATTGAGAAATTTTTAAGTTCTAGGGAAGCTTTCAAAACAGAATTGCCTATTTCCGATGATTATTTATGCGAAACCCCATTTCGACATAGGGAAATCCTTGCCTTAAACGTCAACTCTCTCTTCGAATTACTCAGTGAAATGTATGAACCTTCCGCCGATGCATTGAGTTCAGATTTACTGGAAGGCCTAATCCACACGTTAGGCCGTGAAGCATATGGAATGTACTTGCCTATGCATTATTATTATAAGAACACTAGTTTACCGTGGGGTATTTACCTATTTCCCGATGCAATTTTTAGTAGAAGCGAAGTCCTCTACAGAGAAAAAGGGAAAATGCTTGGTCTATCCCTATCCAAAGTTGCCCTAGCGTTCGCTTATGCTGTTTTTCGTCACCACCTTTTTCATTTTCAAGTAGAACGATTTTCTACCAAAATTGAAATATTAAAGCATGAAGTCAATTACAGTAACTATCTTAGAGAAGTATACGAGAAGTGTCATGAAAGTGAGGATTGGCTAGAGGAGGCATTGGCAGAGGTATCTGTACTTAACAGTACACACGTTTTTAAGAATACGGGAATTAAGTTTAAAACCTTTGGAGAACTTTATAAATATGACTTATCGAGTATGCCGGCAGGTAATCGCGATTATGAATGTGAAAAGTTTGGTGGACCCGATGGTGCCCACGCGTTGTTGGCCTCCCAGATTGCGCAAACAACGATTAATCCTACACCGTCTCCGTCCACCAAAATATGTGCTGTAAATACAAATGAATTTTCCATTAGCTGGAAGAAGGTGCCATTGCGTGCAATCAAATTAGATGAACTGGTAAGAATTAAATCCCCAAAGGAAATTTTACACAGCTAACAGAACTTTCAATATATCCATTACTAAGTTTTACCAAGCCTTTAATATTATATTGGAGAATTCTTACCTTTTTCCTATTACCAAACACCATTTATGTGCTATTTCCCACCGCTCTCCATCGTGCTGAAATAGCGTGAGCTCTTTTGCCGTAAAGGAAGCAGCGAACACTTGTTCCCTATATTCCTTCCATAGGGTTTCGAATTGGTGGGGCGATATATCGCGGGTGGCGAGGGTAGTGTGGGGTGAAAAGGGTTTTTTGGGCGTGTTAACGAGTTTTTGCTGCTGCAAGCAGGGTTGGAGTTCTTGCTGAAGGGCGAATAGCTGTGGGGAGGGGGTGAGAGCGATGTACAGCACCTTGTTGCCGAAGTGCCCGAAATTTCGATAGGTTATTTTAAGCGGTGCAGTGGTATGGGCCACAGCTTGCAGGCATGAGCGCAGGTTGCGCTGTTGCTGTTGGGTGGCCCAAAACGGGGGAATAAGTGTGATATGCGGGGGCAGCTTGAGGGCGTGGGAGGGTCCGTAGTGGGTGCGGATGTTTTCCTTGATTTCAGTAATGCGACGGGAAAGCTTGGGCGGCGGTAGCAGGGCGATAAAAAAGAGGGAGCGTTCCAAGGTAGGTAGGGTTTTGAGGGGGTTGGGCGTAAGATACTAGAAGTCTATCATATAATTAGATCGAACAACAGGAGGCAACGGCCCGAACACTTAATTCCCCACCCAAAAAAAATAACGCTTTACAATGGCCTCTTTTTCCTTATGCAGGTATTCTAGATAGGCTTGGGCTACTGGGCTCAGTTTTTTCGATTTCAGCCATACCAAATTCCACTCTGTAATGATAGGAAGTCCCTCGTAGGGTACAATCACCAGTTCCTTCATATTCAAGGCGGTTTTAATGCCAATAAGCGGCATGATAGAATAGCCCAAACCTGCAATAACCGCCTGCTTGAGCGCCTCGTTGCTGGTAAGTTCCATTTTCTTTTTGTTCCGGATGTGCTGGCGCTCTATAAACTGCTCCATGGCCGAGCGGGTCGCGCTACCCGCCTCGCGGTAGAGCAGGGGGTCCTTTTCGAAGATCTCGGTGGCCTCGTGGGTACGCCATTCATCACGTTCGCGTCCGCCTACCAAATACAATTTGTTCAACAGCAGCGACACATTGTCCAGCGCCAAGTGCTCTGGCATTACCGACACCAATGCGAAATCGGTAGCATTTTGCTCTAGGCTCTCTACTACCATCTGCCTGTTGGTAACGTCTAAGGTTAGATCTACATCGGGATACTGATTTACAAAGCCGGAAAGAAAATAGGGCATCACGTATTTTCCGGTAGATACAGAAGAGATCTTAAGGCGGCCGGCCACCTTCCCCTCCTGGGCTTTTACCTTGTACTCCAGCGCTTCTACCTCATCGACGATCTTTTGGGCCATCGCGGCCACTTCCTGTCCAAAGGGCGTGGTATAGAGCTGACGACCCACCACTTCGGTAAGGGGAATGTCAAATTGCTCCTGAAATTTTTTCAGCTGAATGGATACCGCTGGCTGACTCAAATACAATGCTTCCGAAGCTTTGGTAATGCTCTGCTTCTCTACTACCTTCAAGAACACACGTAGTTGATGGATGGTATAGTTCATATAATATGCTTATAGATTTTATAATAAATATAAATAAAAATATATAAATAAATGTTCCCATCTTTGCCCTATCTAATAAAAAATAAAAAACAGCAAGCATGGAAAACAAGATGGCATCTAAGAGCGAAAAAAGAGTGGTGATCGAAAAGATTCAGTTGGTCGATGGAGAGTTTACCCCTATCGAGGCACTGGATGTAATTCGTAACCTTATTGACGAGAAAATCAACTTCCACAAAGTGCAGCGCCTTTCCATCACCGAGCGTGAACAATACGGCGAAACGGGCTACCCCGATGGACGCATACGCGAGTTGATGCAAGAAAAGGAAAAGGCCAAGGAGGCATTGTTGGAGGCTTATGAAAAAGGATATCAAATAAGAATAAACGGCATCTTGGAAATGGAGTTCGTAAAGTAAAGGCACGGTTAGCGTACCTCTATGGACTTTTACGGAGTAGCCGATTACTTAACCAATCCCGCACTGCTTTTCTTCATCTTGGGCCTTATCGGCGCCCAATTGAAAAGCGACCTTGAAATTCCACAAACTTCTTCGAAGTTTATAGCCCTGTACCTCCTGCTCTCCATTGGTTTCAAAGGTGGGCAGGAGTTATCGCACAGCGATTGGGGACCCGAGATCTTCTGGGCACTGGCCTTCGGGCTGTTCTTGGCGATACTCGTTCCCATCTATACGTTCTTTATCTTACGAATGCGGTTTTCTTACGCCAATTCGGGTGCGATAGCAGCTGCGTACGGCTCGGTAAGCGCCGTTACCTTTGTAACGGCCGTGAGTTTCCTGGAAATGAAAGCCATTCCCTTTGGAGGCCATATGGTGGCGGTAATGGCACTTATGGAAGCACCCTCGATTATCGTTGGGGTATTTCTTATGTACTATTTCTCGAAGGAAGCCAACCGAGTGACGTTAAATGGCATCGCCAAGCATTCGCTATTCAACGGCAGTGTTGTCCTTATCTTGGGCAGCTTGGCCATTGGCTTTATCGCCAGCGATGCCCAAGCGGAAGGGATTAAACCCTTTACCACCGATATTTTTAAGGGTTTCTTGGCGGTATTTTTGCTAGATATGGGAATTACCAGCGGAAAAAAAATAGGTTCCCTATTGAAGCAGGGATGGTTTGCGCTCGCCTTCGCCATATTCGTGCCCATGATAAACGGATGTGCCGTGGCCGTCATATCAGGAATGTTCCTCGACGGAATAGGAGATAGGTTCCTATTGGCCATACTAGCGGCAAGCGCCTCGTACATTGCCGTACCCGCAGCGATGCGTATGGCAGCGCCCAAGGCCAATCCGGGACTGTACCTCCCCATGGCATTGGCCATAACCTTCCCCTTCAATATTACCTTGGGGATGCCCATCTATATGTTTTTGGTACAATGGTATTAACGCGTTAGAGTTGAGTTATGTTGTTAACCGGAACGGCCGCACCCCACGGGGTGTGGCTGTTTCATTTTATCCCAATTTACTCAAACTCGCTGCAATCGCTGCTGGGCACATATACCCCGGCGGCTTGTTGATAGGTGAGGGTAGCGCCTAGATGGCCCACGTACATGAGCGAGGCCGTGCCCGCCACCAATACCACGACCGTGGCGCGTTGCAGGAAATAGCGCAATCGAGACGCGTGCTTTTTCTGAACTTTGGGAAAAAGGTCGAGTCCATATGCAATCGTAAAGAGCCAGGCAGCAAAGTATGCCCAGTTCTCGTGGGTCTTCAGGACGGTGGGGTCACATAGGTCCCGTGCTACGATGCCATCAGCCAAATCGCCGGTATAGATAGAAATCCAACTGCCCAGAACACCCAAAAAGAGCAGGATGCTGCCGCCGTAACGATAGGTTTCCCGTTTGGAAAAAAGTGCTATCGTTTTGGCTACGGTAGCCAGGAGCAATAAAACGATGGGAAAATGAACGGACAGAGGATGCAACACCTCTGTCCGCCAAAAATCGGGTATGGTTCCCAGTATCATTATTCCATGATTTTCACCGAAATTGGGTCTAATCGTTTTCCGTTCTTCTCTACGGTTACCTCAACTTTCTGGTCCTCCTGTAGTTCAGAGAAATCAACGGGCTGTCCGTTCCTGGTCAGCTCTGTCATATCCGTAAAATACAGTTCCAAGGTCTTGTTATCGGCTATGGTAACGTAGATTTCGGTTTTTTCAGGTTCTACTTCCTTAATGGTACCTTGATAGGTGCCAGAGTCTACCACATCGGTACTTTCGCCACAGGCAACTGCCAAGAGTAGGGTAAGCGATAGAAATAAAAAGGTAAAGCGTTTCATAGGTGTGTTTTTTAAAATTTGTGTTCAAAGGTACGTATTTAGGTACGAATTGGAAATGGAAATGTGGAAGGTAATAATTAAATAATATACTGAATGTTGAAGTAAAAATAGAATGTAATATGCGCCTTTAAACTAAGAGAGTTCGTAGTGGTGAGGCACGACCCCAAAAAGAACTTTCCGAAAATCCCCAACTGTAGTGAGTTGGGGACTGTAGTAGCGAGAGGGAGACTTGAACTCCCGACCCGACTTTAACGTACTTAGGGAGAATCGTCTCGTAGATAAGGCGCCTTCCCCTTCCGGATTTTAAGAAGCGCTCCCTCGCCATGGCCTCTTGCTTTGTGCGGAAGAACTCCACCTCGAGTACTACCCAGGGCCTGTACCTCAGGGTATGGCCTTTCCTTGCAAGGAAATTGTGCGAATAGAAGCGCTGGATCAGCGATGTGGAATAGCCGATGTAGATCTTACCGTGTTTCTGCCAGTACAGGATGTATGTGACGAATTCCTCCATAAAGAAAATCCCCAACCGTAGTGAGTTGGGGATTGTAGTAGCGAGAGGGAGACTTGAACTCCCGACCTCCGGGTTATGAATCCGACGCTCTAACCACCTGAGCTACCTCGCCTTATTCTATGAAAGTTTTTAATAATTCCACTTAAGTACTAACGGTTGCCATTTAAGATCAGCTCCAAAAAGTAAGCAAGCGACGCTCTTTCCGTTTTCCGTATCAGAAAAATTTACCAAAGCGGGTGCAAAGATAGAAACAAATTGATGCGCCGCAAAGTTTCGTATATTTTTTTTGTACGTACGTGCTAAGTTTTCCTTACCGTACAGCGAAAAAAATTGAAGGTATTCTTTCCCTAGTTGCAATTAAAATATATATATTGGGCACATACTAACGAGCAACTATGGACGAGAAAGTAAAATACGAACTGGAGTTCCCCATCCAAGTATCACCATCCCTTTTATACCAGTATATTTCAACGCCTTCCGGAATGAGCGAGTGGTATGCAGACAACGTAAACTCGCGCGGCGAGTACTTCACTTTTATTTGGTCTGGAAGCGAGGAGCGTGCCAAGCTGCTTAGCAAAAAAAGCCCCGAGCGCATTAAATTCCGTTGGGTAGACGATGAGGAAACCGATTATTACTTTGAATTGCGCATACAAGTAGACGAAATTACCAAGGATGTTTCCCTTATGGTGACAGACTTCGCTGAGGAAGACGAGGTAGAGGAGGGGAAAATGCTGTGGGAAAATATGATATCTGATTTAAAACAGGTGCTGGGCTCTGCCTAAACGCACCGCGGTACCGTTTCCGGAACGTGCCGTTTTATAGTATCTTTGCGCCGTCCCCTAAAATGGGACGGTTTTTTTATGAAACATACCCAAGATGCTACGCTTCGCCCTACTTCGCATTTGCACATGGACAATCGCGCCTTTCAATATGGGGATGCTGTGTTTGAAACCCTGCGCGTATCAGGAGGAAAGGTTTATTTCTGGGAAGATCATTATTTTAGACTGATGGCCTCAATGCGTATTATGCGTATGGAAATTCCCATGGCCTTCACGCCCGAGTTTCTGGAAGCAACTATCCTTGACGCCGTATCGGCTTTAGAAAAAACGGCACCGGCCTACCGGGCAAAACTTATCGTCTGGCGCAAACCAGGGGGTAAATACAGGCCCGAGCAACGGGAAGTAGATTTTTCTGTGTTGGTAGAAGACTTGGCGCAACCCTTTTATACGCTATCGGAAGGTGCCTATGAAGTTGAACTGTTCAAGGATCATTTTGTCACTTCTGGTCTCTTAGCTACCCTCAAAACCAACAACCGTGCGCTGAACATCCTAGGCGCTATTTTTGCTGAAGAAAATGGATATGAAAACTGCCTTTTGCTGAATGAGAAAAAACAGGTTGTTGAAGCCCTAAATGGAAACCTCTTTCTGGTAAGCGGTTACACTATAAAAACCCCGCCCCTGGCCGATGGTTGCCTCAACGGGATCGCCAGAAAGCAACTGTTGAAAATACTCGCCCAGCTGCCCGATTATATCGTAGAAGAACGCTCTATATCTCCCTTCGATTTGCAAAAGGCAGATGAGCTGTTCATTACCAACGTTATTGCCGGGATTCAGCCCATTTCCAAATACCGAAAAAAAGAATATGGTAGTAGCGTGGCGAAAGAGTTGCTGGCTAAATTGAATGTCGCTGCCCGTTTGGGTTAGTTGTAGGTAGGATTTTCCGGGGCGTTGCTCCATAAGAGGTAGTTGCCGCCAAATTCAATCATTTTTTCTTTCCAGAAAGAAGTGTAGGACTTGCCTATAAGATCATTTTTGTAGGTGTTGGGCACAACGACCCAACTGTGAACTTCCAGTTCTTGTTCCAATTGCTCGTTTTCCCAGCCCGAGTAGCCCAGAAAAAAGCGTATTTGGTCCTCTTTGAGTTTGTTTTCCTGAAGCAATTGTATCACGGCATTAAAGTCCCCGCCCCAATAAATTCCGTTGGAAATCTCAACGCTATCCGGTATAATTTCTGGGACCCGGTGAATAAAGTAAAGATTGTCCTGTTCTACAGGACCGCCATTGTAAACGGCGTGGTTAGCGCTTATCTCTGGAATAAAATCTTTTAGGGAATACTCCAGGGGCTTGTTAAGGATAAACCCTACCGAACCGGTATCGTTATATTCCGCCAGCAACACCACCGATCTATTGAAGGAAACGTCTCCAATA
The DNA here is from genome assembly GCA_964639255.1 of uncultured Flavobacteriaceae bacterium. GTDB lineage: Bacteria > Bacteroidota > Bacteroidia > Flavobacteriales > Flavobacteriaceae > NZQO01. The sequence continues at coordinate 54,578 of CAZXDP010000012.1, forward strand.
ATGGATGGTTCTGCAACGAGCAATAATCCTTTGGCTGGTTTTAAGGTGGTCATATTCCCGCTTTGGTTAGTGAAATCTAACAATTAAATTTGGAAAAACCAACAGGGAAGGCGTCATTTCTGCTTTTCCTACAAATTAAAACCCCGCCGTAGGGCGGGGTTTTTCTTTTAAAAGAAAGAGTCGTAATTAGTTTACGGCATTCTGTAGCTCAGAACCAGCTTTGAATTTTACAACGTTCTTGGCAGCGATCTTGATCGTTTTTCCGGTTTGTGGATTTCTACCTTCACGGGCAGCTCTTTTGGAAACAGAGAAAGAACCAAAGCCTACCAGCGATACGCGATTGCCCTTCTTCAAGGATTTTTCTACATTGTCAAGGAAAGACTCTAGGGCTTTTTTAGCGGCGGCTTTAGTGATTCCGGCATCTTCTGCCATAGCATCGATTAAATCTGATTTGTTCATAGTTCTTCTAAATTAAATTGTTTGGTTAAACTTTAATTAATTGCTCTACAAATTTAATCGGATTATCGGTTCATGCAAGGAATGACGGGCAAAATCACGCTTTTTGTTAATAACTTCGATGGTTTGTTAATAACCGAAGTCGGCCACTAGATAGCTTCCGAAGGGTAGCAATCATAGGGGTTTACGCCATTTTTGCGTTCCCTTCAAAAGAAAATCCATTTAAAAGAGCGGCTGCATCCATTTTCTTCTTTCCCGGCAGTTGAAGCTCTACAAGGAGTACATATCCATCTTGAACGGCTACCTTGATCTCCCGTTTCGATGTCTTTATACTGCCCGGTTCATCCGTATGGTGTTCT
>CAZXDP010000013.1:0-53764 GCA_964639255.1 uncultured Flavobacteriaceae bacterium
TCAGCAATAATGGCAACCGCGTGAAGATTTCTGCGGCGAAGGCACAATAGAGCCCGATCACAGACCAGTACATCCAAGAGAGATGTGCAACAATGGGATTTTTGTAAATTTTTATGAAAAAAGGCAGCATGCCCAAAACCAATGTTACAGAACTTACCACAGCGAAAACGTGCAGCATTCCAAAAGATTGATGAACCCGGTATATCATAAACGATGTCGTGCAAACAACCACCATAGCGATGGTATAAACCCAGCCCATTCTTTTATGCAAGATGGTTCCTTTGGCTCTCCTTAATATCGCAGTACCGGTAAGTAGCGCCAAAATGGCGGCAAGGGTGTGTACCCATCCAATAGCATCGTGTGGCATCGTTTGTTTTTTCCAAAGTTTGAAAAATAGCTGGTTCGGCAAAATAAAAGTTTACTGAACTGTAGAAATCGTAGGTTCAACTGTGGCTTGGACAGTTCTAAAATCAATTATTTCCTTGTTGTAAAATTATGATAGTAGTTTATAAATAGAAGGGGCCCAAGTAAATGGTACCCATTCCGTAAGATTAATAAGAAGGCCAGGGAATCCAATCTTCAGAAAAATATTGCACTTCGTACTTTGTACTATATTTGCCGTTATGAGTACCGAAGAGAAAATAAACCAACTGCGCACAGAGCTACGTCAGCACAATCACAACTACTACGTGCTCGATGCACCAACCATTTCCGATTACGAATTCGACCAATTGTTACAGGAACTTCAACAACTGGAAGACGAGAATCCGCAGTTTTTCGATCCTCATTCGCCTACCCAACGGGTAGGGGGCGAGGTTACCAAGAATTTTGAGACCGTTCAGCACACTTATCGCATGTTCTCGTTGGACAATAGTTATTCTAAGGAAGATTTGGAAGATTGGGAAAAGCGGGTAAAGAAATTGGTGGATGGCCCGGTCGAATATACTTGCGAGCTCAAATACGATGGCGCGTCCATTAGCCTAACCTATGAAAATGGCGCGTTTGTGCGCGCCGTAACACGAGGCGATGGGGTAGCTGGCGACGACGTTTCGGCCAATGTAAGGACCATCCGCTCGGTCCCGTTGCAATTACAGGGCGATTACCCAGATCGTTTTGAAATTCGAGGCGAGATTGTGCTCCCCTTCGAGGGATTCGCCCAAATGAACGCCCAACGCGTTGCCGCGGGCGAGGAGCCGTATCGCAATCCGCGAAATACTGCCTCTGGCAGCCTGAAATTACAGGACAGCGCCGAGGTTGCCAAACGACCCCTCGAATGTTTACTCTACAGTGTAAAGGGCGAGAAGCTACCGATAACGACCCAATTGGAAGGCCTTCAAAAAGCCCGTGAATGGGGTTTCAAGGTGCCCGATGTATACAAGCTCGCCAAAAATATCGATGAGGTGCTTGCCTTCGTAAATCATTGGGACGTGCATCGGCACCAGCTACCGTACGAAACCGATGGAGTGGTGGTAAAGGTAAATAGCTTGCAGCAGCAGGAGGAACTGGGCTATACCGCCAAAGCACCGCGCTGGGCTATGGCCTATAAGTTTAAGGCAGAACAAGCAACTACGGTTTTGCACAGTATAACGTATCAAGTGGGGCGTACCGGTGCCATTACACCCGTGGCCAATCTAGAACCTGTAGAATTGGCGGGTACCGTTGTAAAACGAGCCTCCCTGCACAATGCAGACCAGATTGCAAAACTAGATATTCGCGAGGGGGATACGGTATTTGTTGAAAAAGGCGGGGAGATTATTCCTAAAATCGTAGGCGTCGATTTTACAAAGCGCGATGCCAACAGTAGTCCCACGGTGTACATCACCCATTGTCCCGAATGCAACACGCCATTGGTGCGGGCTGAGGGCGAAGCGCTGCACTATTGCCCTAATTCCGAAGGATGTCCGCCACAAATCATCGGTCGCATACAACATTTTATTTCCCGGAAAGCGATGGATATTGAAGGCCTTGGCGCCGAAACCGTTGCGTTATTGGTTCGCAATGGGCTGATAAACAACTACGCCGATTTATACCAATTGAGCATAGCAGAAGTGCTTCCGTTAGAGCGCATGGCACAGAAGAGTGCCGAAAACCTCATAGCGGGTATCGAAGCTTCCAAGAAAATTCCGTTCGAACGGGTGCTGTTCGCTCTGGGGATTCGCTATGTGGGCGAAACGGTTGCCAAAAAACTGGCCCGGCATTTCAAGACCATCGATGCCTTGATCCAAGCTTCGGAAGAAGACCTCGTTGCGGTAGATGAAATAGGCGAACGCATTGCCCAAAGCGTCGTTGCCTTCTTTGCTTCAGAAGAAAATAAGGAAACCATAGCGCGTTTGCGCAGCGCTGGGGTGCAGCTGGAAATTTCTGCCGAAAGGCTCGCTACACAGTCCGATGTACTACAAGGAAAAACATTCGTGGTATCTGGGGTATTCCAGCTGTCCCGTAACGATCTTAAGAAACTTATTGAAGACAATGGTGGCAAGGTTTCTAGCAGTATTTCCGGCAAAACCGATTTTGTGGTCGCCGGCGAGAATATGGGGCCCAGTAAAAAAACAAAGGCAGAAAGTTTGGGGGTGCCCATTATTTCTGAACAGGATTTTCTAGAAATGATTTCCTAATCCGCATTTTCTTTGTTGCTGAAAACACTATTTTTGTAACATTCCGTTTGAGGATTTATGTTCGAGAAGCTAAAACGTCGTTCCATAAAAAAGCACACCGAAAAATACCTGGCCCGGCGGGATAGGTCGCAGGTGAATGCGAAATTGGTTACCTTAGGTTTCGTGGTAGACGAGGCCTTACGACAGGATTTTGAGCCCTTGTACGATTTTGCGGCCCAATTGGACATACAGCGTAAGGATATAAGCGTTTTTTCCTTTCTCGAAGTCAAGCGCAAGGTGCCCTCCATGCGGCAAAACCAAGTAAATAACAAGCATTTTACGTGGCAAGGTGCTATCAATAACCAAGACGCCGAGGAATTCTTGGCGCGCAAATTTGATGTGCTCGTGGGCCTTTACGAGGGGTGCCATCCCTTCTTAGATCTAATGGTTTCCAAAAGCCAGGCCAAGTTCAAGGTAGGTTTCCAGGGTTGTGACGAGCGGCTGTTCGATTTAACGATGGCCCTTTCCCCACGGGAAATATCGCCCTTTAAGCGCGAGCTGAAAAAATATTTGAAAATTTTAAACAAAATAGCATGAAAGAGCTCATAGGAACCGGTGTGGCACTCGTTACGCCCTTTAAGGAAGATATGTCGGTAGATGTCGAAGGATTGAAACGTGTGGTAAAATATCAAATTGACAACGGTATCGACTACCTCGTGGTGCTGGGCACCACAGCCGAAAGCGCTACGCTATCCAAAAAGGAAAAACAATTGGTAATCGATACCGTGATAGATGCCAATAGCGGGACATTGCCATTGGTTCTTGGTATTGGGGGTAATAATACCCAACAGGTAATGGAGGAGATCCGGCAAACTAGGCTCGACGACTTCACCGCCATCCTATCGGTTTCGCCCATGTACAACAAGCCTACACAAGAAGGCATTTATCAACATTTCGCGGCCATTGCGAGCATGACGCCAAAGCCCATCATTCTGTACAACGTTCCCGGTCGCACGGCGAGCAACATATTGCCCAGTACGGTAATTCGCCTAGCGAACGACTTCGAGAAAATCATTGGTATCAAGGAAGCTGCAGGAGATATCGTGCAGGCCATGAAGCTCATTGACGGGACCCCAGAGGGATTTCTGGTTATCTCTGGCGACGACATGATTACCTTGCCCATGGTTTTGGCCGGAGGTGCGGGGGTTATTTCGGTAATTGGGGAAGGCTTTCCAAAGCAATTTTCCAAAATGGTACGGCTTGGGCTGGACCGCAAGGTAGATGAAGCCTATAAGCTTCACTATACGATCGCGCCAGCAATCGATTACATTTTTGCCGAAGGAAATCCGGCGGGCATTAAAGGCGTATTCAAAAAACTAGGAGTGTGTGGTGATACATTGCGTCTTCCGTTGGTGAATATTTCAGAGCCGCTTCAGAAGAAAATAGATCAGTTCGTAGACCGCTTGTAGGAAGTGGCGGTTTGGATGTAAAATTGGGCCTTATGGGGTGCAATAAACCGTGGCATAATAAGTTTTTATAATCAGGAGTAATTCACTACTTTTGCACGATGTTTTTTAACCAAATGAAAGTTAACCTTTTAATCTTAGTCGCGGCAGTTGCCATGGCGTCCTGTACGGAATATCAGGATGTGCTAAAATCGGAAAGCGCACAAGAGAAATATGTTTTCGCCGATTCGCTATATCAAGCAGGCAAATATAAGAAGGCGCTGAAGCTTATGGAACAGATAGTTCCTTCCTTCCGTGGGAAGCCACAGGCAGAACGATTGATGTTTATGTACGCCAATACGTTCTATGAGCTGGAAGATTATTATCTATCGGGTTACCAATTTGAGCGCTTCGTGACCTCCTATCCGCAGAGCGACAGTGCAGAGGTGGCTTTCTTTCGCTCGGCAGAAAGCTACTACCAGCTTTCCCCGCGCTATTCGTTAGATCAAAAGGAAACTTATACGGCCTTGGAGAAGCTTCAGGAATTCGTCAATAAGTATCCCAATTCACAATATCGGCCCGAGGCGAACGAGCACGTGGCCGAGTTGCGCCAGAAATTGGAAAAGAAAGACATAGAGACTGCAAACCAGTACCTGCGCATCGCCCAGACCATAGGAAGCTTTAAGCCGGCGATTTCGGCGTACGAAAATTTTATCGTAGACCATCCCGGTTCGGTATATCGAAAGGATGCCTTCTTCGGAAGGTTTGACGCGGCGTACCAATACGCCATTAACGGAATACCCGCCTTGATGGAAGAGCGCCTCTTAGTGGCAAAGGACTATTACGATAGTTTTCTGAAATATTACGGAGAGAGCGAACTGCGCGAGGAAGCCGACGAGATTGTAAACGACATCGCACAGCGCTTAGAAAATTTACAAACCACAAGTTAAAACCGGAAGTATGATTGATATTAAAAATTCAGACGCGCCTATCAATACCACCACCATTGATAAGAACAAAATCGACGAGCCTACCAACAACATCTACGAGGCTATTTCGATTATCGCCAAGCGCGCTACGCAAATCAATGCCGACATCAAGAAGGAGTTGCTGGAGAAGTTGGATGAATTTGCCACCTATAACGACAGCTTAGAGGAAATCTTCGAGAACAAAGAGCAAATTGAAGTGTCAAAATTTTACGAAAAATTACCGAAGCCGCACGCCCTTGCGGTAGAGGAGTGGTTAGAGAACAAAATCTACTACCGCAACACTAAGGATCAAGCCTTAGACAAGTAAACTCCCAATGTCGGTACTGAGCGGAAAAAAGGTGTTGCTTGGCGTTACTGCTGGTATCGCCGCGTATAAGTCCGCTTTTTTGGTGCGATTGCTTTTTAAGAAAGGCGCTCAGGTTCGGGTGGTTATGACCCCCGATGCCAAGGATTTTGTGACGCCCTTAACGCTTTCTACCCTCTCTAAAAACGAAGTGTATTCTTCGTTTACCCATGAAGAAAATGAAAATGCCCAATGGAACAATCATGTTGAGTTGGCCCTTTGGGCAGATTTTTTTATAATTGCCCCGGCCACGGCCAATACCCTTTCCAAGATGGTGCAGGGAACCAGCGACAACCTGTTGTTGGCAGTATATCTTTCGGCTAAATGCCCTGTGTATTTCGCGCCGGCTATGGACTTGGATATGTACCGGCATCCTTCTACCGAGGCTAATTTTAGGAAATTGGCGTCTTTCGGCAATACAATGATCGAAGCCACCCACGGAGAGCTCGCAAGCGGATTGGTAGGGCAGGGCCGTATGGCCGAGCCCGAGGAGATTGTTTCTTTTATTGAAGATGATATTGTAAGCCAGCTACCGCTTCGCGGAAAAAAAGTGCTCATTACAGCCGGCCCTACCTATGAGGCCATAGACCCTGTGCGCTTTATTGGGAACCACTCCAGCGGAAAGATGGGCTACGCCTTGGCCGAAGAAGCAGCCGCCCTTGGTGCTAAGGTACAGTTGGTATCTGGCCCGGTAGCGCTGCGTATTGAGAATGAAGCCATTCACGTAACGAGGGTTACCACCGCGGCAGAAATGTATGATGCGGTACAGGAGCACTTCGATAGTTGCGATATTGGTATTTTTAGTGCGGCCGTTGCCGACTACCGCCCCAAGAATGTGGCAGCCCAAAAAATAAAGAAAACGGGAGATTTGCTTCAGCTTGACCTCGAAAAAACCATAGATATTCTCGCTTCGGTAGGGAATGTAAAGAAGCATCAGTACTTGGTAGGCTTTGCGCTGGAAACCGAAAACGAACTGGAGCATGCGAAAACCAAACTGAAAAAAAAGAATTTAGACCTAATTGTGCTAAATTCGCTGAACGATCAAGGCGCAGGATTTAAAAGTGATACCAACAAGGTCACTTTAATCGATACAAACAATAATGTGATGCCTTTTTCAGTTAAATCAAAGTCTGCCGTAGCGCAGGATATTTTAGAATACATTATACAGAAATTAGATGCGTAGATTTTTTTCCTTCCTAGTCATAATTTTAGCAGTTTCCCTTGGTGGGCATGCCCAAGAACTGAACAGCACGGTAACCATCGATGCCGAACAGACCGGCCAGCCCAACCAGCAGGTGTTCCGTACCCTGCAACAGCAGCTAACCGAATTTTTAAACGCGACCCAGTGGACCAACAGAGATGTTAAGAACCAGGAGCGTATTGATTGCAATTTTACCTTCATCATTACAGAATACGATGGCACCTATTTTTTGGGTTCCCTGCAGGTGCAAGCCTCCAGACCCACTTTCGGCTCCACGTACGATAGTCCAATTTACAATTACAACGATAAACAGGTAGGCTTCGAGTACAAGGAATTCCAACCTTTGAACTTCAACCCCAATACATTCGATTCAAATCTTGTTTCGGTCTTGGCCTATCACGTGTATACTATCATTGGGCTAGATGCGTCGACTTTCGAGAAAAATGCTGGCGATCCTTATTTTGAAATTGCCAAGCAAATCGTGAATACCGCCGGTGCTACCAACTACGCCGGCTGGAAACCAACAGATGGCAATCAATCGCGGTACAGGTACAACGACGCCTTGATATCGAATGTGTTTCAGGAGTTTCACGCTGCAATGTACCAGTACCATAGAATGGGACTCGACCTCATGCACGAAAATCCGAAGGAAGCCAAATCGAAAATCATAGATGCCATTGGGTTGCTAAAGAACATCAACGACCGTAGGCCGAATTCTTATTTACTGCGAACCTTCTTTGACGCCAAGAGCGATGAGATACAGGCGATCTTTACCGGTGGGCCCAGTGTCCAGATTGCCAGCTTGGTCGAAAACCTGAACCGTATGGCACCTACAAAGCGAAGCAATTGGGCTGAGATTAAATTTTAACTCGGTATCAAAAATGCTTGCAGGAGTGTGGAATCTCCTGTAATTTAGTCCGTATTATTTTTACTTCTAAAGCTTAAAGATAGCCTGCGTGATTACAGCCCTTTCCATAAAGAATTTTGCGCTTATTGATGATGTACAGGTAGCCTTTGGCGATGGTCTTACCAGCATAACTGGGGAAACCGGTGCTGGAAAATCGATTATGTTAGGTGCCTTGGCCCTTATTCTAGGCAAGCGAGCCGATATTGGAAGTGTTAAGAATCCTGAAAAAAAATGCGTCATTGAAGGCCAATTTTCCATAGGGCCGTACAAGTTGCAGGAACTTTTTGAGGAACACGATCTGGATTACGAGCCAACCACTATCCTACGGCGTGAGATCCTTCCAGGCGGTAAGTCGCGTGCGTTCGTGAACGATACCCCGGTAACGCTCAATCAGCTTCAGGCCATCGCGCCCTTCTTGGTAGATATTCATAGTCAGCACGAGACACTCAGTCTATTTTCAGAAAGTTTCCAGATAGAGGTTATCGATGCGCTAGCAGGGAACGCCGAATTGCTTCAGAAGTACTCTGACCAATTGCGGGAATTTAAGACTGTGGATCTTCAAATTAAATCCTTGCGCGCAAAGAAAGAGGCCGCTGCCAAGGAACTGGACTATAATACCTTTCTCCACACCGAGTTGGAGCAGGCTAATTTGAAAGGACTGGACCAAGCAGAGCTCGAGGAATGCTATCAAACCTTGAACAACGCCGAAGAAATTCAAGAATCGTTAGCTGCTATTCGGGCCCAGTTTTCCGAAGAACAAAGAGGTACCTTGGAAACCGCTAAGCAGGCAAGAAGCCTTCTGAATAAACTCAAGTCATTCGCAACGCACTACGACCAACTGTGGGAACGGTTGAATAGCGTCATTATAGAACTGGAGGATATAGACGATACAGTGGCCGACCTTTTGGATAGGGTAGAGGCAGACCCGCAGCGACTGTTCGAAACCAACGAAAAACTACAGACTCTGTATAAACTTCAGCAAAAGCATGGAGTAGATTCTATAGAAGAGTTAGTTGCTCTCCAGGAAGAATTGGCCTCTAAAATCGATGATACCCATACCATAGACAATACCCTATCAGAATTGGAGGGACAGCTTGTTAAAAGCAAAAACGAAGCGGTGCGATTGGCCAAAGAGTTGCACGATAAGCGGGTGGCAGCTATTCCAAAGCTAAAAAAGCAACTGGAAACCTATCTTAAAGAGTTGGGTCTCCCCAACGCACGGTTCAATTTCGAATTTTCTACCGCGAACGCTTTCAAGCACAATGGTATGGATGATTTGCAGCTTTTGTTTACAGCGAATAAGGGCATGGCTTTTGGCTCTTTGAAAAAGGTGGCCTCTGGCGGTGAGCTAAGCCGTATTATGCTATCCATAAAAGCTGTTTTGGCACAATATAAAAAACTGCCGACGCTAATTTTCGATGAGATCGATACAGGGGTTTCGGGAGAGGTGGCCAACCAGATGGCGCATATTTTAAGCGAAATGGGGCATAGCATGCAGGTTATGAGCATTACCCATCTTCCGCAGATTGCTTCAAGGGGAAAACAGCATATAAAGGTATATAAGGAAGATTTTGAAAATCGCACACAAACGAAGCTACGGTTGTTAGATCCAGAAGAGCGCGTGGTGGAAATAGCCCAGATGATTGGCGGCAAAAATATAACCGAAGCTGCGCTGGCCAATGCTAAGGAGTTGCTTAATTAATGTATCTTTACAGGAATGAATTTTTGAAATAACCTAATCAACATATTATGGCATTTAATTTACTGAAGGGAAAAAGAGGAATCATATTTGGAGCGTTGGACGAGAACTCTATTGCATGGAAAACTGCCGAGCGTGTTCATGAAGAAGGCGGAAAATTTGTGCTTACCAACGCACCCATCGCTATGCGAATGGGCCAAATCAATGAACTTGCGAAGAAAACCGGCTCCGAAATTGTCCCTGCCGACGCAACGAATATGGAAGATCTAGAGAATCTTGTTGAAAAGGCCATGGAAATTTTGGGGGGTAAATTAGATTTTGTCCTGCATTCGATTGGGATGTCGGTTAACGTGCGGAAAGGCAAGCACTATACCGACCAGAATTACGACTGGACGCACAAGGGATGGGACGTCTCTGCTGTTTCATTTCACAAAACGATGAACGTTCTCTATAACAAAGACGCGATGAATGAGTGGGGAAGTATTGTGGCCCTAACCTATATGGCGGCGCAGCGAGTTTTCCCAGATTACAACGATATGGCCGATAATAAAGCGTATTTAGAATCAATCGCTCGAAGTTTCGGCTATTTCTTCGGACGGGATAAAAAAGTTCGGGTCAATACCATTTCCCAATCGCCCACGCCCACCACGGCCGGACAAGGGGTGAAAGGCTTTGACGGATTTATCAACTATGCCGAAAAGATGTCTCCTCTCGGCAACGCTACTGCCTTAGATTGTGCTAACTACACCGTGGCGATGTTCAGCGATCTTACCAAGCGGGTAACCCTTCAAAATCTGTATAACGATGGCGGTTTCTCTAATGTCGGGGTAAGCGATGCCGTAATGGAAGCTTTTGTTTCGGAAGAATAAAGAAGACCAAGCATTAAACTGAAAACCTCGCCAAAATAGCGGGGTTTTTTTATCGTAAATATTTAACGGTAAAAGCAACACATTGTCGAATTATGTTTGATGGTAATGGTTTTTTTGATACTTTTAAGCTAATATTAACTAAACTATTAATTTCATTATGAAAAAAATTACATCGTTGCTGTGCTTGGCATTTGGTCTTATTTGGACCGTACAAGCGCAGGATGGAGTGTCATCGAGTGCATTGGTGGCAGGCTCCGTTCACAAAAATGTCACTACGGCTACCCATAACTTCACGGCACAGGGGAGCCAATCACAAGAATCAACTGTTCCTGCTATTTTACAGGGAATAGTGGAATATTCTAAGAGCGCTTATAATGGTACTGCCCATAGAAATAGCGGTTCCAATTTAATCTTTGAAACGGGACCGTATTTTAACGTTCCGGGAAATCCTGATATCAGCCTATTGGAAAATACCACTTTAGGTATGAATACGTTGGGTGGAGGTATCCAAATTGCGAATAACAATCGGATGGCAGATGACATCGTCTTAGATGATGAATATGAGATTACACAAATCGATTTTTTTGCCTATCAAACTGGAGCGCCCACCACGCCAGCGTCAATTAACGAAATCAATTTACAAGTATGGGATGGTGATCCTAGCGACCCAGCGAGTACAGTGATATGGGGTGATGCAAGCACCAATGTATTCGGGAGTGCCGTATGGAGTAATGCTTACAGAGAATCTGAAACTTCTCCAGGTACGACTCGTGCTATTCAGCGCGTTACGGTAAACCCAGTGGGTCTTACCCTACCTGCTGGAACCTATTGGTTCGATTGGTCTATGGCCGGTACTGCGGCTTCTGGACCTTGGCAACCTCCTGTGGTAATTCTTGGGCAAGCAACTACCGGAAATGCTCAGCAATCCCTTGCAGGAGTATGGGGCCCTTGGTTAGACACGGGAACTAGTACCCAGTTAGGTGCGCCGGTACAAGTGTATGGTGACCTTGTTGGAGGTGGTGGTACTGCTTGCAGCCAAGGCAATCCTCCAAATACCCCTATTGCAGCAATTGGTTCTTCTATCGATAGTGATTTCGATGCTGCGGTCGACTTAATTGTTGCCGATGGCGAGCAGTTTACGTTAAATCAAATTACCGCTAATTTCCTTACGCTGGCAGCTAGCACAGAGCCTACCACCGCAAACGTTCGATATTATACAAATAATGCTGGGTTCCCTGGCACAGAGATAGGATCTGAATTGGGGATTCCTGTAACGGTTTTGAGCACCAATCCTTGGATAAATCCTGTGGCCAATGTCCATGAAATTGAATTTGATGTTACGCCCTTCACTTTCGACGGTAACTTTGGATCGGAAACTACCTATTGGGTAGAGGTTACCATTGGGAATGCGGCTGGTGATGGTACAATTTTTTGGGAAGCCATCGAAGATGTAGTGGCTCCATTAGTTGGCGAGCCTATGGTTCAATTCAACGGAACGGTTTGGGGCTATCCAGATTATAATAACGATGGTACTCCAGACGATAATGTAGAAGGTGTATATTCCTTAAATGGAGATTGTGAAGTGCTGCCTGATAACGACCTCTGTGACGATGCTTTTGCTATTGCCTGTGGTGAAACCCTATCTGGTGATACTTCAAATGGCAATACCGACACCAATGGCGATGGCGCTCCAGATGAGTGGTTCTCATTCACCGGTAGCGGCTCTCCTCAAGTGGTGACAGTTTCACTTTGTGGATCCTCTTACGATACAATTTTGACTGCTTACGATGATTGTAGCCTTGCCAATGTAGTAGCAACAAACGATGATGCATGTGGACTTCAGTCTGAAATATCATTCCTTTCCGATGGAACTACAACCTATTATTTTGCCGTAGACGGATTCGGAGGTGCTGCCGGTGCTTTCGATATCGCAGTAACTTGTGTAGATCCACCAGAGAATGATACTTGCGATGGCGCGTTGCCAATTTCATGTGGTGAAACCATTGCCGGAACTACCAACAATGCTACCATAGATACCAATGTGGCACCAGATTGTGGTACAACTGTTACCTCTCCTGGTGTGTGGTATGTATACGAAGACACTTCTGGCTTGGTAACCGATATTACCATCTCAATGTGTAACGGAAACACTGCTTACGATAGCAAGTTGTCTGTATATACGGGAGATTGTGGTGCACCGCCATTAACTTGCGTTACCGGCAATGATGATAGCTGTGGATTGCAATCTGAAGTGTCCTTCCAGAGTGATGGCGCTACAACTTATTACATTTTAGTGCACGGATTTGGTGGAGCGACAGGAGATTTCGAATTAGAAATGAACTGTACAATCGTTCCCCCACCAAACGATATGATTGCCAATTCTATTGATGTTGATGAGGCTGGATTCCCATATACCGATCCACAAGTACAAATGCCTGGGGCAACTACCGAGAACGGCAACCCAGCTGGATGTAACATTAACGGTGCGAACGGCGTATGGTATAACTTCGTTCCAGAAGGAGACGGAACTGCTACGGCAACCATCGTTTCTCCAGCAGGACTTAGCTTCGTATCTTTCTATGAGGCACCTAACGAGAATGCTGCCGTAACAGACTTAGTATTGGTTAACCAAAACAGCAATCAGTGTGTGCCGGGTACACAAACTACCATTAACACTACCGCTGGGCAAGCTTACTATGTATTTGTAGTGAACACCGATGGCAAAACCGACATCACCATAGACGGTACCAACCTAGGAGTTGCCAACAATACCATAGAAGGGTTTACCTATTATCCTAACCCTGCCATCAGCACGTTGAACTTAAATTCAGTAGAGACTATTGAAGCGGTTAGCATCTATAATATGCTGGGCCAATCGGTAGTAGATATGGCTATCGACGCTACCAGCTCTCAAGTAGACGTTTCTGGATTGAGCACTGGAACCTATGTGATGAAAGTTATTGTTAACGGTCAAGTAGGAACCTACCAGATTATTAAAGATTAAGTACTAGCATATCAAATTAAATTTGAAGCCACCCCGATCTTTTCGGGGTGGTTTTTTTTACATTTGTGGCCATGCAGCCACAGTTTTCCTTTATCATTCCCGTTTATAACAGGCCACAGGAAATAGCCGAATTATTGGAAAGCCTCTCGAAAATTGAGTTTTCCCGTCCTTTTGAAGTGGTACTCATCGAGGATGGTTCTTCGGAAAAAGCCGATGGCCAAGTGGATGCGTTCAAAGATCAGATGCATATTTCGTACTACTGCAAAGAGAATACCGGTCCGGGAGATTCCCGAAATTACGGTATGAAACGTGCTCAAGGCGATTATTTTATTATTTTGGATAGCGACTGTTTGGTGCCCGAACATTACCTAGAAACAGTGGATGCCTTTCTTGCCAATACCTTTGTGCATTGCTATGGCGGCGCCGATGCAGCGCATTCTTCCTTTACGAACCTACAAAAGGCCATCAATTACGTTATGACCTCTTTTCTTACTACAGGGGGCATACGTGGCAGTAAAAATTCTGTGCAGAAATTTGAGCCCCGCAGTTTCAACATGGGAATATCCAAAAAAGCCTTCGAAGCAACGGGCGGCTTTGCTACCATCCATCCCGGTGAGGATCCAGATATGTCGCAACGTATAATCAAGGCGGGTTTTGAGACGGCGTATATTCCCCATGCTTACGTGTATCATAAACGCCGAATTTCTTGGCGCAGTTTTTACCGACAGGTAAAAAAATTCGGGTTGGTGAGGCCCATCTTGAACCGTTGGCATCCCGATGCTGCAAAAATTACGTTTTGGTTTCCTACATTTTTCATGCTTGGCAGTTTATTTTCCATAGTGCTCGCTATATTCGTTTCCTATCTTTGGGTGCTCCCGCTGATAGGATACCTATTGGCCATCGCCATTCACGCGACGTGTGTAAACCGAAATGCAGCAGTGGGACTTATGAGCGTATGGGCCGTATGCATTCAGTTTTATGCCTACGGAACGGCTTTTTTGAAAAGCACCTACTACATCGGCTGGTTGCAGAAAGACCCAAAAAAGAAATTTCCACACTTATTTTTTGAGTAATTTTAAAGGAAATTCAACCTACTATGTTTAGAGGCATACGGCGCTTTCTTAAAAAATCGAAACTTAAGGTATTCCTTTTATTTCTTTTTATAGCCTTTATATTTTGGCTCTTAACCAAATTCTCGAGGGAATATACCGTAACCGTAGAGGCCTTTGTTACTTATACCAACTTTCCAAAAAACTCAGTGCTTGCCGCCGGGAACACCCGTACGCTCTCTTTTGATGCCAATTTGAATGGATTTGAGTTTCTCTATTATCGCTTAAAGCAACCTAGTGTCACAATTGATGTAAAGAAATTTTATAAGCAAGACCAGCAGCTGGCGGTCGTCAATGCCCAAGAATTAAATAGGGCACTTAGTGCACAACTCAAACTCAACGTCCCCATTAAAAACATCGCTCCCAATTCGCTCACTATTGGATTAGATGGATATGTCTCTAAGAAAGTTCCCGTTAGAATCCAGAAGAATATTTCATTTCAACAAGGGTTCAGGGCGTTAGATAGCGTTCGAGCAACGCCAGATTCAGTAACTATTTCTGGGCCCAGTTTGGCCTTGGAAGAAGTACAGCAGGTACAAACCGAGGTATGGGAGGCGACGAATCTTAACGAAGATGTAACCGTAATAATTCAACTTGTGGCTCCAACTGCCAACGAAGTTTCGTTCTCCCCAAGTCAGGTAGAACTCTCCCTTAAGGTAGATGAATTCACCCAAAAAACAAGCGTTGTCCCTATCTCACTGGTCTCTGTGCCTGCCAATATTCGCGTTAAGTTAATTCCTGAGTTCATTACCTTGACGTATAACCTGTCCGTAGCTCATTTTCAAAAGGTGCAGCCCAACGACTTTAAGGTGATTTGCGACTATGCCGAAAGGAATGAACAAGGCAGTTTTATGGTTCCTAAATTGTTAGAGGCCCCGGCTACCGTCCAAGATATAGAAATGGATACCAAAAAGATAGATTATTTAATTTTTAAATGAAGATTGTAGGGCTTACCGGAGGCATTGGTAGTGGTAAGACCACCGTGGCCGCTATGTTTAAGAAATTGGGCGTACCGGTGTACATTGCCGATGAACAGGCAAAACATCTTTCCAATACCAATCCTGAAATTAGGAGAGAGGTAATACAGCTATTGGGAGAACAAGCCTACTTGGGAAAAACGTTGAACAGGGCTTACGTGGCGAAAATAGTGTTCAACGATGCTGAAAAGCTGGCATCGCTCAATGCGATAATCCATCCACGTGTGAGGAACCATTTTCAGCAGTGGAGAAAAACCCAACAAGGAAGTTATTGTATAAAAGAGGCCGCCATTCTCTTTGAGAACGGAAATTATAAAAACTGCGACGCCACCATATTGGTAATTGCACCTAAGAAAGTCCGTATTGATCGAGTAATGGCCCGCGATAGCACTACCGAAGCCGAGGTGAAAAAGCGTATGGAGCATCAATGGCCCGAACGTAGGAAAAAATTACTGGCTACTTATATCATTGAAAATATCGATATAGAGAAAACAGCTAGAAGAGTGAAAATGCTTCACGAGAAACTGCTTCAGAAGTACCGAAAAGCCTAAGAAAATCATTTTGTTAACATTTGGTTAAACCACCGTAGCCCTAAATGTTAAAATCTTACTTTTGGGTTATGAACAAAAAGCTGTTTGCGTTACTTATAGCCCTGATGACGCTCTCCCTGCTAGGGATCATTTTCGTTCAAGGATATTGGATATCAAATTCCTACCAAACCAAAGAAGAACAGTTCACCTTTAATGTAAAGCAAAGCCTAGTAGCCGTATCGGAAAAGCTGAAGAATACCGAGATTGAATACTACTTCAACATCTACAGTGATTTGGCCGATAGCAGTATCACTTCCTACAACGAGAAATTCAGCGAACTTATCTATCGTACTACAGACAGCGAAAAGAACGAGACGTTTATTTTTTCCGATGGAATTTTGGAGCAAGATTATAAACTTTCTTCAGGATTTTTTGATCTTGAAATAGACAGCATTCCCTTTAAAAAACTTACCAATAAGCGAAGCCAGACTGTTATTTCCCCAGGACTCGACGGCAAGGGCAACACACGATCTTACGTAGAGTCCTTTTCCCGGCTAAAGGACTTTGAACGAAGGCAGTTTGAAAATGCCTTTATGGAAATTTCCTCAAAAAATCCCATACACAAAAGAGTGAATGAGGAAGAGCTTACCTCGCTATTGGAACAGGAACTTCAGTCTCGAGATATAAATTCCGATTTTGAATTTGCCGTTTACAGCAATAAGTTGGCCACCAATGTGCGCTCCAGGAATTTTAAGTTGAATCCTGAAACTACCTACGTAACACCATTGTTCGTCAACGAAAATCTAGGCTCTCAATACCAGCTTTATGTTAATTTTTCTGAAAAAGAAAAGGTAGTACTCAATTCCATTTTGGGAATGGCCATTCTGTCGCTCGTGTTCACGGCGGTAATTGTGCTGGCCTATTCCAGCGCCCTTTCCCAAATCTTCAAGCAACGTCAAATCTCGCAGATTAAGTCCGACTTTATCAATAATATGACGCACGAGTTTAAAACGCCCATTGCAACGATCAACTTGGCGCTCGATGCGCTCAAGAATCCGAAGGTAAAGGACAACAAGGAATTTCTGGAGCGATATTTAAAGATGATTCGGGACGAAAACCGACGTATGCACGCCCAGGTAGAGAACGTGCTGCGCATTTCGAAACTCGAAAAGAATGAGCTCGACCTTCCTAAAGAGCGCATTAAGCTTCATGAGATTGTAGATAATGCGATTACACATGTGAGCCTGATTGTTGAAAACAGGGGAGGCTATATAAACACACACTTTGGAGCGCTCAAGTCTTCCATCTTGGCGAACGAATCGCACTTTACGAATGTTATCGTCAATATGCTCGACAATGCCATCAAATATTCAGATGGGGAACCCAAAATTGACATATACACCGAAAATGTAAAGAACAATATCATTCTGAAAATTCGCGACCAGGGGGTGGGGATGAGCAAATCGGTTCAGAAAAAAATATTCGAAAAATTTTACCGGGAACATACCGGCGATATACACAATGTTAAGGGCCACGGCCTTGGCCTCGCTTACGTTAAGCGAATACTCGACGATCACGATGCCGAGATATACGTTGAAAGCGAAAAAGAGAAGGGCAGTACATTTATTATAAAACTACACTTAATATCTTAACACTATGGAAACTGAAAGCAAAAAAATTCTTCTCGTAGAAGACGATCCCAACTTTGGAACGGTACTTAAGGATTACCTGGCCATGAACGACTACGAGGTAGTTCATGCAAAAAACGGCATGGAGGGGTTCGAAAAATTCAAGAAAGACGATTTCGATCTCTGTATTTTAGATGTGATGATGCCGTATAAGGACGGGTTTACCCTTGCGAAGGAAATTCGCGAAAAGAACGAAGATATTCCTATCATTTTCCTAACCGCAAAAGCAATGAAGGAAGATGTACTGAAAGGCTACAAAGTAGGTGCCGACGACTATTTGAACAAGCCGTTTGATAGTGAAGTACTGCTTATGAAGATTAAGGCCATTATACAGCGTAAGGCGACCGATTCGATCGCCGATAGCAAGCAATTTGAATTTGAAATTGGTAATTTCCATCTCAATTCAAAACTTCGTTTCCTCACATATAAAAAAGAAGATCCTATTAAATTGTCGCCCAAAGAGAACGAGTTGCTTCGCTTATTGGCACTCCATAAAAACGATTTAATGCCTCGCGAACTCGCGCTAACCAAGATTTGGCGCGACGATAATTACTTCACCTCTCGAAGTATGGACGTGTACATTGCGAAACTTCGCAAATACCTTAGCAAGGATGACGGTGTTGAAATCATCAACATTCACGGTGAAGGGTTCCGCTTGGTGGTTAAGGACGAAGTAGATAATTAATAGTTTGCCAAGGAGATAACTAAGTGTAAAAAACGCCCTATAGCAGGGCGTTTTTTGCTTCTATATAATCTCCAATCTCGTGGGGAGGCGTAGTATGTTCGAACCACTTAATCGAATGGTTTTTCCTAAACCAGGTGCCTTGGCGTTTCGCAAATCGGCGGGTGTTTTTCTTTATTTCTGAAATAGCGTCGTTCAAAGTACTTTTTCCATCCATATAATCAAAAAGCTCTCTATAGCCTACGGTTTGCAAGGCATTTAGGTGACGGTGCTCGTATAACGTCTTGGCCTCATCCAAAAGTCCTTGTTGCATCATTAGGTCTACGCGACGATTAATGCGGTCGTACACCACGTTTCTCTCTGCCTCAAGCCCAATATAGCAAGTATTGAAGTTGCGGTCTTCGCGCCCTTGGTCCAAAAACTGGCTATAGGGTTTGCCTGTAGCGCGATATATTTCCAAGGCACGGATCAATCGGTGCGGATTCTGAACATCTACCTTTTCATAATACACAGGATCAACCTTCAACAACTCTTGTTGCAAATGCGCTACGCCGTGGCGGTCTAATTCTGTATTGAGCTGTTCCCTTACGGCCGGCGGTACAGCGGGAAAAGTGTCAAGTCCTTTCACGACCGCATCTACATACAGGCCGGAGCCGCCTACAAGTATCACCAGGCGATGTGTCTCGAAAAGCTGCTCTAATAATTGCAGCGCGTCTCGTTCAAAATCACCTACCGAATACGGTTCAAATATACTTTTATCCTGAACAAAATGATGGGGTACGGCAGCTAGTTCTTCCTTAGTGGGCACCGCTGTTCCTATGGTCATTTCTTTGAAAAATTGTCGGGAATCGGCAGAAATGATTTCTGTGGAAAAACGCTTTGCCAATTCAATTGCCAATGCTGTCTTGCCAATAGCAGTGGGTCCAACGATACATACCAAAAGTCGTTTTGCAACGTGAGCCATTACACCGTTTTTTCAGGATACAGGTGCTCACCGCATTTATGGCAATAATTGGCATCATCTCGGTGTTTGGAGGCATTGCAGTTAGGACAGGCTTGGGAGTTTACATGCACATAATCATCTTTTTTACGAGTGTATTCTGCGCTTACAATGCCAGTAGGCACAGCGATGATGCCGTAGCCCATAATCATAATAACCGTAGCGAGAAACTGCCCCAAGGGGGTTACTGGAGCAATATCTCCAAAACCAACTGTGGTTAATGTCACAATACACCAATAAACGCTAATTGGGATACTTTTAAAACCGCTTTCTTCACCTTCTATAAGGTACATCAGGGTTCCTGCGATTATGGCTACGATGAGCACGGCAAATAGGAAGACTAAAATTTTTGGGCGGCTGTCGATAAGCGCCTTTTTGAGTTTGTTCGATTCGCCAATATATCGGGTTATTTTCAGAATTCTAAATACCCGCAGCAGCCGTAGCGCCCTTACCGTAAGCAGGTAATTACTGCCCACCAAAATGAACGACAGGTATAGCGGTATGGTAGAGAGAAAATCGATAATACCGTAAAAACTGAAAATATAACTCGATGGTTTTTTTACAGTGATTACCCGGGCAATATATTCGAAGGTAAAGAAAATGGTGATTACCCATTCGCCAATGTACAGATAATCGTACACCCAGGGCGAAAGCCCGCGCACACTCTCGATCATCACAAAGACAACGCTTAGCAAAATCAAGATAAGAAGCACTACGTCGAACAGTTTTCCCTTTTGGGTGTCGGCTTCATATATAATTTGGTGGAGCTTCGATTTCCAGCTGCGTTGGTGCGGTGTTGTCAAAGGAAAAATACTTTTCTAACTATAAAAATAAGCAACTTTCCTTAGATTGCTGCTTCGTGTGGTAGTTTTACGATTTTAAGTACCTTGTACTTGCGAAGGTAACTTTGAATGATGTGCTGGGCATCTCTATCGTTCTTCATAGGGGTAATGATAGAGCGTACGGTGTCTAGATGGGTTATTTGATGGTTCAGGTTAAAATATCCAAAACCTTTGTAGCCGCCCTTTTCGATTAAGATGACCGATCGCTCGTCTACCTCGCGCCCTCTATCTACAATAAGCAAATTCTGGTTTTGATAGCTGTGTTTCTCGATGAAATTCTGCACCCGCGCATTGTACGACTCAGGCGGTTCCACATTTACGCAAGCTCCCAGACATTCCTTTATAGTATGGGCGAAGCAACTTTTGGAAGTTTTATGCAAGTTGGTAAGTTTTTGGCAAAGCTGGTATTCTTCGGTTATACGGTACAATGCATTCTTCGCCTGTTGGTAATTGGAATAGGTGGTAACGGCGGCTTTGCGTTTATCGGCTTTTTCAATCTTAAGGTTACGGTAACCTTCTTCATCAATAAACGTAGCCAATTGGTACTTAAACACCGTTTGCCGAAGGGCCCTATTATATTTTGGCTTGTTGCGTTTTATTTCCTCACTTTCCTTTAGTTGGGCTAGTAGGTCGTTGCCCGTAAGTTCATAGCTCATATGGGCAACTTCAAGCTGCATTTGCTTAGATCGTTTGTTATCATTGGTAAAATGCTGCAGCAATCGTTTTTTGATGTTTCGGCTCTTACCTATATAAATGATGTCGTGCTCCTCGTTGTGCATATAATACACGCCCGTTTCGGTGGGGGCGCGCTCGACAATATCGATAAGTTTAGGCTCCAGTTGTCGCTTTGGGTCTTTGCGAATGGCCGATTTGATGATTTGCTTTTCAGAATCCTTATTCAGTAGCATTTTGAAAAGGCTAACCGTCGCTTTGGCATCGCCTTGTGCCCGATGGCGGTTGCTCAACGGAATACCAAGCGCCTTCACCAACTTCCCAAGGCTATAGCTGGGCTGGTCTGGAATAAGTTTTTTGGCGAGTTCTACCGTGCACAGGCTGTCTTTTTCAAACGCGTACCCCAAGCGGTCAAATTCCGTGGTAAGGATGCGGTTGTCAAATTTGGCATTATGTGCCACGATGACACAGCTGTCTGTAATTTCAATAATACGCTTTGCCACCTCATAAAACTTTGGGGCATTGCGAAGCATTTCATTATTGATTCCAGTAAGATTGACAACGAACGGTTGGATTTTCCGTTCCGGATTGATGAGGCTGCTGAATTGATCGACCACCTTATGGCCATCGAAGCGATAAATGGCTATTTCAGTAATTCCTTCTTCATCATACTTACCACCGGTGGTTTCTATATCTAAAATCGCGTACATTCAATAATCTAGCTTCATCAAGTTCGGTGCAAAAGTAATGGAATTTTCTATAGCGGCGTAATGGTGCCTATCGCTCGCCAAAAATGGCGCTACCAACGCGTACCATCGTGCTACCGTACTTAAGGGCGAGATGGTAGTCGCCGCTCATACCGATAGACAGTTCAGAGAAATGGTAGGTTTCTTTATGCGAATTAAAAAAATCTTGCAATGTTTTGAATTCCCTCGAAATTTGCGCCTCGTCATCGGTAAAGGTAGCCATACCCATCAACCCTATGACGTTTACGTTTTTATAGTTCTGAAAAGTTTCAGACTGTAACAATTCGGTCATTGCTGCTTTGTCCATTCCGAACTTGCTCTCTTCCTCTGCAATTTTGAGTTGGAGCAGGCAGTTAATTACTCGATCGTTCTCCTTGGCACGTTTGTTAATTTCCTTCAGTAACCGCGGACTATCTACAGAATGGATAAGACTCACAAAAGGGGCCATATATTTCACTTTGTTTCGCTGTACGTGACCAATCATATGCCACTCAATATCTTTGGGAAGTTCGTGCCATTTTTTCTCCATTTCCTGCACCTTGTTTTCACCAAATACACGTTGCCCGGCGCGATAGGCTTGCATAATAGCTTCACTCGGTTTTGTTTTGGAAACAGCTACCAAGGTGACATTTTCAGGTAGTTTTGCCTTGAACTTTTCTATGTTTTCTGAAATATTCGCTTCGCTCATGGTACTTGTTTTAATCGTCAGAATTCATAGATGGTAACACCGCTTCGCAATTTTGGTTCTATGTAGGTACTCTTGGGAGGCATTTTAAGTCCCTCGTTAGCTACCTGCTTCAGTTCCTCGGTGGTTACTGGCAATAGCCCGAAGCCTACGGCAAACGCTCCGGAATCGACGGCTGTTTTCACGAAGGCAAGGTCATTTTTTCCGTGGGAATAATCTATGCGCGTATCATTTCTAAGATCTTCAATGCCCAATATGGGTTTCAGCACGGTTTTATAGAGGATTTGCGCATCGAGCCCGTCTAGAGCGTTCGTTATGCTATAATTGTTTTTTCGAAGGTACAGGGAGTAGAACTCTCCATCTAAGTACATGCTAAAATGATGCTTCTTCGATGGTTTGTAATATTCCTGCCCTCGATTCTCAATACGGAAAAAGGTGTCGAGCTCAATGAGGAACTCTTCCTTGCTGAATCCATTCAAATCTTTGACTAATCTATTGAACTCGTAGATTTTCAAATCGCTTTCGGGAATAAGATAGCTCATGAAAAAGTTATAGGGCTCACTACCCGTATGGGCCTTGTTGCTCTCCTTCATATCTTTCGCCAATAAGTACGACGATGAGGATCTATGGTGGCCATCGGCGATGTAAAGTTTGTCCATTGCCTCAAACTGGGCGCTTATTTTGGCAACGATGGCCTCGTTATCGATGTTCCACACGTAGTGCGTATCGCGGTAGGTAGTGGTAAATTCATATTCAGCCCGGGTTTTCATAACGCGCTCAATAATGCCTTGCAGTTCCTTGTTGTCTGGATAGGTGAGGAGTACGGCTTCGGCATTAAATCCTACGGTTTTTAAATATTCTTTGAAGATAACCTCCCGAAATTCGAGTGTATCCTCATGCTTTTTAATGATATCATCTTCATAGTCCTGAACGCTTGCTGCAGCTACGATTCCCCTAAATTTGAGTCCGTCGCGGTTAACGATTTTATAGATATAGTAGGAAGGCTTTTCATCTTGCATAAAAATTCCGTCTTCCTTAAATTCCTGATACCGGTTCCGCACCAGTTCATAGCGCTGCACTCCAGAAATTTCCTTCTGGTACTTATACCCTGGGTTTACAATATGCAAGAACGAAAAGGGATTGTCACGCAGGCGAGACTCCACTTGCTGTTGTGTATAGCTATCGTAAGATCGGGCAGCGAGCAGGCTCACTTTATCGCGCGTAGGACGCACCGCTTTAAATGGAAGAATTTTAGCCAAAACAATAGTTTAAACTAGCGAAACATCGGCGAGACAACCTCGGCTTTCTTATTCTCGCTATAGTCGTAAAAACCTTCTCCGCTCTTAGCGCCCAATTTGCCCGCCATTACCATATTGACCAAAAGGGGGCAGGGGGCGTACTTCGGATTCTTGAACCCCTCATACATCACGTTGAGTATGGAAAGGCACACATCGAGTCCTATAAAATCTGCCAATTGCAAGGGCCCCATAGGGTGAGCCATTCCCAATTTCATTACGGTATCAATCTCTGTCACCCCGGCAACGCCATTATATAGCGTTTCAATGGCCTCGTTAATCATAGGCATTAAGATACGGTTGGCAACAAATCCTGGATAGTCGTTAACCTCTACTGGTACCTTGTCCAATTTTTTAGAAAGTGCCTCTACCGTTTGGTAGGTTTGGGTGCTAGTGCTATATCCTTTAATGATTTCCACCAGTTTCATAATGGGCACTGGATTCATAAAGTGCATACCTATTACCTTCTCTGGGCGCTTGGTGGCCGCAGCGATTTGAGTAATCGATATCGAAGACGTGTTGCTTGCCAAGATGGTATCCTTATCGCAGAGGTTATCGAGATCCTTAAAGATGCTCAATTTTAGCGATACGTTCTCGGTTGCGGCTTCTACAACAAGGTCTACACCTTTTACTCCTTCCTCCAAAGAAGTATATGTGCTAATGTTGTTTAGGGTGTTTTCCTTTTCTGAAGTAGTTATTTTTTCCCTAGCAACCATTCGATCCAGATTATTGGAAATGGTCCCAAGGCCTCGATCTAATGATTCTTGGGAAATGTCGATAAGATGTACGGAAAATTCTTTTTGGGCGAACGTATGGGCGATTCCATTACCCATTGTTCCGGCCCCGATAACGGCTATTTTTTTCATATATTGAATTTTATTCTTCAGATTTAAATTTTGAAATGATTTGCATGGCTACCCTAAGTGCCTCTGTACCCTGTGCTAGGGGCACTACTGGTTTTCGGTCTGCCTGTATCGCATCGGCGAAACTTTCGAGCTCATCCAGAATAGCATTGTTCGCCTCGATGTGTGGATTGTCGAAATAAATTTGTTTTTTAATGCCTTCGGCATTGGTAAGAATCATCGCAAAGTCATCGGGCGTTTCGGGAGCATCCTTCATCTTTACTACCTCACATTTCTTATCGAGGAAATCTACTGCTATATACGCATCGCGCTGAAAGAATCGCGCTTTTCGCATTTTCTTCATCGAGATGCGGCTAGCAGTAAGGTTGGCCACGCAGCCATTTTCAAACTCGATGCGCGCATTGGCGATATCTGGTGTATCGCTAATTACCGATACCCCGCTGGCGTTGATGTGTTTTACCTGGGAGTTTACCACGCTTAAAATGGCATCGATGTCATGGATCATCAAATCCAATACCACCGAAACGTCCGTTCCCCTAGGATTGAACTCTGCCAAGCGATGCGACTCGATAAACATAGGGTTGTTGATCATGTGGTTTACCGCCATAAATGCCGGATTGAACCGCTCTACGTGGCCCACCTGTCCGCGCACACCGTACTTTTTGGCAAGATCGCGAATCTCCTCTGCCTCGGCGACCGTATGTGTTATGGGTTTTTCAATAAATAGGTGCTTGCCGGCCTCCACCACCTTCTTTGCGCATTCAAAATGATGCAGGGTGGGTGTGACCACATCTACCATATCGCACGCCTCTATTAGAGCCTCCATGCTAGGAAAAGCACGGTAGCCCAATTCAGCTTCTACCTTTTTGGCGGCCTCGGCATTGGCATCAAAAAAACCTACCAGTTCGTACTTGGTAGATTGCTGTAACAATTTCAAGTGGATTTTCCCTAGATGACCCGCACCTATCACTCCGGCTTTTAGCATGCGTTAGCGTTTTTCACAAAGGTAAGGCTTTGGAAGCAAGATTAAAAGTAGAAAGGAATTGAAGTTGCGTATGTTTGTTCTTTCAGAAATTTCTGAAATTATGATGGAAGAAGCCACGCCTAGCCTTATATTTTTAAGCGGTATGTTGTAATTTTGCGATACTAGCAACCACTACTATGAAAGATACCTATACCCACCAAGGAATGCGAAAACAGTTGGTAAAAATCCTGAAAAAAAAAGGGATTGCCGATGAGCGCGTTCTAGAGGCCATCAATAAGGTGCCCCGCCACCTCTTTATGGACAGTGGTTTTGTGGACCACGCTTATATGGACAAGGCCTTTCCCATTGCGGCCGATCAAACCATTTCGCAACCCTACACCGTGGCCCGCCAAACAGAATTGCTAAAAGTAAATAAAGGCGATAAAATATTGGAAATAGGCACCGGAAGCGGATATCAAACCGCTATATTGCTAGAACTGGGCGCCCAGGTATACAGCATTGAGCGACAGAACGAGCTCTTCAAGAAAACAAAATTGTTCCTTCCCAAAATTGGCTACCGCGCCAAAAAACTCATCTTTGGAGATGGGTACAAGGGATATGAAGAAGAAGCCCCGTACGATGGCATTATCGTGACCGCTGGCGCCCCTTTTGTGCCCAAACCATTGTTGGCACAACTTTCCAAAGGTGGAAGATTGGTCATTCCCGTTGGGGAAACAGATCAAATTATGACCGTCTTTACACGAACGAGTGATACCGAGTTCGAAAAACAGGAACACGGAGCCTATCGATTTGTACCGCTATTGGAGAATAAAAACTAAACGGCTACATTATATTCTCTTAAGGCATCATTCAGGGAAGTTTTCTTGTTGGTGCTCTCCTTCCGCTTTCCAATAATCAAGGCGCACGGCACTTGATATTCCCCGGCAGGGAATTTTTTGGTATAGCTCCCGGGTATCACTACCGACCGGGCAGGAACCACCCCTTTGGTTTCTTTGGGCGATGTTCCGGTTACATCGATTATTTTGGTCGAGGCTGTAAGTACCACATTGGCCCCCAATACCGCTTCTTTCTCTACACGAACCCCTTCCACAACGATGCAACGCGACCCAATAAAGGCGTTGTCTTCGATAATTACGGGAGCCGCCTGCAAGGGTTCGAGTACACCGCCAATACCTACTCCACCACTTAAATGCACGTTTTTTCCAATTTGGGCGCAGCTTCCCACGGTGGCCCACGTATCGACCATAGTCCCTTCGTCTACATAAGCTCCAATGTTTACATAACTGGGCATCATGATAACACCCTTGGAAATATAGGCCCCATAGCGCGCCACGGCGTGGGGAACCACGCGAATACCCTTGGCTTCGTACCCAGATTTCAATGGAATCTTGTCGTGATATTCAAAAATGCCTGCTTCCATCGTTCGCATTTTTTGAATGGGGAAATAAAGAACCACTGCTTTCTTTACCCATTCGTTCACCTGCCAACCGGTGGATACGGGCGCAGCGCAGCGAAGCTCGCCTTCGTCGCACAAACGGACCACCTCCCGTATGGCGTTGATGGTTTCAGGGTCGGTCAATAGGGAACGATCTTCCCAAGCTCTCTCTATCGTGGCTTGTAGTTTTTTCATGAACACACGTACTTTTCAGCAAAGATAAATGGCATATCAATAAACAGCCCATTTTTAGCATACTATTTTACAAACCCGTATTTTTGCGCTGTATGGGACGCATCCTTGCCATAGACTACGGAACAAAGCGCACGGGCATCGCCGTGACCGATGAGCTGCAAATGATAGCTTCTGGTTTAACCACGGTGCCTACGGAAGCACTCTTGGGGTTTTTAAAGGAATACGCTGCAAGCGAGACGGTAGCGCACATTGTGGTGGGCGAGCCGAAACAAAAGGATGGAACTCCTTCGGAAGTGGAAAAGCATATTCAGAAATTTCTGAAGCAGTTAAAAAAAGCCTTCCCAAACGTAACTATAAGCAGGGCCGACGAACGCTATAGTAGCAAGCGGGCGTTCCAAACTATGATTGATAGCGGCCTGAAGAAAAAACAGCGCCAGAACAAAGCGCTTATCGACGAAATAAGCGCCACCATTATCTTACAAGATTTTCTGTACACAAACTAAAGCAATATGATATTACCCATTGTCGCCTACGGAGACCCTGTACTTCGAAAAAAGACCAAGAAAATCGAAAAGGAGTATCCAAACTTGGAAGAACTTATCGAGAATATGTTCGAAACCATGTACGGCGCGCGCGGCATCGGTTTGGCCGCTCCGCAAATTGGCGTGCCCATACGTTTGTTTATCGTAGATGCCACCGCCTTCGAGGACGATGAGGATCTATCAGAAGATGAACGCGCGTACCTGTCTAATTTTAAGCGGGTGTTCATTAACCCTATAATTTTGAAGGAAGAGGGCGATGAATGGGCTTTCAACGAAGGGTGTTTGAGCATTCCCGATGTAAATGAAGATGTTTTCCGACAGCCCGAGGTAACCTTGCAGTACCAAGATGAAGCATTTAACTCGCATACCGAGACCTTTACCGGGATTGTGGCGAGAATCATTCAGCACGAGTACGACCATATCGAGGGAATATTGTTTACCGATAAGTTATCACCGCTGAAGAAGAGGTTGATTAAAGGAAAACTCGCCAATATTTCGAAAGGGAAAATCGACGTGCGCTACCGCATGCGCTTTCCCATGGCGAAAAAGAAACGTTAAGGCCCTTGCATAAAAAAACCAAACCGTGCATATTTGCAAGCCTTAAATAAAAAGGAATCCATTCTATGAGCTTAGAAAAAGTGCTATCCATTACCGGAAAACCCGGTCTTTACAAATTGAAAACCCAAACCCGTAGCGGATTCTTGGCAGAATCCCTGCACGACGGAAAGAAGATCAACGTAAGCGGGCGCCACAATGTAAGCCTACTTTCTGAAATTGCCATTTATACGCTTACCGAGGAGAAACCGCTTCGGGAGGTATTTGCCAAGATTTATGAAAAGGAAAACGGCGGCCAGGCCATTAGCCATAAGGAGCCCAATATAAAGCTAGAGGAATATTTCTTTGAGGTCTTGCCAGACTACGATGAAGATCGCGTCTATGCCAGCGACATCAAGAAAGTGATACAGTGGTACAATATTCTGCAGAAAAATGGGATAACAGACTTCACTGAAACGTCTAAGGAAGCCTCTTCCGAAGAAGAATAAACGCATAAAGACAACGCCGAGCCCCAATGATCCCATTGGGGCTTTTTTGATCTTTTTAGCGTAGCTTTGTCAAAATCGCTATCCATGAATTCCCGAAAAGCCCAATTGCAATCTTTAGACCGTCTCCTCACAATTATGGACGAGCTACGCGAACAATGTCCCTGGGATCGCAAGCAGACAATGGAAAGTTTGCGCCACCTTACCATCGAGGAAACCTATGAACTGGGGGATGCTATTTTAGACAACGATTTAGAAGAGGTACGTGGCGAACTTGGAGATTTATTATTACACATCGTTTTTTATGCCAAGATTGGCAGCGAGACTAATGCCTTTGATATTGCCGATGTCGCCAATCAAATTTGCGACAAACTCATTGCGCGGCACCCCCATATATACGGCGATATATCGGTGGAAAACGAAGAGGAAGTAAAACGGAACTGGGAAAATTTGAAGCTTAGGGAAGGCAAAAAAAGTGTTTTGGAAGGCGTGCCAAAGAGCCTGCCAGCTCTGGTAAAGGCCAATCGCATACAGGATAAGGTTGCAGGAGTAGGTTTCGACTGGGAAGAACCCCAGCAGGTTTTTGAAAAGCTGAAGGAAGAACTGCAAGAGCTTCAACTGGAGGTACAGCACGGCAAACGAGATGGGATTGAAAGTGAATTTGGTGATGTGCTTTTCTCTATGATCAATTACGCTCGATTCCTGAAAATCGATCCGGAAAATGCTTTGGAACGTACCAATAAAAAATTTATAAAGCGGTTTCAGTACCTAGAACGGAAGGCGGCCGAATTAGACAAGCCCTTGCGAGATATGACTTTGGCAGAGATGGATGTGTTTTGGGAAGAAGCAAAGCTTCAGTGATAGTTCAAGACTTGGCTAGCTTAATAACGCGTTCGGTTATTTCGCAACAGGAAAATCCAATTTCCCTGGCAATCCACAAAAGTGTTTTTTCTGAATAGAACACCACGTGCGTGGGATCGTTTTTGTAATGCCACTGTTCAAATTCCCTCTGGTTATCAATTAAGTCAGTCATACAATATAAGACGCCCCCGGGCAACAAATACGTGTGTAATGCCCTAAACTCTTTTAAGGGTTGGTGAAAATGTTCGATAACCTCACAGCAAATGGCAAAATTGTATGTTTCTTTAAGTACTTCGGGATGGTTATGGAAAAACGGGTCATAAAGTTTCATTGTATATCCCGCTGCTTCCAAAAGCATAGCGGCAACAGGCCCAGTACCGGCACCATAGTCTAGCCCTCTCGCACTTCCTTCAAAATCTTCACAAACCTTCGTTATCAAAGGTTTGACGAATTCTTGATACCCTATATCTGCCACATCGTTCTCGTGGAGTAAATACCTGTTGCGCTCTTCCAGGGGCGTCGGGAAAGTACTGCGTTGCCTGAAAATACAACCACAACTAGGGCATTCGTAAAAAATGGTACAATCTATCACAGCCTTTTGCCGTACGGTTTTCTCACGGCAAACTAGGCATGGCTCCATAAAGTTTAGGTATTTCTAACCGACTTTATCTTCTGAAGTTTTTCTTTCCAGACTTCCAATTGCTCTTTATGCCGGGCAATGTTCTTGTGGACTTCCCTTACCAACGGATTGTCATCATCGACGTGCTGGAAAAATCCGAGATTGTTCTCCAATTGGCGAATTTCATCTTCTACTTCGGTAATCTTTTTGGAAATAAAAAAGTGCTCGTTTTTTAGCTTTCGCTCGTCCTCCCTATTGGTTAGGGTGTTAAGCTTGTTTTCAAATTTAATAAGCTCTGCTTCCTTCTTACCTAAGTCAATTTGCTTAAAATGCGCATCGAGTACCTTATTGAAGTCCCGTTCAATCGCGCGTTTTCCATAAGGTACTTTACCTATTTTCTTCCACTCATCAATTTTTTCCTTTATCGCCTTCAAATCGGTTTTCCTATCGCCAGTCAATTCCAGGGCCTGTAAGGATTCCAACGTTTTTTTCTTGGCCTCGAAATTTTCGACCTCCTCTTTATTGGCTTCGTTTTTCTGAGCGTGCAGGCGGTCGAAATAATGGTTGCATGCCGCTTTGAACTGCTTCCACACCTTGTCGCTATCCTTGCGGGGCACATGACCGATCTTTTTCCAGTCGGCCTGTATCTTTTTCATTAAGGGCGTAACGGCATCAAAATCATCGCTTTCCTTGTTTTCTTCGGCAATTTTAATGAGCTCCCTCTTTTTCTCTAAATTTTCGTACTGCTGCTTTTTCTGATTTTTATAAAAGGCATTTTTCGCCCGGTTGAAATCGCGCGTAGCTTCCTTAAATGCGTTCCATATTCCTTTGTTGAGCGCTCTGGGCACCTTGCCAAGGGCAAAGTAGGCATCTCTAAGTTCTTGCACTTTTTTGATGGACTGTTGCCACCCTTGATGGCTCTCCTTGGTTTGTTGGTGTACTTCGCGAATGGCCTCTACCACTTCTTTTTTCTTATCGTAATTGGCCTCGTATTCTTTTTCCTGTTCCTTTAAAAGGTCGTGGCGTTTGTCGTGTATGGTTTTGGTAGCAGCACTGAATTTTTCCCAAACCTCTTCGCGGTACTCCTTGGCAACGGGCCCCACTTCTTCCTTCCACATTTTATGCAGCATTTGCAGTTCCCGAAAAGCCCTATTCACATCTTCCATTTGGGCTAGCTCTTCGGCACGGCCAATAAGTTTCAGTTTTTGGTCAAGGTTGTGCTTAAAGTCCAAATCACGAAACTCCCGGTTCAGATGCAAAAAATCGTAAAAGTTCTCTACGTGGTGGTGGTAATTGTTCCAAACGAAATTGTATTTATCCCGGGGAATGGGCCCAGCGGTATGCCAGCGATCCTGAATATCCTTAAAATGCTTGTAAGTAGTATTTATGTTTTCTTCAGCATTGAGCAATCCCTTTAGCTCCTCTATAAGCTCTAAGCGCTTAGATAGATTTGCCTGTAGGTCCCGTTTCAGATTCTTGTAGTAGTTGTTTCGTTTTTCCTTGTACTCGAAAAAAAGTGAATCGAATTCTTTCTTTATGGGATTGGTGTAATAGAAATCGATAATATTGCCGCCTTCTGAAAGAAATTCCTCTTTCTTCTGCTCTAGCTCTTCATTGAATTTGGCATTGAATTCTGCCCGAATTTCCTCGATGTCGTTTTTAATATGCTGCACCGATTTTTCATTCAAGAGCTTCTTGAATTCTGAAATGAGCTCCCGCTCGGAAAGCGCGCTGTAATCTTTGGTCTCGTCCTCTTCCTCTTCGTCTGCATCATCGCTAGACGAAATCTCCTCTTCGTCGTGCTCTTCGTGCTCTTCGTCAGCTTCCTCCACGTTTTCTATAGCCTTGGCATCCTCTTCTTTGGCTGCTTTTTTCTCAGTGTCGGCATTTTCGTTGTGGGCCTCCTCCTGAACTTTGTTCTTGTTGGCTGCCGATTCCTCAATTATTGCATTGACCGCATCTTCGTTGTCCTCTGTTTCCTCTGTCTTTTCCGGCACCGATTTTTCTGAAACTGCCTCGGTTTCTTCAGTCATCGCCTGTTCTAAGGTGGCTCCTTCAGCAGCATCGTGTTGGGAATTGTCAGTAGTATTCGCAGAAGAATCGTCGGTATTGGGCGCGTGTGGGTCTTCGTTCAATTCTTTTTCAGACATTTCTTTCAATGTTAGGTTCGTTATTCTTGGAACCGTCAAGATACTAACAACTGCTCAAATGGCAAAGGTGGTAGGGCATTTTTAAATTTAGTGGTGGGCGGTGGGCTATGGGTTCCATAAGTTCCAAGCCGCCTCGGCCTGCATGTGCAACATAGGCAGTCCGTTAAGGGTTTTAGCACCTTGTTCGGCACCGCGACCTAAGAACTCGGTTTGTGCAGGGTTGTAGACCAAATCGTATAGCAAATGTTGGGATCCAAGCGCACTGTAAGGAATGTGAGGAAACTGCGCGGTATTTGGGTGGGTGCCCAAAGGGGTGGTGTTCACGATTAAAAAATGATCCTTTACCACTTGACTGTCTATTTGGTCGTACGAAAGTTGATTTTCCTTCGGATTTCTGGAAACGAACTGAAAATCAAACTCCAACAGGTGCAGTGCGTACGCTACTGCTTTGGAGGCGCCCCCAGTGCCCAGAATAAGGGCTTTTTTTTGAGGAAGCGGTAAATGCGGAAGGAGCGACTGCTGAAACCCGATATAGTCAGTGTTATACCCAATAAGCCTATTATCTGCAGTAAATACAATGGTGTTCACAGCGCCTATTTGCTGTGCTTCGCCCGCCACGGCATCGAGAAAGGGCAGGATGCTTTCCTTATAAGGAATTGTAATGTTGAGGCCTTTTAAAAGTGGATTTTGTTTCAGTAATTTGGGAAATTCTGAAATCTGGTCCAAATCGAAATTTTCATAGGTATGGGGAAGTGATTCCCTTTTGAATTTTTCCCTAAAGAATGCTTTGGAAAAGGAATAGGAAATGTTCTTACCTATAAGTCCGAATTTAGCCATACCGTCTGTTTCTCGCTTTATAATACCAATCTAAGCTAAGAACGAGCAAAACGCCCACCCCGATAAAAAATATGGCAAGGGCGGTCTCGGTTGAAAATTCTGATGGGAGATAGCGGTCGTACCCGGTAATGATTTCCCTGCCGTTGGCATCAAATTTTATATTTCCGAAGCGATCGTACTCAAATATTTTCTCTTTCCACGGCCAAACCACCCCCAGCGAACCCGCGATAAAACCGATGATAACCGCATAGGTGGCTTTCTTGAACCGCTTTAGCACATAGGCTAACAGGTGCGAAAGTGAAACCAGCCCTGCCAATGAGCCCACGGCGAATACGGCCAGCACTTTCAGCAACTCTACACGCTCAGGATTGTTCACAAAAGTGAAGTCCGCCTGTAGCATATCGGCCACCGTATCGTAGAGCGCATTTACAGAATCGACCAGCAACAGTACATAATTTCCCAAGAGAATAAGAATGAACGAGCCAGAAAGGCCGGGCAGGGTCATTCCCGAAACACCAATGATGCCGCAAAAAAAGACGAAGAGCAAATTGCTGTTTTCCTTGGCAGGCTCCAAGAAACTAATGCTTACTCCAGCTACGATGCCCGCCAGCAAATAGGCCAGATAGGTTCGGTTCCAGCGGCCAAAGTCCTTGGCGATGTAGTACATGGAGCCAATAATCATCCCAAAAAAAGCGCTCCAAACGTATAGTTCGTAATGCAGGATGAGAAAATCGAGCAATTTCGAAACGCTAAAGTAACTAATAACCATCCCCAATATGAGGAGCCCTAGAAAGCGACCGTTTATATAGCGGAAGCAGCTTTTAAAACGTCCGTCCAAAAGGAGGGCAAGGGCTTTTCGGTTTATCTTTTGAAGGCTGTAGATAAATTCTTCGTAAAATCCGGCAACGAAAGCCACGACCCCTCCAGATACACCCGGCACTTTATTGGCTGCGCCCATAGCGAGACCTTTAAGCACCAACCATACCTTATCGGAAAACGACCGCTCCTCCCACATAAAGCTTACCTTTTTTTCACCGCAACACGTTCGAGAAGAAAAATACTGAAGTACCCTAACATCATAAAGATGACGGCATATAATAGCTGGGGATCTTCAGGATATTGCGTGGGCATAATACTGCGTTCCAGAAAAGGTATTTCCTCTCCATTGTGGTTTATGCGATATTCCAAAACTTCTTTCCAGGGCCAAATTTTATTGAGGGCCCCTACCATAAAGCCTGTGAGTACCGCCAAGATAAGGTTTTTATGGTGTTTGAACATCCAGTTAAGCACCCGCGAAAACACTTTGAGCCCTACCACGGCGCCAATGCCAAAAATGGCCAGTTTGGACAGCGCATCCCATAACAGGGAGGCATTCAGTTTTGTGAGCGCATCACCGAGTTGGCTCAGGGTGCCAATAATAATTTGATAGGCGCCCAGCAGCAACAATATAAATGCTCCCGAAATGCCGGGGAGGATCATAGCGATGATGGCCACGAAACCTGCAAAGAAGAGAAACCAGGTGCTGTCTGGCGTTCCAATGGGTTTGGCCAGGGTAATGCTATAGGCAAGGGCAGAGGCGGCGATGAGGGAAGCTCCTATGAGTATATTCCAACGCGTAACTTGCTTTCCTACAAATAAAATGCTGGCCACCACGAGCCCAAAGAAAAACGACCACACCAAAATAGGGTGGTTTGCTAAAAGCCAGGTGATTAGCTTAGCCAACGAGAGGATGCTTATGGCTACCCCGGCAAAGAGGGCTAACAGAAAACTGAGGTTGTACTGCCGCCAAGCGTTCGAAAGGGAAGATTGCTTCCAAGTGGTAAAGAAGCCAAAATCTAGTTTGTGGATGGTTTCGATAAGCTCTTCGTATATTCCACTAATGAAGGCGATGGTTCCTCCAGAGACGCCCGGCACCACATCGGCAGCGCCCATGGCGAGCCCTTTTGCGATTACGGCTAGGTATTGGAGTACGGTTCTGGTTGGCATGGTATTTCTAGGCTAAAACCCAAAAATACATAATTAAAGCGAAGCCTTTTTGTGTTTGGCCAATATTTCGCGAACGCTTTTCGATTCTAATACGGAAGGGAAAAGTTCATCGAGGATGATGATGTACTCGGTATCCAATTTCAAGGCTGTTCTTAGGTGGAATTCGGCTTTGCGTTCTTCGGAAACGGCGTAAAAAAGACCTGCCAATCGGTATTCTATCTCTACATTTTCTGGATAGAACTCCGATGCCTGAAACAAATTTTTAATAGCCGCTTGGTATTCGCCCAACTGAATGAGGATATCGCATCGCGTAAGCCAGGTTTCCAGCTCGTAATTGCCCAGTTCAAGGGTTTTCCGAAAGCCGTGCTCTGCTTCCTCAAAAAGGTTCAGCCGGTTGTTTATTTTAGCATATCGCTTCCAGTACCGAACATTCTCGCTATCTATATTTATCGCCTTGTCGATATAGTACAGCGCCTTTTGAAAGTCTTTCTGTTTTATGTAAAAATCGGTAATCGCAATCCAGCCTTTATCGAGCAGTGAATCTTCTTCTACACATTTTGAGTAGAATTGTATCGCCATATCGGTATTCCCCAAACGCTCGTGGCATTTGCCAATGCGCAGCAGCGCAAACGACGTAGGGTCATCTATGCCCAAAGTAACGGTATAGCTCTCAATCGCATCGTTGTAGCGCCTAAGGCGTTCTAAAACCTTACCCTTTTCCAAGTAGGCCCCAACAAACCTGTCGTCGCTTATAATGGCGAAGTCGAAAGCGGCAAGCGCCTTCTTATAGTCCTTTAAAATGTAGTATTGCTTTCCTACCTGGTGCCACGCTACTTCGCAGTAGGGGTTTTTGTTCAAAAAGTCGTTCAGGTAATCGATGGCCTCTTCATTTTGGTCGAGGTACTCGAAACAGTAAATGATGTTATAAAGCGCCGAGAAATCGTTCTCATCCTGTTCGAGGCACTTCATAAAATAATACTTGCCATTTTCGAAATCTTCCAAAAACAGGTATTCCATTCCAATTAAGGAGAGTACGTCGCTTTCATCATTGGTTATTTCCAGGGCTTTTTCCAGTAATTGTATGGCTTTGTGGTGCTCATCGCGTCGCGAGTAAATGTTTGCCTTTTGAATGTAAATTTCCTCGTTACTCTGTTCCAAAAGGTACAGTTCATCTAGGAGGGCGTCGGCTACGTCCAATTGATCCTCGAAGATGTACATTTCCACCATGTACAATTTTAGGTTGGTAGCGGTAGGATGCTGCTCTAAACCTAATTTCGTGGCCTTTTTTGCAAGGGCTATTTTACCGTTTTCGAGGTAGTGCTGAATGATATCCTCAAATTCTTCCGAATCGAAAAAATAGACATCGTTAGTTTTCAACATAGACTCGAAGCGGGAGAGTGAGAAGTTGTTATGCTCGTTGGGAGGTATTTGCATACGGACGGATTAACGGTTTCTTCTATTTTAAAGATACTAATGTAAAAGGAAGTTCAATAGTTGTGCCGTGTTTCTTGTTAACAAGCTTATCAACAGAAAAAAATATATGTAAAGTGCAGATAATCAAATTATTATAAAGTGTCTTTATTTTTTAAAATGTCATCGAGGACTGCCAACAATATGGCGCAACCTTCTTTAATTTCCTCAAGACTAATGGTTAAGGGTGGTGTAATGCGAATGGCACGTCCCTCAAAGAGGAGCCAAAAAAGAATCAAGCCGCGATCCTTGCATGAGAGAATGGCCTGGGTAGCAATTTGCGCCGTCTCTACCATTGCAGCCAGCATAAGCCCCGTGCCGCGAACTTCGGAAATTAGTGGATGTTGCAGCAAGTGCCGAAACAAGCGCTCTTTTTCTGAAATTTCCTTCATAAGGGTTGTTTCGGTTATTTCCTGAAGGGTTGCCAGCGCAGCCGCCGCAATAACGGGATGACCGCCAAAAGTGGTAATGTGTCCGAGCTTCGGATTGTCGCTTAGCGTGGCCATATGTTCCTTAGATGCGGTGAACGCCCCAATTGGCAATCCGCCGCCCATTCCCTTGCCCATCACCAAAATATCGGGGACAATATCAAAATGCTGAAAACCGAACAACCTCCCAGTACGCCCAAAACCGGGCTGGATCTCGTCTAGAATAAGCAGCGCGCCAGTCTCGTCGCAGCGTTTTCGCAACTGTTGCATATAATGTTTGGTAGGTACGATAAAGCCGGCACCCCCTTGAATGGTTTCCAAGATTACTGCGGCCGTTGTTTCGGTAATGAGTTGAAGATCGTCAATGTTATTGAAGCGGAGGGGATGACAGTTTGGCACCAAGGGCTCAAACGGTTGTTTCCGTTCTTCAAAGTCCATAAGGCTTAGCGCTCCAAAGGTGTTCCCGTGGTACGCATTATGGGCATAGCGCAATTCGGTACGGCCGGTAACCCGCCTCGCGAGCTTCATCGCACCGTCGATCGCTTCGGCACCACTGTTTACCAAATAGGTAGTCTCCAGCGCCGCCGGAAGATGCTGCGCCAAGAGTTTGGTAAGCATTACCGCAGGCGTTTGCACATATTCGCCATACACCATAACGTGCAAATATTTCTCCAATTGCTCTTGTATGGCCTTGACCACCCGAGGGTGGCGATGTCCTAGACTACAGGCCGAAACTCCCGCTACAAAATCCAAATGCTTCGACCCTTCCGTATCAAAGACATAGCTTCCCTCTGCGTGCGAAATTTCCAGCGCCAAGGGATGCGGTGTAGTTTGTGCTTGATATGTAAAAAAATCCTCTTTCAATTGAGTTTGTAAAATTGTGATTGGAAAGTTTTTTATGAAAGACCTATCGCGATTCGTTTTCCTTTTTCTTCGGAATGGAATCTGGTTTCGTCACGCTTTCGAGTTTTTCACTTTCGCGGGTCTGCATTTTTGGGTCGTCCTCCCGCTCCCTCAAATCTTCTGGACGTAGCTTAGAGGCTTCCGGCAATTCTATGTCGTCTTCGGGCGCATCTTCAAAAAATGTCCCTTCATCCTCGGGCAGCGGTATTCCCGTAATCTTTGGCAGTACAGGTTTGGGTTTCCCCTTGAACAATTCTTCTACTGAAAGCACTCGCTCATCGCCCCGCCATTCGAATCCGGGTAGCAAGCGCGCATTTTCAGGGAATTGGGAAGGAGGATATAATTTTCCAGGAACTTTCTTGATAAACCGTATGCTTGAAATCTTTTGGTCTTCCAGATGCAACTGTATGGAGCTGGCCAGGGTGTTGTCAATTCCGAACAACCCACCCTTGTCATTTCTTGCAAAATAGATAACCTCTGCATTTTTGTCGATATTTACCGTATCCAGTTCATTATTCGTAAAAAGACCGATGAGCCGTTCGCCCTTCACCTGGTTGTAACCCACACTATCTTTTTGTACAAGGAAGGCATTATTGAATACCTTGAGCGTGTCCAATTTCTCGGTAACCGTGTTGGAGAGCAAGTGAATGGTGTCGCCCGTCATCTGGTTTTCCCCGCTCCATAGCACCGGACGTGTTATGAGCTTGGTCAATCCTGTTTTTTGGTTTACGAATATGGAATCGCATTTGCCGCTGGTAGGATCTTCGCCCGGTTGTCCCGGTTTGAACATACGCGCACGGTAGAACCCCCTTAAAATGCGGTTTTCCGGTTTTCCGGTAACCCGAAGGGTATCGGCGTGCACATAGATAGAATCGTTTTCCTGAACGGTAATCGCAACGGCCCGTTTCGTTATAAACACCGAATCTTTTTCACGGAACACTTCAGCATAATGCCCCCGTATAATAGTGCCGTTGGTGGTGTCGAGCACCCGAATGTTGTTGGTGGCTGAGGCAAAGGCTTTGGTGCGGTCAAAATAGATGCTATCGCCATACAGAGTACGGTTATCATAATCTACCTTCGAATTTTTTACAAAATACCCCGTATTTTGGCGAGTATCGTAATAACCGCGTTCGCAATACACGGTACTGGTCTCGCTCGTAATGGTAGAGGGGCCATAGAGGTAAGCTCCTCCCGTTTCAGAATAAAAATCCAATTGCGGGGAGTTTACAACATACTCGGGATTGTTGATAACCACATTGCTAAGAAACTGATATTTTTTCTGCTGTGCGAAATAGCGGCCCACCCTACTGGTTAACGTACTGGCAGAGTCGCGCACCGTACCGCCAGACCTATAATAAGCCTGTTGCTTTACCCTGTCGAAATACAGGGTATCGGTTTGCAGGGTAGTTTTCGGTTCCGTAAGCAGTACGTCGCCACTGGCGAAGGCAAATTGTGTGTTCCCGTTATATTCAGCATAGGCACTGTTCATTGAAATAGTGTCACCTTGGGTGAGCCTTACATTGCCATATGCTTTTACGAAATTTTCGTTGAGGTACACATAGGCCTGGTCGCACCACATTTCCACCCCTTCGTGAACAATATACACCTGGCCTGTATTGTCTTTGGTATATATAATGGCGTTGGGGAATTCAGGTTTTTTTTCCAAATACCCAGACTGGATATCCACCTTTTGCGGCGTAGTGGTTTCTTGCGCCTGCACCATGGTTCCCAAGAACAAGAATAAAACCACTATGTAGGCGAAACCTTTCAACTATTGTGAATTTTGTATGATAACGGAACAATTGCCCTGTCTGGTATATTACCGATAGATGGTCTGTTTCCTATCGGGACCCACCGAGACGATTTTAATGGGCACCTCCAGTTCATTCTCCAAAAAAGCGATATAATTGTTGAGTTCGTTAGGAAATTGTGAAGGATCGCCCATTTTGGTTAGATCTTCCTTCCATCCATCCATTTCAGTATAGATAGGGGTAACATTCTCTGCTTCGATATTGTAGGGCAGGTGCGTAATCTTTTCACCCTTGTAATTGTAAGCGGTACAAACCTTTAGCTTGTCGAAACCACTAAGAACGTCGCCTTTCATCATCATTAACTGCGTAACACCATTAACTTGTACAGCATATTTTAAGGCAACTAGGTCGAGCCAGCCACAGCGTCTGGGACGGCCTGTAGTGGCTCCAAACTCATTACCTACCCTGCCCATGGTTGCACCGTATTCATCGAAAAGTTCGGTAGGGAAGGGGCCACTGCCCACGCGGGTGGTATACGCCTTGAAAATACCGTACACCTCCTTAATGCTCCCTGGGGCTACGCCAAGACCAGTACACGCACCGGCTGCGGTGGTGTTAGATGAGGTTACGAAGGGATAGGTGCCAAAATCGATGTCGAGCAAGGAACCTTGGGCACCTTCTGCCAAAATGGTTTTGCCTTCTTTCTGGGCTTGGTGCAAATAAGCCTCACTATCGATAAATGGCAGCGATTTTAAGGTTTCGATGGCCTTGAAAAATTCAGCCTCCAACTCGGCCAAATTATATTGGATATCGACGTTGTAAAAATCGATCATAGCCTCATGCTTATTGGCGAGGGAGCGGTACTTTTCCTGCCAATCGCTCATTTCCAAATCGCCCACACGAATACCGTTGCGGCCGGTTTTATCCATATACGTGGGGCCGATGCCCTTAAGCGTTGAACCTATCTTGGCCTTGCCTTTTGCGGCTTCTGAAGCTGCATCGAGCAGTCTATGGGTAGGGAGGATAAGATGGGCCTTCCGGGAAATAAGCAGTTTCTTTTTGAGGTCGAGATTGAACTTGGAAAGATTGTCCAGTTCTTTTTGGAAAATTACAGGATCGATTACTACTCCATTCCCTACCAAATTTATGGCGTTTTCGTGGAAAATCCCGCTCGGTATGGTATGCAAAACGTGCTTAATACCATCGAACTCCAAAGTGTGCCCAGCATTGGGCCCTCCCTGAAATCGTGCGATTATGTCATAGTTCTTGGTGAGTACGTCGACGATTTTTCCTTTGCCTTCGTCGCCCCATTGTAGTCCTAGTAGTAAATCTACCGCCATATTTATTTATGAATTTTCCTCCTGTTGCGCTGGAGATTTTCGATTTCCGTAGAAGTAAAGCGAGTGGTTGGTTATTTCAATATCGAATACTTCCTCAATAGTTTTTTTTATAGATTGGATGCGTGGGTCGCAAAATTCAATTACTTCACCAGACGACAAGATCACGTGGTCGTGTTGCCGGTCGAAGTACGATTTTTCATAATGCGCCTGATTTTGTCCAAATTGATGTTTGCGAACCAAACCGCACTCGAGCAGCAACTCGATAGTGTTGTACAGGGTGGCGCGGCTCACCCGATAATTCTTGTTCTTCATAATGATGTAGAGCGACTCTACATCAAAATGTTCGTCTTGATCGTAAATTTCCTGAAGAATCGCAAATCGCTCGGGTGTTTTACGATGGCCCTTTTCCTCGAGGAAACCCGTAAAAACATTCTTTACGATAGCTTGGTTATTTTGA
Source organism: uncultured Flavobacteriaceae bacterium (assembly GCA_964639255.1). Lineage (GTDB taxonomy): Bacteria > Bacteroidota > Bacteroidia > Flavobacteriales > Flavobacteriaceae > NZQO01. The sequence continues at coordinate 41,140 of CAZXDP010000013.1, forward strand.
TCTGTCTTGCTACTCATAACAAGGGGCAAAGGTACTCAATTAAACTCTGCTAACTTTATCAATTCCGTTTATTTTTTTGATGCTCTGCACGAGATTTTCAAGGGTTTGCTTGTTTTTTACCACAACCACAATTTTCCCTCTAAACACTCCATCATTACTATCAAAATGCACGCTTTTCATATCGATATGGTGGTGGTTGCTTACCACTTTCGTCACTTCGTTTACCAGGCCTATGGTGTCAATTCCGGTGATGATGAGGTCTGCCTTGAATTCGCGTTGGGTAGAGTCTATCCATTTGGCCTGCATTATGCGATAGCTGTAATTACTCTGCAACTGTAGGGCATTAGGACAGTTTTGCTTATGTACTTTAATCCCTTCATTAACGGTTACAAATCCGAATACATCGTCGCCGGGAATGGGATTGCAGCAATTGGCCATTTTGTAATCCAAGCGTTCCTCTTCCTTTCCAAATACGAGCTGATCGTATTTTTCAGTAATTTCCTCCCTGTTGACATCTTCGGGCTTATCTGGTTTGCGAATGCGGTTTTTGAAAAAGGTCACGAACGCATTATTGCGGGAGGCGGCGAAATCTTTGAGCTTTTGGTTGTCTATGATGCCCGCACCTACCCGATAGAAGAGATCGAGGCTGGTTTTCAGCTTGAAATAAGAGACGAGTTGATTTACCGTTTTTTCGTCGAGGGTTATCTTTAAGGATTTCAGCTTTCGAGATAGCACTACCTTGCCTTCTTCGGCAATCGCCTTTTTCTCTTCACGCAACGAAGATTTAATTTTGGACCTCGCTTTGCCCGTCGTGGCATAATCGAGCCAGTTGGCGGTGGGCCTGCTCTTTTCAGAAGTGATAACTTCCACTTGGTCACCACTTTTAAGCTGGTGGCTTAGCGGCACCAATTTGCCATTGACCTTGGTGCCCCGAGTGTGCATGCCAACTTCGGTGTGCACGCTAAAGGCAAAATCCAAGGCGGTAGAGCCCTTGGGTAGGGAATAAAGATCTCCCTTGGGGCTGAACACGAAAATCTCCTTTGCATAGAGGTTGAGCTTGAATTCCTCAACGAAATCGACCGCGCTTATTTCAGAGTTTTCTAGCGTTTCCTGCAATTTCGAGAGCCACATATCGAGGCCACCATCTTCTTGCGCGTCTTTGTTTTTGTATTTGTAATGGGCGGCATACCCTTTTTCAGCAATCTCATTCATTCGCTCACTGCGTATCTGTACCTCTACCCAGCGCCCCTTGGGCCCCATAACCGTTATGTGGAGGGCTTCATAGCCAGTGGACTTCGGACTGGAAATCCAATCGCGCAGGCGGGTAGGATTGGGCCTAAAATGGTCTGTCACTACCGAGTATATTTTCCACGCGATGAATTTCTCGTTCTCACGGTCACTTTTGTAGATGATGCGCACGGCAAATTTATCGTACACTTCATCATAGCTTACATTTTGCGCTAGCATCTTGCGGCGTATGGAAAAAATGGATTTGGGCCGTCCCTTAATGTCGTAATTGAGTCCTTCGGCGTCTAAGGTGTTTTCAATGATTTTTGAAAATGCATCGATATAGGCATCCTGTTCCTCCTTGCTCTCCTTAATCTTGCTAAGAATGTCATTATACACCTCGGGTTCGGTGTATTTTAAGCCAAGGTCCTCTAGTTCGGTCTTGATATTATAAAGACCAATGCGATGGGCGAGGGGAGCATAGATGTAAAGTGTTTCGGAAGCGATCTTTACCTGTTTTTGAGAGGGCATGCTTTCCATAGTTTGCATATTGTGCAAACGGTCTGCGATCTTGATGATGATTACCCGGATGTCTTCATTCAAGGTAAGCAGCATTTTCCGAAAATTTTCAGCCTGTAACGATACGTCGCCATCGAAGGCCATACTGCTAATTTTGGTAAGACCATCTACGATACGCGCTACGGTTTCCCCAAACATCTGTTCGATGTCTGCCAAAGTATACTGGGTATCTTCTACCACGTCGTGCAGCAGGGCCGCGGCAATGGAAGTGGCATCGAGCCCAATTTCCGAAGCGACGATTTTTGCTACGGCTATGGGATGGAAAATGTAAGCTTCGCCGCTTTTTCTACGTTGGTCCTTATGGGCATCTACCGCCACATCGAAGGCACTCCTAATGAGTTTCTTGTCCTCATCGGTAAGCGTTCGGTAGCTAATTTTCAGCAGGTTCTTGTATTCCTTGGCGAGCTGCTTTTTCTCTTTTTCCAATACTTCCTCAGTCATAAAATAAATGTACGATAACAGTAGGTAAGAAACAACAAAATCTGCGCCAATCGCTGCCCAAGCGAGGGAATATAATTGCCATTGAGATTGAAATCGTGGATGCTAAGAAGTGCCATTATCTGAATTCTTTTTATCTGAAATAGAATTGGCCACATCGCGAATGCGCTCGGGATTGGCAATGTCCACACGGGTGCGGGTAAGATAGATGCCATCTTCCAGTTCGCATATATACGAAACGAGTTTCTCGCGTAGCTCGCAGTGAAGCTCCCAAGCAGATTGGGCATCTTTGGCGCTACAGAGTGCCCTAATTTGTATCGATTCTTCTGAAGTATCGACCACTTGCACCACGGGAGGGTTTTCCTCATCCCATTTCTCTGAATTCTTCAACAGTTCCTCAAATTTTGAGCGAATTTTCGAAACGTCAATACGGTAATCGGCGTGCAGGATGATAGGTCGTACCTGGTGCGAGCTGGTCATTGACCAATTCTCGAAAATATTCGAAATAATATATTTAAGCGGTACTACCAAACGCCGTAAATCCCACGTGCGAACCACCAGATAGGTAAAGCCTATTTCCTCTACGTTGCCCCAATCGTCCTTGATTATTACGGTGTCACCTACGCGCACGGGCTTGGTAATGGCAATTTGAAGTCCTGCAAATATATTGCCCAGCGTATTCTGTGCGGCGATGCCTAAGATAACCGTTGCCACCCCAGCCGAAGCCAACAATGAAATGCCCACCTTTTCCAATGCCCTGAACTGTGAAATGATGATATAGCCTCCCACCACAACGATAACAAAGGTAAGTATACGACGCCCTACCGAGATATAGGTTAGCATTTTTCGCGCCTCCTCGTTGGTTTCTTCAGAAATGTCGCCAATTTTGTTCTCGGCGATATAGGTCATTAGGTAATCCACAAATTTGGTGATGAACCAGGTAATGGAACCTATTATCAGTATAATGAGCGAGGTATAGACGATGTTGGCAAACCCACCGCTAAGGGATATTAGGTTGTCGAGCAACAGGTAGAAGGAAAGCGTTCCGAAGAGAACACCCGCCGGTACGGCAAGTTTGTTGGCGATATGCCGAAGCCAGGCCCTATCGGAATTCTGTAATAATTTTTGGATAATGAGCCGTACCAACCTTCCGAAGAACCACGAAATGAGGAGGATTGCCAAGATTCCTATAAATTTCCATATGGGGAATCCCAAGAATTTGATACGTGCCCAATCGGGCATCATTCTATCTAATTTACGCGGACCGTATTCCCGGTATAAAGCTTCAATATTGTCTACCGTATTGGCCGAGATCATCCAAAGTGCCCCGTACTCTTTATAACGTATGCGCTGCACGCGAAGCACAATATCACGATCCCCCAGGGCCACCTCACCGAAAACCACAGAGCGGCGTGGTTTGCCTGCTATTGCTTGGTTGGTCGTAGTGCTAATATCAATTTGCCCATCGGGCCTATCCGATAATCCGTCCCAATCAATCTGTACCCGTTGGTCGATTACAAAATAGAGCTTCCTTGCCAAACTAACAGCTTGTTCCTTGGTTAGCTTTTCGGGCATTAAGTTGAGGTTCAAGGCGTAAATGGCATCCTCAAAACGGTCGTTTCTGGCGCTGAGTACAAAATGTTCCAGCGCTGCCTGTGGTGTTCGTAGGTTAAATTCTTTTGGCGGAAGTCCAATTTGCTCGTTCAATCTACTTACCGAATAGTAAGCCTCGTTGTAGTCACCAAACGGATTGCTCGCATACTGTGTGGTGGAATCTAGCACACTCTGCTTGGGCGGCAACTTTTTTCCATTCTCCCGCGAGGTAGAATCTTGTTGCTGAAGGGCAGATGAATAACCGTGAATGTTCGCGCAGAGAACAAGTGCCAGGCAAGATAAAACGATTCTAGAGAAAGGTGGCATGTTCCTAAAATACGGATTTGCGCTGGGATGCACCCCGTACTTTGCGAATTTTTAAGAAATAATAAAACCCTTTTTCAATTAAAAACGGCCAACCAAGGATTATGCAAAATTTTTCAAATGCCGTACCCGCTGTAGTAATGGGGGGTGGGAATAGTTTGCAACTACGTAGGCTGAGTGTGGCGTCAAGTTGCTATAACTGTTCTTCGCTAATTTTTTGAGGGCCGTTATTAGTGGTGCTGCGCCATAGGTGGTGCTGGCGTAGGCATCTGCTTGGTATTCGAACTTTCGGGAGAGGTAATTCATACCGAGTCCGGTAACTTCAGAAATAGGTGAATAGAGAAGGCCGAAGGCGATCAAGCCAATATGAAATGAAGCCTCCTTAACGCCCAATGCCCGACTTAGCAAATCGCTATCCACAAATAGCGAAAGGAGCCAAAGAGTAAGACCTGTGGTAAGTAAGGAAATGACGAGGTTACTGATAATATGGTTCTTTTTATAGTGTCCAACCTCATGCGCCAAAACGGCGACTATTTCCTCCTCGTTTAGATCGTTTATCAAGGTGTCGTATAAGGTAATTCTCTTTTCATTTCCGAAACCAGAAAAATAGGCGTTGGCTTTGGTGCTTCGCTTGGAACCATCGATGACGAAAATCTTGTCGATGGTAAATCCTACCTGTTTCGCATAGCGTTCAATCTGGGTGCGGAGATTTCCCGGCGGCAAGGGCGACTGTTTGTTGAACAGTGGTACAATGAGCCTGGCATATAGCAGATTGGTTGTTACCGTGAAAATCGCAACGACGCCCCAGGCATACCACCAAAAATTCTGTCCGCTGGTTTGGTAGAGCCATATCACTACACCTAATAAAAGGCCACCTAAAATAGCGGCAAGGCCCCATCCCTTTAATTTGTCCAAAAAGAAAGTGCCTCGGCTGGTTTTGTTGAAACCGTATTTTTCTTCTATTACAAATGTACCGTAATAACTAAAAGGCAGCATGATAAGATCGCCAGCGAACAGGATAATCCCGAAGAAAACCAAGGCTACCGCTATTTCCCCACTCACCAACTCGCGTGCTAAACCGTCTACATATGCGAAACCGTCCAAAAAGAAAAAAAGCAGCGTGGCCACTAGCGAGATGCTCGAAGTGATAAGCCCAAATCGATAGCGCTCTTTCTTGTAGCGCTGTGACTTTCGGTAGGCTTCAAGGTCGTAGACGTCTTTCAGTTCGGTTGGCACGGGATCGCTAAATTTGCTTGCATTTAGTGCGCCAAGCAGTTTGTCTATCAAAAAATTGATAACGATAATGGCAATAATGATATAAAATACGGTTTGGGGAGTCATAGAGGTAATTGTTTGCTCGGAAACCTATTTTCAGTTAAAATTGCGCTGCCGTTTGGCTTCGTAAATTAGAATACCCGCAGCCACAGAAACGTTCATACTATCTATCTCACCTTGCATTGGAATTATAATATTTTGGGCGCTGCGCCGAAGCCATTCCTTTGAAAGTCCTGTAGCTTCGGTGCCTACTACAATCGCTGTGGCACCCGTAAAATCGCATTGTATATAGGGAATGGATGCCTGTAAAGCGGCACAGTAGATGGAGATGTTATGCTTGGTAAGGAAATCAAGAATTTCGGCGGTGGAGGCCGTCGCAATTTGGGTCGTGAACAAGCATCCCACGCTGCTTCTAATTATATTTGGGTTATAGAGATCGGTAAGGGCATTGGCAATAAGCACGGCATCTACATTAGCGGCATCTGCCGTACGAAGTAGCGCCCCGATATTTCCCGGCTTCTCGGGTGCTTCGGCAACTAACAGCAGTGGATTCTCGCGCTCGAGTTTAAGGGTTTCTAGAGTTTGCGATTTTGTCTGGGCTAAGGCTAGGATGCCCTCGGTGCTATTGCGATAGGCCAGTTTGTCGTAAACTTCAGTGGAAATCTCAATGAATTCGGTGGCCGAATCGGCTTTGTCTTTCAGAAAATAAAGATCTTCCTCGGCGACGATTTCCGAAGAGAACAAAATATGCGTTACCCTGTAACCTCCCTTTATGGCTAGCAGCGTTTCGCGTTCGCCCTCAATGGTAAATCGTTGTGACTTACGTCGCTCTCTCGATTTTTCCCGTAGTTGGGCAAACTGCTTGATTAATGGATTTTGCAAGCTTGAAATATTCTTGTGCATAGGGCAAAGATAGAAAGCAGTTGCGTTAAAAATATAGCATTATCATAAAGCTTTGTAAAATTAGAACGAATGCCAGTAATGATACGCTATTTTTATAATTCAATAAAGACTAAATCATGCGCACGTCCATATTTCTTATTCTGGGCTTATCTATACTATTTTCCTGTAAGGAAGTAGTTGAAGAAGGCACACAAGAGCTATACGAGAACGATACCGTATCGCAGCTTGACATTGGCGTCGATACTTCTCGCTACCCTGCCAGCCTGCTTGAGGTGCTCGATGCCCACGGCGGATTGTTAGCCTGGCGGCAGAAGAACAATATCTGTTTTGAGATGGAAGGAAAAGCCGGGACCGAAATACACACCATATCGCTGCCCAACCGGAACACCAAAATTGTGTCCAACAGTTGGTCTATTGGGAACAATGGCGACACCGTATGGTTGCAAGAGCGGGAGCCAAATGCCTACAGCGGGAATGCGCGCTTCTACCATAATTTGATGTTTTATTTTTATGCGATGCCCTTTGTACTGGCCGATCCTGGCATAGTGTACCAGTCCCTGCCCACAAGCCAACTGGCGGGGAAATCGTATGAAGGAATCGAGATTTCATATGAGGAGGGCGTTGGCGATTCGCCCGATGATGAATACAGAATCTATTACGATCCTGAAACCCACCAAATGGCTTGGCTGGGCTACACCGTTACATACAACGACCAACAGGAGAGCGATGATTGGCATTATATACACTATACAAAGTGGCAGCGTGTAAACGGATTGCTCCTACCAGAAACGCTTGCATGGTACACGGTGGAAAATGGCGTGCCGAAGGAGAAGCGAAATAAAATAACCTTTACCAAGGTAGTTGCGACCGAAACAATCTTGGAAAATTCGGTGTTTGAGATGCCACCGGGCGCTATACCGGTAGGACGGTAGTTATTCGAGAAGTCCCAAAAATTTGAGTCCGAAGATAAAGGCACCGGTGCTATCACCATCGTAAAATGACTTCACGTAATCGATACGCAGCAGGCGATACTTGCCCACGCCCACGTTATCGATTCCCACCGAAACCTCAGAATAAGGTTTCTTTTCGCTCGTGCTGAGCAGGTGGGCGCCTATCACCAAGTTAAAATTGAGTTGGTTCATGCCGGGCACCTTCCCCAGTACCCAACCTCTAAAATCGTGTTCCAAATGACCTTCAAAATACGATTGATTGGTGCTCAAATTATAGTAGGGCAATAGATTGAACGTATTGGTATAATTGGGGGAGGTGCCCACCCGTGTTTGGTTGCCGTTAAAATGCTGATAGTCCACGAATGAAATCCCTTCCGCATTAAAAAAGGTACCACCTCGAATGCTATACCGTGAATCCCCTTTGTTGCCCATTGGCACGGTTTGATTCGCCTCGGCGCGCAAGTGCGCAAAACCTAACCGGCGCTCTGAACCTCCGAATCCATTTTCCAAAGCTATAGTTAGGGCAGGGTATTTGGTGTTGCCCAAGTTAAATTTCCCATCTGGATAGCTCATGTATTTTTGTCCAAAAGTAATATTGGCAGTTATTTGTGATCGAAAAAGCTCGTGTTTTTCAATGGCAGCGGTTTCACTAAAATTGGGATCTAACGGATTGTTACTGGTGTATTGAACATCATCATTGGGAAGTACAACATAATCGGTCGTATTGAAGAGGGGAGATCGTTTTTCGAAACCCAATTGGGTTGCGATTCGTAAGCCGTTAAATAATTCTTGACTGTATTGGGCCTGGACAAAGGAAAGCTCATAGACCTTCATAAAGTTCCGTTCGAAAAATAGCGTCGAGACGGTATTCACAAGGGGTGAAATAGGTTCGTTTCGGTTAAACTGCCGTACCGAATTACCTGCTGAAACGCCCAACTGCAACCTGTTTTTTGCGTTGAACCTCCTTACGAGGCTTCCCGTAAACCGCATCCTTTCGTCTGAAAAACCGTACTGGGCCTGTAGGTTAGCATACAACCATTGAGTTTGCAGCGCATCATAGTCTTTTAAGAAGGTGAGTCCGGCGGTGGCATTCCATCCTTGTACCGTATTGAAATACACACCTGGCAGGGGCCCATCGTAGCTTAGTCGCCAATTGCGGAAGCTATTTCGGTAGGTATAGCCCAACAACAAATCGAGGGCGCCAATACGATTGTCCTTGCGATCTATGGAATCGAGGTACGATTTCGATTTCCGAAGTTCTTGAATGCTGTCCTTCCGCAGGTAATCATCGCGTTCCTCTACCGTGAGCGGCACCGGACGCTCTTCCTGCCAGAACAAGCTATCTTTTTTGTTGGCTTCGGGTTGAAATGAAAGTACCTCATTGGTAAAGTAAGCAGCAGAAAAGGCAGGGGAGAAGTCGTACTCGCTGTAGACCGCGATAAAACGTCCATCGCCCTCAAAACCAAAGAACGAGAATCCAAAATCGATGGTTTGCGAAATTTTAATCCAATAATCGGTTTCCCGATCGTACTTGAAATTTTGTTTGAAGACCAGTTTGGATACCATGGGTACCTGTATGGCCTGTCCATTCGTTTCCAGCGCTACGCCGTACAATTGCCAATCGTCTTCAACAATATATATAGTTCCTTGCCAAACCCTGTCATTAGGCCGCTTGGGCTGCACCGAGATTTTATTGATGAGCTTGTTGCCCTCGTAAAATACACCTTCGAGAGAATAGCGATAATAGTTCATCGCATTGTCGGCTATGGGCGAAACAATAGGGGCATTCAGGTTTACCGTATTTTCGTAGAAAGAGAAGTTGGCATCCCTGGCGCTGTTGAAGCTAAAGCCGTTATCGTTCCCGCTTACCTTGCTGGCGCGAATGGTCTCCTTAAATTCGTCTGGTTGCTGAAAAGCGATATCGCTAATGGTTTCAGAAAGGTAAATGATACCGGTTCGAGTGGAATCTAACGCGCCGTCGAAATCGCCCACTTCCTGTCCCAGAATTTTTTCCGGCATATCGTCTACGCGCCAAATTCCACGGGAGTAAAATTGGGCGGTATATGCCGAGATTTTCTCTAAGTGCTCCTTTCGGCGCGCTATGGTTTCACGCAGAATGCGATAGGCAGGATCTTCACTGGAGGAAATCACTACTTCATCTAGGCTCACTGATGCTTCCAAAAGTGTGGCATCCAACTGGAATGGAAAATCTTGGGGAGAAACGGTAACGGTGCGGGTTTCATAACCCAAAAATTGGAACAGTATCGTATAGGTGCCGGCTTCTGAAATATTCAGTTCATAGTTGCCCGCGTCGTTGGTAGTAGTACCTATAAACGAATCTTGCAGATAGATGTTAACAAAAGGGAGCGGCATCCCTCCTGCATCGGTCACCTTTCCTGTGATTTGACTCTGTAGTGCCAATGGCCACAAGCACCCCAGCAACCATACGATAAAAACGATGTTTCTGCCAATCATATGCGGTTCTCTCGGCTTTTCTGCGTCATTTCCTTAGTTATTGAACGCTTTCTTGATGCGGTTAAGGTTGCGCTTGCTTTCCCTCTTCTTAATGGCCTCGCGTTTATCATACTGTTTCTTACCGCGACACAGGGCAATTTGTAGTTTTGCTAAACCACGGTCGTTAGTATAGAGCAAAAGCGGAATGATGGTCAACCCAGAATTGGTCACTTCTTTTTCCAATTTGCGAAGTTCGCTTCGATTTAATAGCAGCTTTCGCTCGCTCTTCGGGTTATGACTATAGGTGCCAGCGTGCGAGTATTCTTGTACGGTCATATTAATTACATACAACTCGCCATTCTGAAATTCGCAAAAACTTTCGGCAATGCTCGCTTTTCCTTCGCGTATCGCCTTAATCTCAGTGCCAGCCAACACTATGCCCGCTGTATATTTATCCAAAATTTCATATTCAAATTTGGCCTTGCGGTTTTTAATCTGAACGTTTTTCTGAAGTGCCATAGCTGCAAATGTACTATAATTATTGTTCGGGACGCGATACACGATCCAATCTCACGGGCGAATAGTCCGTTTTTAACGAGCCGTTCACCACGAGCTCTTCAAAATAAGCCCGAATGCCCGTCGCAGACATCATATCGGGGCCATCTTGGACGTGAAGGTGCAAGTGCGGTTCGGAAGAATTGCCCGAATTTCCGCAATTGCCCAGGTACATTCCCTTGGTGACGCGATCGCCCTCCCGCACGGCAAGGGTACCTTTTTGAAAATGGGCATATACAATATATTCGTCGTGTTCGGTTTTTAATGTTACGCTATTGCCAAGCATTTGCTCGGCGTTCATAACCCCGGGCCGGTTGTCTTCCACACCGGTGGTAATTCGAAAGACTTCGGCATCGCAAACCGCATATAAGGGTTGACCAAAGGCATAATAATCTTCGTTTTTGGTGCCGTGGCCGCGATAGGTTTTGTTTTGGCTGCCCAATATGAGAAAATCGAAAGCCCCGCGCTGTGATCTATAAGCTATGTGATAGTTCTGTTCCCTGGTGGTGCCGCCCCAAACGGTAAACCACGTACCTTCGGCAGGAAACTGAAGTGAAGACACGGTGCGCTCCATAAGCCCGGGCGCGTTGTCATTTTGAATGGGCTTGAAGAGCAGCCCTGTGATGTTTCCCTTTTCATTCGCAGTGATAGAAAGGTTGAGGTCGCCCTTTTCAAAATGCGCTATGTAAACATCTGTTACATCTTTATGCTGGCTAAACGTAAAGGATTGTAGCATTCCCAATTGCTGGGAAAAGGAAGTAACAAGCTCTTCTACGGTGGCTAACGGTACGGTTTCTTGCATGGAGGCATCGAACATCTCAAAGATAGCTGTTGGATTCTGTTGATTGTAAAAGAGCTGAAATTCTTTTAAGGTATTTTCATAGCGCGGATTTTGCGCCAGTACATTGGTTGTAACGAATAGAATTAAAAGAAAGCGATACGATATCATCTCAATAAAGTAGGGATCAAGTTCTGTATTATGTGAGCGAATGCATATTTTTGTTAAAAATAAGGGAAACAATGAAACCAATTGCACTGCTATTAGCTGTTTTTTGTGTAATGGCCTGTAATGACGAGGTTAAAAAAGAAGTTGAGAAATCTGAGGAGCTCACAGCAAATTCGATTGTGGGAAAGGCTATCGAAAAGGCGTGCAGTGGGCATTGCGATGAGGCTACCATAGAGTTTCGATTTCGAAAGAATTATTACAGAAGTATCCGGAAGGATGGTATGTACACCTTCGAGCGACAACTAGTGGACAGTACCGGGGTAGTTACCCGAGACGTACTTCGGAATACTGGTTTCGAGCGTTTTGTAAACGATCAAGCCATTACGCTTCCCGATTCGCTTTCGACTGCCTATGCGAACAGCGTAAATTCGGTCCATTATTTTGTGCAACTGCCATACGGATTGAATGCTCCGGCGGCCAACAAGGAACTTTTAGGTGAGGATTCTATAAATGGAGAACCTTACTATGAAATAGCTGTTCATTTCGACCAAGAGGGGGGTGGGACCGATTACGAGGATAAATTCTTCTATTGGATACACAAGGAGCACTTCACCGTAGATTACCTAGCCTATAGCTATCAAGTTGAAGGAGGCGGCGTTCGCTTTCGGGAAGCCTACAACCCAAGGGTGGTTGGCGGCATTCGGTTTGTAGATTATAAAAACTATTCGTATGCCAATACCGATGTGGACCTTTCCAAACTCGATGAAATTTTTGAAGAAGGCAAACTTCCGTTACTTTCCACGATCGAGATAGAAGATATTACGGTAACTCTTTCCAACTACGCCAAGACCCATTAATCGAGATGGAGAATGTTGGCGCTTGCCGCACCGCCGCATACCGTAACGATATAAAGGCTTCCATTATCGGCATCGTCCGTATTCGAAAACCGTTCTTCTCCCAAAATGGCATTTGCAAATTGCGGTGTGGTATTGCTGTGGCCTACCACCAAAACGGTTTTTCCTGTAGTACGATTTCTGAAATCTTCGCTATATAACGCATCGGGATGATAGGGCATAACCTTCACATTGCTTTGCAGCGCTGCGGGAGCAGCCGTTTGCTGGGTGCGTCGGTACTCGGTAGCATATACTTCGTCGAACGAGACAGATCTGAAAAAATGTGCCCAACGGGCGGCCCTGGCTACGCCCTCTTCAGTAAGGTTTGGGTCTTCATTCTGCGGATTGCTGCGATCTTTCTCGGCGTGACGAATAAGGTAATAGGTGGTAATTTCAGGTGTAACGGTATTCATCGAATCTTGCTGAGGCTGATTGCACGCGAGGGAAACACACGTCAACACCAAATAGAAATATTTCACCATAACAAA
>CAZXDP010000014.1:0-18053 GCA_964639255.1 uncultured Flavobacteriaceae bacterium
GCGCCCTCTTCCACTTTTTGCTTCAGGGAGGCTTTGTATGCAATGATCTTTTCCAGAACAGGCCGATGGGAACTGCCCAAAATCTGGGCGGCGAGGATGCCTGCATTTTTAGCACCGTTGAGTGCCACGGTAGCCACCGGGACTCCGCCCGGCATCTGTAAAATGGAAAGCACCGAATCCCATCCATCTATGCTGTTACTCGATTTCACGGGCACCCCTATAACGGGCAGGGGAGAGAGTGAGGCAACCATTCCGGGAAGATGCGCAGCACCGCCCGCGCCGGCGATAATAACCGAAATGCCCCGTTCGTGGGCCTTTTTGCCATAGGCGAAAAGTTTGTCGGGCGTGCGGTGGGCCGAAACGATATCTACCTCCACCTCGATGCCCAATTCGCCTAATATGTCAACGGCGTCTTGCATTACCGGCAAATCGCTCGTGCTTCCCATAATAATTCCTACTTTCATAAAAATATGCTGTGTTACGTTTTGCTAATTACTTGAATTGTTTTTTTTACTTGGGCTGCAATGTCCCTTGCTTTTTGAAGGTCTTCGTGTACAATGGTTACGTGCCCCATTTTCCTGAAGGGGCGCGTTTCTTTCTTTCCGTAGATATGTGGCGTTACGCCTTCCAGTGCCATAATTTTCTCGATATTTTGGTAGACCACGTCACCGGTAAATCCTTCGGCTCCCACCAAATTTACCATGATACCGCCCACCTTGCTGTCGGTTCTGCCCAACGGAAGATTGAGAATGGCCCTAAGGTGCTGTTCAAATTGATTGGTATAGCTAGCCTCGATGCTGTAATGACCGCTATTGTGCGGTCTTGGGGCCACCTCGTTCACCAGTATCTGGTCGTCTTCAGTTTGGAAAAGCTCAACGGCAAGCAGGCCTACATGCGAAAATGCCTCTGAAACCTGTTTGGCCACCTCGCGGGCCTTGGCCGCTACGCTGTCTTCAATTCGCGCCGGACAGATAACGTATTCCACCTGATTGGCCTCGGGATGAAATTCCATTTCTACCACAGGATAGGTCTTTACCTCCCCATTGGGAGTCCGGGCCACAATCACTGCCAGTTCGTTCTTGAAGGGTATCAGCTTCTCGGCGATGCAAGAGCCCTCGGGTAGCGGTATTAAATCTTCCGCATCGCGAATAATGCTCACGCCTTTGCCGTCGTAGCCGCCGGTACAACTCTTCCACACAAATGGATAATGGAGTTCCTTGCGCACAATGGCCTCATTTAGCTTATACTTATCATCGTATCGCTTAAAGGGAGAGGTAGGAATTTTATGGTCCTTGTAAAACTGCTTCTGCACGCCCTTGTCCTGGATGCTTCGCAAGGTTTTTGAAGAGGGATATACCGTAACGCCTTCTTGTTCCAGTTTTTCGAGGGCGTCTACGTTCACGCCTTCGATTTCGAAGGTAAGCAGGTCTACCTTTTTCCCGAAGCGGTATACCGTGTCGAAATCCATCAAGTCTCCTTGCTCAAAAAGGTTGCACGCGATGCGGCACGGTGCCTGTGCGCTGGGATCGAGCACGTGGGTAGCAATATCGTACTTACGTGTTTCGTAGAGCAGCATCTTGCCCAATTGGCCGCCGCCAAGAATGCCCAAGGTGAATTGGGATGAAAAATAATTTGCCATGACACAAAGGTACAATCTTATTGGTAATTGGTATCTTTGCACCTTCGTAATCTATTTGTTGAAACGAAAAGCGTTTGGTTGAGGGGCGAATCCTCAAAACTATAGCGCTTTCAGAAGCAAATAGCCATCTATTTAAATATCTTACATTACTATTTAAGCAGCTCATTATGACAAACATCGTTCTATTTGGTCCTCCGGGTGCCGGGAAGGGAACCCAAGCCGATATTTTGAAACAGAAGTACAATTTGGTACATATTTCCACCGGTGATGTGTTCCGATACAATATCAAGAACAACACAGAGCTTGGCAGTTTGGCCAAGAGTTATATGGATAAAGGCCATTTGGTGCCAGATAACGTAACGATTGATATGCTAAAGGCCGAAGTGGAGAAAAATCCACAGGCAAAGGGTTTTATTTTTGACGGTTTCCCCCGAACCGCAGCACAGGCCGAGGCCCTGGCGCACTTTATGCACGAGATCGACAGCCAGATAAACGCCATGGTAGCCTTGGAGGTGCCCGATGAAGTGCTGGTCAAGCGATTGTTGGATCGTGGGAAAACCAGCGGCAGGCCCGATGATGCCAACGAGGCAGTGATTCGCGAGCGCATCGCTGAGTACTACCGCAAAACAGATATCTTAAAAGATTTTTATCAGAAGAAGGAGAAGTACTACGGCGTAGATGGTGTAGGTAGTATCGACGATATTACCCAGCGACTTAGTGCGGTAATAGACCAGTTGCTGTAAGCCGACGTGTAAATAGTACTATAAAGGAACATCGCTCTATATGACTGAAGGGAATTTTGTTGATTATGTAAAGATTCATGTCGCCTCCGGAAAAGGGGGTAGGGGCAGCACGCACCTTCGTCGCGAGAAGTTCGTACCCAAAGGCGGTCCCGATGGCGGCGACGGCGGTCGAGGTGGCCATATCATTATCGTCGCCAACAAAGACCTTTGGACTCTCTACCATCTCAAATTCAAACGACATTTTAAGGCCGGCCACGGCGAGAGCGGTGGAAAGCAAACCAGTACGGGCGCCGATGGAGAAGATATTATCATTGAAGTCCCGTTGGGCACTGTGGTAAAAAATACCGATACCGGCGAAACCCTATTCGAAATGACCGAAAACGGCGAGCAGCGCATCGTCGTGGAAGGTGGAAAGGGCGGTAGGGGAAATGCACATTTTAAGAGCGCTACCAGGCAAACACCACGCTATGCACAACCGGGCCTCGAGGGCGAGGAAATGAACCTTACCATCGAATTGAAAGTATTGGCCGATGTTGGTTTAGTGGGTTTTCCCAATGCCGGTAAGAGCACCTTGCTTTCGGTAGTTACGGCTGCCAAACCCAAAATCGCGAATTACGAGTTTACCACCCTAAAACCCAATTTGGGCATCGTTACGCATCGCGACCACAACACATTTGTTATGGCAGATATCCCAGGAATAATTGAGGGTGCGGCAGAGGGGAAAGGACTGGGGCACTATTTTTTAAGGCATATTGAGCGCAACTCCACGTTGTTGTTCCTAATTCCCGCCGACGCTAAGGACATCAAGAAGCAATATGATATCCTTCTCGACGAACTGAAACGCTACAACCCAGAACTATTAGATAAAGAGCGCCTTATTGCCATTTCGAAGAGCGATATGCTCGATGCCGAGCTCAAGGCAGAAATGAAAGTACAATTGGATAAGGACTTCAAAGGACTGCCATACCTGTTCATTTCTTCTGTGGCACAACAGGGACTGGTCGAATTAAAGGACAAGCTTTGGAATATGCTCAACAAAAGCCCCATTGGGTAGCTTGATGTCACCCTGAGCGCAATCGAAAAGGCACATATGTTTGCTATAATTCGCAATGCTATCCCAAATTATCCGTAGTGCATTATTCAAACATTGCATACAGTACTTTTTTCTATAACATTGTGTTTTAATATTTTGGCGTACGAATTCTCCTTGTATTTTGCCGAAATTTTTTTTATGAGGCAGCAACTACTTACCCTTTCATTTTTACTTTTTTCTTTTATTGGTTTTGGGCAGTGTCCGACTGAAATTACTTTGCTTCAAACCCAAGAGGATGTAGATAATTTTGCTATTGATTATCCAAATTGCACACAGCTCACACGCACTATGATCATCGGAAGTGAAACATCAGATGTCAATGATCTTTCAGCCTTAAGTCAACTCACTCAAATTGGTACGCCAGTAGGCAATGGTATTAACTTAATAATAAGTGGCACTAATCTTAATAGTCTTTCGGGCTTAGACAATCTGGAATATGTTGGGGGTTCTCTTAATATATATGATACTGGAATTATAAATTTAACTGGATTAGAAAATTTAGCTACTATCAGAGATTCATTCACTGTTTCCGGAAATTCAAATTTAATGAACTTTATAGGGGTAGATGTTCTTTCTGAATCTGGAAGTCTTTCTGTGTCCAATAATATTTCTCAAACCAGTTTCGAAGGAATGGAGGCATTTCAAGGAACAACTTATGGTTCAGGGGATATTCAGATCGCAGATTTAGATAATCTTATCTCTATAGAAGGTTTAAATAACGTTTCACAAATTAAACAATTGAGACTTTTAAATTGCGACGCGTTATTAAGTCTTGACCCATTTGAAAACCTTATTCAATTGGGTTCAGTTATTATTCGAGATAATGACAGTCTCGCTTCAATTACGGGCCTTTCAAATGTCGATCCAGAAACAGTTTTTTACTCGCTTTCAATAAGCAATTGTCCAAACCTCTCATATTGTTCTATCAATTTATTTTGCGAAAATTTCGATAATACAAATCCTAACGTTGTAATTTTTATTGAAAATAATGCTCTGGGATGTAATACTCCTCAAGAAGTGCAAATTGAATGCGGAAATGTAAACATTCCCGACACCAACTTTCTTAGCGCCCTGCTCTTCCATTCGCCAACTATAGATACCAACGGCGATGACAATATCCAGTTTACCGAAGCCGAAGCTTTTACTGGTACATTGGATGTTTCCGAGGAAGTGATTTCAGATTTCACAGGGCTCGAAGCCTTTGTGAACATCACGGGCTTTAACGGTCGCGGAAACTTTATGAGCACCTTGAGTTTGGAGAGCAACACGGCACTTACAAGTGTTGATTTTTCTGAAAGTCCAGATCTGGAAAATGTCAACCTAAAAAATGGTAACAACACCGATATCACCGGCTTCAACGGTTTGGACTGTCCAACCCTCGAGTTTGTCTGTGTGGACGATGTTGCCTTTGCCGAGGCAAACTATACGAATATCGACCCTCAAGTTGAGTTTGTGGAAAACTGTGAAGTGTTGGCTGTTGCCGGATCTGATCTGGGGAATGCGGTAACCATTTTTCCAAATCCCGTTTCAAACACCCTTCAAATTGAAATAATCAATGGAATTGCTGTTGAAAGGGTTACGGTGTATTCAATAGTAGGGGAACGGCTGCAAAGCACTTGGGTAACCAGCATCGATTTTTCCGACCTGTCTCCTGGGGTTTATTTTGTGGAAGTATTGACCGATAGAGGTAATATCATTAAGAAAATAATTAAACAATAATCCTTTCATAAATAATAAAACAACAGCTTGACCGCGATTTCGGTAAGTTGCCTTGCTGATTTATATCAACGGTAGCCCAGCAGGGCTTGGTAGAGTTGAAGGATAAACTTTCGGGAATGTTGAATAGGAAGTAGACCACCAATTGTATTGAAATTTTTATGAAAACTACTATTGAATATCATAGCAGATTGTTTTTTTCTATATTTTTCAATAAATTTTATATATGAGAAATACTTTACTTCTATTGACTGTTTTATTTGCTGCTTTTGGCGTTTTAGGCCAGTGCCCCAACGAGCGTATTGATCTACAATCTCAGGCCGATATCGATAATTTCGCCACTAACTATCCCAACTGTACCGAATTTGGGAATGCTTTATATATAGGTGGTACTGATATTACAAACTTGGAAGGATTATCACAGCTAACAAGTATAACGGGCGGACTCACCATTGCAAGGACCAATGCCCCAAACTTGATGGGGCTGCACAATATCACATATATAGAAAATCTGGAAGTCTATGACTCAAATTTTCAAGATTTTGAAGGGTTGAACTCCCTTACAGGGATTGGAAATCTTCAAGTGTCCTTAAGCGAATCCATTATAAATTTTCAAGGCTTGGAAAATTTGGAGTCGATTGAGCATTTAAATCTGTTTAATAATTTCGCATTGCAAAACTTTGAAGGCCTTGCATCGCTAACCAGCCTTGACTTTTTAGCACTAACGGACAATATCAATCTTCGCAATTTTCAAGGCTTGGAGGGTGTAACTACTATAACCGGCAGCATTAGGATCGAGAGCTGTCCTAATCTGGAAAGCTTCAATGGACTAGAAAATTTAGAGACCATTGAAGATAAATTTTATATTTACGATGCCCCTAGTTTACAAGGCTTCGAAGCTCTGCAGAGTATAGCGCATATAGGACAAAACTTATGGGTATTATATTGCGATCAAGTAGAAAACCTCGACGCTTTCTACAGGATTGAGAATTTAGATTATAGTTTTCAGTTAGTAGGAAATTATAATCTTAGGGATATTTCCGGGTTATCCAACCTGTCCGGAAACTACCGGTTCGGGATTCGGATTTTGGACAACCCCATCCTATCGGAATGTAGTATTAAGACGGTCTGCGAAAACATTTATGTGAGCGACCTTAGTTATTTCGAAATTGCGAATAACGGCCCTGGGTGTACCACCGTTGAGGAGATAACAGAGGCGTGCGGTGCGGTTAACATACCAGATTCAAATTTTCTCCAGGCCTTGATAGCCCCAGCATTGGGGATTGACACGAACATAGATGGGTTAATCCAATATTCTGAGGCAGGAGTATTTACCGGGATGATTGATGTGCCTAATAAAAACATAATTGATTTCACGGGAATTGAAGCTTTTCCAAATATCACTGGGCTAAATATTAAGGGTAATCCAACCCAGCAATTGTATCTTGCCAGGAATAGAGAACTAGACATACTGAATTTTGGGAATAGTCCTAACTTAGAGTTTATAAATCTTAAGAACGATAGAAATAATAGTATCGACGAATTTCGAGGGGTTAACTGTCCCAATCTACAATGGATTTGCGTAGAAGATGCATCTTACGCTCAAGCAAATTTTACCAATATAGACCCGCACGTACAGTTTGTAGAAGACTGCGAGATATTGAGTACCCAGAGTTTTGATTTACGCTCTGCGATCACCCTTACCCCCAATCCCGTTTTGCATATGCTCACTATTTCCGCAGATACTTCAATTGAAATTTCCTCGGTAGATATATTCTCAATCGCCGGGCAAAAACTGATACAAAGTGAGAATAAGGAAATCGATTTGAGTGAGCTTTCCGTAGGGGTGTATTTCGTAAAGGTCAGCACCAACCGTGGTTTGCTTACTAAGAAAATTGTTAAACAATAGCAAAACCAAATTCCTTGGCGCATTTTTTGCGTAGTTTCGAGTAAATTAAGTCTATGAAACTACTGTATACGTTCGCCATCCTTTTATTGGTCACCGCTTGTGGTACCACCGTGGGGGTCGATTATGATAGGGCAACCGATTTTTCGCAATATACTTCCTATAACTACTATCCCAATATTGCCTCTGGTCTCAGTGAGTTGGACGAGGCCCGTATAAAAATGGTGACCGATAGCCTTCTTCAACAAAAAGGAATGGTGAAGTCGGCCACACCGCAACTATATGTCAATTTCTACGCAAACGAACAAGTAGCAGTCAATAATAGTAGCATTGGAATTGGCATTGGAGGTGGAGGCCGTAATGTCGCGGGGGGCATTAGCGGCGGCATTCCCATTGGCGGACGTAAGATGGAACAGCGCCTTACGGTAGATGTGATCGCTGTGGCCAAGGACGAACTTATTTTCCAAGCGGTGGCTGAAGGTACGTATAAAGAGAAAATCACTCCGGCGAAAAAGACCCAGTATTATGAGCGCGTTCTTTCGCGCTTGCTCGACGAATTTCCGCCCGAAAAATAATATAAGATTCAAATTATGAGATTTTTAGCAATTTTCATATGCTTGCCTTTTATCGCAATGGCCCAAACTACCTTCCAAAAGGCCGAGAAGCTCTTTGTGGAAGAACAGTTCAGTAAGGCAAAACCCTTGTTCTTGCAACATTTAAAAATGAACCCGGGCCACGAAAGAACCCGCGAGTACCTTGGCGATATCGCAGGATACGCAAAACAATGGGATACCGCGCTAACCTATTACAAGCCATTGGTAGAGGCCTATCCCAACAATGCCAACTATCATTTCAAGGTGGGTGGCGTTCTGGGGATGAAGGCTCTGGAAAACAAGCTCAAGGCCATAACATTAATAGACGACATCAAGCAGCATTTCGAAACCGCTGCCCGGCTAGACCCCAAGCATATCGAAGCCCGTTGGGCATTGGTAGAATTCTATATGCAGTTGCCGGGTATCTTTGGCGGTAGCGAAAAAAAAGCACAACTGTATGCCCAACAGCTTCAGGACATCTCGCCCGTAGATGGGCACTTGGCCAAGGGGTATATCGCCGAGTATAACGAGGAGCCCCAAGAAGCCGAACGGCAGTACAAAAAGGCCATCGCGGTGGGCGGTTCGCCGCACACCTACGAGAAACTTACCCAGCATTACGAAAAGAACAACCAACCAAAACAAGCCTTGAAAACCGCTTCCCAATCGCTCAAAATACATAAGCGAAACCGTATCAACTATCAAATCGGGAAGATTGTCGCCCAATACAACCTCGACCCGCAGCAGGGCATTGCCGCGCTGCAGTCCTATATCGAGAACCACACCGTTCGAGACGGGGTGCCCAAGGACTGGGCCTATTACCGCCTTGCGCAGATTTACAAGAATTTGGGCGATAAGCGCCAAGCGCTCCAATGGATCGA
The DNA here is from genome assembly GCA_964639255.1 of uncultured Flavobacteriaceae bacterium. Lineage (GTDB taxonomy): Bacteria > Bacteroidota > Bacteroidia > Flavobacteriales > Flavobacteriaceae > NZQO01. Next base: position 8,569 of record CAZXDP010000014.1, read on the forward strand.
CAAGGCCCTGGCAGACCGGCCCTCCTTTGAGGAGGCCCAAGATGAAAAGCGAAAGATCCTCTCCCTATAAACCGTTTTCCGAAGTTGGGCAATCCCGGCTCCGCTATCGCTTCGCCGGGCCGCGCTTTCGGCTGTAGTTTTGCCCGGCAAAAGCTACGTGCCTCTATCGCTATTGCGTTTCAAAATCGATATCTTTACAAAAATATACCATTAGTATGCGCGTACACTTCATTGCCATTGGCGGCAGCGCAATGCACAATCTAGCATTGGCATTGCACGAAAAGGGTTATCACGTAACCGGAAGCGACGATGAAATCTTCGAGCCCTCCAAAGGCAGGCTTCAGGCCAAAGGGTTGCTTCCCGAAGCCTACGGCTGGTTTCCTCAAAAAATTACGAACGACATCGATGCCGTAATCTTGGGAATGCACGCCAAGGAAGACAATCCAGAGCTCTTAAAGGCCAAGGAGCTTGAACTTACCATCTATTCCTATCCCGAATTTCTCTACGAGCAATCCAAAGACAAGACGAGAGTGGTTATTGGTGGTAGCCACGGCAAAACCACCATAACTTCCATGATTCTCCACGTAATGCATTACCATGGGAAAGATGTAGATTATATGGTAGGCGCCCAGTTGGAAGGTTTCGACACCATGGTGCGGCTTACCGATAAAAATGACTTTATCGTGCTGGAAGGTGACGAATACCTTTCTTCGCCCATAGACAGGCGTCCAAAGTTTCATCTGTACAAACCCAACATTGCACTGCTTAGCGGCATCGCGTGGGACCATATCAACGTATTCCCCACTTATGAGGATTATGTTGCGCAATTTTCGATTTTTCTAGACCAGATTACCCAGGGCGGCGTAATCGTATACAACGAGGAAGACGACGAAGTCGCTAAGATTGTAGGCCAGACATCGAACGCGATAAAGAAGTACCCGTACGGTACGCCAAACTATGATGTAGAGGCGGGCCAAACCCTTCTGGAAACCCCCGAGGGTCCCATGCCCATCGCTGTTTTTGGTGAGCACAATTTGAACAACCTAGAGGGCGCCCGTTGGATTTGCCAATTAATGGGCATCGATGCAGACGATTTCTACGAAGCGATTGCCACTTTCAAAGGAGCCAGCAAGCGTTTGGAAAAAATTGCAGAGACATCAACCGCCGTGGCGTATAAGGATTACGCCCATTCGCCAAGTAAGGTTGCCGCGACCACCCGCGCGGTTAAGAATCAATATCCAGAAATGCAGCTGCTAGCCTGCCTTGAACTGCATACCTATAGCAGCCTCAACCCAGAATTTCTCGAGCAGTATAAAGGTGCCTTAGATGCTGCCCATAGCGCCGTAGTGTTCTATTCGCCCCACGCGGTAATGATCAAGGGGCTAGAGGAGATCAAGCGCGAACAGATTTTTGAGGCTTTTGGAAGGGATGACTTAACTGTTTTTACCAATCCTGCTGATTTCAAAACCTTTCTTTACAATCGGGATTTCACCAATACAGCCTTGCTTCTAATGAGCAGCGGTAACTACGGCGGGTTGGATTTTAATGAAGTAGGAGCCTTAATGAATACTAATTGATTATGTAAATCGTTGTAGACTACAACCAATAAAAAAATAAAATTATGAAGATTAATAGTTTCATATGTGTTATAACGATTTTGGCCGTGATTGTAGGATGCTCAGAAGCTGAGAGTAATTCTGATAATTCGGATAATTCCAATTTCTACGCGCTCACTGTGGGGAATAGTTGGACTTACGAATTTTTCCGTAGAGTTTCCGATACCGATGAGTTTGAAAGTATAGGTGTTACCGAGGTGGTGAAAATCATAGATGAAGTCCAGATTGACGGAGAAATTTATTATACTATCGAAAGCACCACGACGGGGAATGATAACAACTATTTTCCTTGTAACGAGAATGGAGTTGAATTATCTCGTGTTCGAGATTCGTTGGGGTATTTGATCAATGGCGATGGAAAAATATTGTTTTCCAAGCTGAATACAGATATTTACTTAATAGAAAGCAATGCCAATAGTCCGAGTGTTTATGGGCAAATGATAGATTCACTTAATAATGTATCTGTGGCGGCAGGAGAATTTGTTTGCTTGCCGAATAGGCAATTTGCCATAAACCCGAGTAATTCTCAAGAGTTTCCGGGTAATGATTATAAATTTCGCGCAGACGGGGTGGGGGAGATTTTACGATATTACTCTTTTGCATTTCAAACAACGCATTCTTGGGAAAAACGATTAACTAGTTATTCTCTACAGGAATAACAATATCGCTAGCGTTTAGACTCCAAACTGCCGTAAGTGATGGTCCATGTGCTTGTACTGCATTTGGCCCCATTGCGCCGTAGTAAAGTTTCCAAAGGCTGGGTGCTCCGGCCAATCGTAGGCAGTACCTTTCGCATGGAAATCTTGCATTAGGTCCAATAACTTGGCTTTTTCCTTTTCAAAATCCTTTGCGTTGGTCACCCTAAATTGTTTGGCGGTAGGGAGGTTTTGTTTCCACGGTGTATCGTTATAAAGACTTTTCTTGAATCTTTTAAAGAGCATTCGCATAAACATGTTAGGTCGCTTGAGATCACTTTTGCCCAACGGTACTTCAAAGGCCTTTTGACAGTGGTGCATCATCTGGGCGGGGTTCATACGGCCCCACCTTGGCGTTTGGTCTGCATCAAGAGCTTCCAATCTATTTCTTATTTCAGTATAGGGTTCCGTATCGAATAGCGATTTCATAATCGGACAATTTTTAAAGTATTAGGGGAAGTTCTATTTCCTGATTTAAAGATACATCATTATCTTTAGTGAAAACGAATCGCCTTGGAAGAATATAGTACCTCCTTTTCCATTAAGCAATGGAGCGAAGACGACCGCCCCCGGGAAAAGCTTTTGTCGAAGGGTCGCGCCGCTTTAAGTGATGCAGAGCTTATTGCCATCCTTATAGGATCTGGAAGCCGAAACGAAAGTGCTGTAGCGCTTAGTAAGCGAATATTGGCATCGGTAGGCAATAATTTGCAGGAACTTGGCAAGCTCGACATAAAAGATTTAATGCAATTTAAGGGTATTGGCGAAGCCAAGGCAATTGGTATTGCGGCTGCCTTGGAACTGGGCCGAAGGCGAAGGGCCGGAGAGGCTCTGGATCGTAAAAAAATTAATTCCAGCAGCGCCGTATTCGAACTGATGCAACCCGTTATTGGTGAACTGCCGCACGAAGAGTTCTGGATAGTGTATCTAAACAACTCAAACAAGGTGTTGCAAACGTCACAACTCAGTAAAGGAGGAATCACCGGTACACTGGTAGACGTGCGGTTGGCGTTCAAGAATGCCCTGCAATTGGGCGCCGTCGCCATAATCTTGGCCCACAACCATCCCAGTGGCACCCTGAAGCCCAGCCAAAGCGATATCGATCTTACCAAAAAGTTGAAAACTGCTGGAGACAGTCTGGATATAAAAGTTCTCGACCATCTTATTATTACTGAAAATGCCTACTTTAGCTTTGCCGATGAATCTATGCTGTAGCCTTTTATGCTTTTAGTCTATACCCAAAAAATAACCCCGCGACTTACCTATATCTTCAAACATATGTGTACGCGAATCTTGGGTATTGAAGTAGGCTTTACCTCGGTTATCGAAGAGTTGATCGCCTATAACGGGGCCAAGTTATCGTACGGGAAACAGCCCATGGGGAACGAGCTATTTGTTCAGAGTCATGGACTGCTGACCCAGCAAGGTATTGAGAGTATCGACATAACCGTGAAGCCTTGGGACGAGACAATCGGTTTCTTTTCCGTTTCGGAGAAAAGCGCCCTTCCGTTTGATATTTTCGCTGCGGGTTTTTATTTACTGAGCAGGTACGAAGAATACCTGCCCCACGTAAAAGATGAATTGGGGCGCTATCCTGCCTCAGAGAGCCTGGGGTATCGAGAGGGATTCTTAGAACGACCGGTAATAGATGTTTGGGCCTATCGCTTTAAGGAAATTTTACAGGAAACCTTTCCGGAGGCCCTTAACTTTCCTGCAAAATCGATGACATATCACTCGGTTATCGCCGCAAAGCAACCCTTTGCGTACCAGCAAAAAGGGTTTTTTAGGTCGTTTGTGGGCTTTATTGGCGACCTGTTGCAGTTACGGTTTCGCGAGCTGGCCTTGCGCGCACAGGTGCTTTTGCATATGCGGCGGGATCCCTATGATACGTTTCGGTGGATCATCAAGATTTCAAAGAAGTCCAAGGCCAAACTATCGGTTTTTTTCCTGTTGGGAGATTCGCCCGTTTTTGACGAAAGCCTGAATACGCATCGGCAAAAATTTAAGTTGCTTATAAAATATGTAGGCGATTATAAGGAGGTAGGGCTCCTGTTTTCGTATAAGTCGCTGCAAGACTACCCAGTGCTGAAGTTGGAAAAGCAGCGAATGGAGGAGATCGTGAACCGTTCGTTACAGAGTTCCATGAATACCGATTATCTTGTAGATTTGCCAGATGTTTATCGTAATTTAATAGAGCTGGAAGTAGTTCGCGATTTCACTATGGTGTATGAAGGAACGCCCGGTTTTAGAGCGGGTACCTGTACCCCTTTCCTCTTCTATGATTTGGATTATGATATCAAAACGCCATTGCAGGTCCATCCCTTGGCTGTGACAGCAACCGCCTTAGAGCCCTTGCACGAGGCAGCGGCCATCGAGAAGGTGGACGACCTCCTGCAGGCGGTATCGCAGGTTCAGGGAACATTTTCGATGGTGTTCAGCAATGTACATTTTGCCTTTGATAGGGAAAGAAACAAAACTTGGAGAAAGCTGTTTTCCGAAAAACTACAGCAATATGACTAATGTGAAGATTACCGATATATTTTTTGATCTGGATCATACGCTTTGGGATTTCGACCGGAATTCCAAGACCGCGTTTCACCGTGTGTTCGAAAAGCATAGGGTGACGGTGCCCATTTCAGAATTTATCGAGGTTTACGAACCCATTAATTTAAAATATTGGAAACTGTTTCGGGAAGAACGGGTAAGTAAGCAGGAGCTTCGCCGGGGTAGGCTCATCGAAGCCTTTGCCGCACTTAAGCGTACGCTTCCCTTAGCCGAAATCGATGCGCTGGCAGTTTCTTATATTGAAGAGTTGCCCGTAGACAACCATTTGTTTGAAGGAGCGATAGAGGTGCTCGAATATCTTAAACCAAAATACCAGCTACACATCATTACCAATGGGTTTCGCGAGGTACAGCATATCAAACTAAAAAATAGCGGCATACAATCTTTTTTCAACACGATTACTACTTCTGAAGAGGTAGGCGTTAAAAAGCCCAATGTTCTGGTTTTCGAGAATGCCTTGGCGAAGGCGGGAACGCGGCCCCAGACCAGCCTAATGATTGGCGACAGTTTGGAGGCAGATATACAAGGCGCCGAAAAAGCGGGAATGCACACGCTCTTCTATAACTACCGAAAGGAAGCGGTAGCTCCAACCTATAGAAATGTCGCCCATCTTCTTGAAATAAAAAACTACCTCTGAACCATACTAAAGGCATTTTAAACCCGTTATGAAATCGCCTAATCCCCAGATCATGAAAATTTGCACACTATGGCTTACCGCTGCCTGCACAGCAGTCTTTCTTACGAGCAGTTGTGTACGCGATACCGATTTTGACCAAGCAGAGGATATTGCCCTTACGCCTGTTGTAGAGCTTAATTTGATATATTTCAATCTTCCTGCCTCCGAGTTCTATGATGAGATTTCATCGACCCCGCGGCTTACGGTAAGCGATACCACCGAGATTGATTTTTTGGATGATAGCTCCCTTCAGGAATCATTACAGCGGGCCGAATTCTATTTTAAGTTTACGAACAGCATACCTCGTGAGTTCCAGGTAGATTTTGAGTTTCTGAGTGAAATGAACGATACCACTTATGTGGCAAATACGCGCGTTCAAGCGGGAACCATAAGCGCCCCCATTGTAACCGAGTTCATCGAGAATGTCGAGGGCCCCGATATTTTGGAACTTACCCAAGCCAATAAAGTAGTGGTCAAGGTGACCATCCCATCAGCGAACCAGAATCTGGAGGGCGAACTCAACTTGCAGTCTAAAACTACCTACTACCCGGAGTACTAATACTATGCGCATTCTTCTTTTTTCACTTTTTACCCTTTGGGCCGGCATTTTATTTTCCCAAAACAAACAGCTGCTTTATGGATTTAGGGAAATTCCGCAATCATTATTGGTAAATCCTGGGGTGGAAGTACCCCAGAAAGCTCATTTTGGAATCCCATTCCTCTCGCAAATTCACTTAAGTGGTGGCGCTTCGGGTGTAACAGTCTTCGATATATTTGGTGAATCGAGCGTAGATATCAACACGAGGATACGCAATAAGATCTTTGAAATGGAGGATACCGATTTCTTTACGGTGAATCAACAGCTTGAGATCATCAACTTCGGGTGGCGTTCCAAAAAAGAGATATACTTCTCTGGCGGGGTGTACCAAGAGTTCGATTTCATAAGTTATTTTCCTAGAGATCTGGCTATTTTGGCGTGGGAAGGAAACAGAGATTACCTAAATTATAAGTTCGACTTGGGGCAAGTTAGCACAATGGGAGATGTATTCACCGTCTACCATTTTGGAGCCAATAAGAAAATAGGCAAAAGACTTACCTTGGGTGCACGGGCGAAAATTTACTCGAGCATTGCCAGTTTTCGAAGTGTTGATAATAGGGGAACCTTTGAGACACGATTGGGCGATGGCGACGTAAATATTTACGAGCATATTTTGAGCAACGTAAATATACAGGTGGAAACTTCGAACGTGGCCGATTTGGATGAAGGATCTGTAGTAAGCAAGGTGCTGGGCCGCGCTTTTTTGGGCGGTAACCTTGGGTTGGGTGTCGATCTAGGGGCTACCTATGCCATTTCAGAATCGTTTACGGCAAGTGCTAGTGTATTGGACCTTGGGATGATTTTCCATACCAAGAATGTAGAGGTGTATCGCGCCAGTGGCGATTATACCTTAGACGGTATCGAGCTTATATTTCCTCCATTGGCGAATAGCCAAGGCACATTACCTTATTACGACGATCTTGAAGACGAAATAGAACGAGAAATACCTATCGATACGCTCACCGGCCGCTATTCGCAGCTGCGACCCTTGAAATTGAATGGCAGTCTTCAGTATAATTTCGGCAATCTTGTAGGCCGTGGCGGACCTTGCGATTGTCTGAATATGGGAGAAATTGCAAAAACAGATCAGGCCCTGGGAATGCAGTTGTTCGCTATGACGAGGCCTAAGGGCATGCAAATGGCAGCAACCCTGTTCTATTATCGCCGAATATGGGATTTTTTGAGTGCCAAAGCAACCTACACTATAGATCCCTATATAAATAGCAATGTGGGACTGGGTGTCTCCAGCCAGTTCGGGAAGGTTCAGTTTTACATAGCGGCCGATAATTTGTTGCGCTATGGAAACATCGCCAAGGCAAATAACGTATCTTTACAGCTGGGCGTTAATCTAAAAATAGACGAAGAATGAAAAAGTGTCTTTTTCTAATGGCTTTACTTTTTGTACTACCCATATTGGCCCAACACCCTTTGGAAAAATTTTCATACGTAACCCTTTCTGAGCGGTTTGATTTTCTGCACGAAGACGATCAATACCAACTTAATTCGCTCACGAAATTCTTACTTGAGAAACACGGCTTCAACCCATATTTCGATTCACAGGTGCCAGATTTTAGGAGGTGCGATGGGCTGCGGCTGGTAGTAGAGGGTAGTCCCGGATTTATCTATACCAAAATAACACTCATCTTCAAGGATTGTAACAACTTTGAAATATTTAGGAGTGAAGAAGGTAGGAGCAAACACAAAGATTATAGAAAAACCTATCATGAAGCGCTTCGCAACGCATTCGAAAGTGTCGCTGCATTGAATATTCAGCAAACGGAACCAACAGCAGCTCAAGTTGATCAACAAAATCCCTCGGTTCAAACTGAAATTAGAAAAGCTTCCGTAAGTGAGGAAAAGCCCGTTGTAGACATCGGCGAAAAGCCGCTATACCCTAATTCAAAATTTACCAGCTTTCTCCAGCAAGGCAATTCATACTTACTAAGGAAGACCTCAGAAGGATTCGCGCTCTATGAGGAAACCGCTACTGCTGCCGATGGGCTCTTATGGAAGGGAATAATTTCTATAGTGAATGATAATGCAACCTATACCGATGAGGAAGGGAACAGTCTTCCGGTCTCTTTCGACAACCTGGGAAATTTTATCATCGCGATGGCTGAGGGCGAAATGATGTTTGAGCGCGTTCGTTAGAAATCATATTTATCCTTCCAGAGTTGTTTCAAATAACTTCGGAATGAACTTTCCTTCGCATTGCCTCCCGGCTTGTAGAAAGTAGTGCCTGAAAGTTCCTCGGGCAGAAATTCTTGCGGCACAAAGTTTCCTTCGTAATTGTGTGCATATTCGTATTCTTTTCCATAACCTAGCTCCTTCATCAATTTGGTAGGCGCATTCCGTATGGATAATGGGACGGGCAGGTCCCCAGTTTGCCGTACGGTTCGTTGTGCCTCATTTATGGCGGCGTAGCTGGCATTGCTCTTGGCAGATGCGGCAAGGTATATGGTGCACTGGCTCAAAATGATGCGGGCTTCGGGGTAGCCAACGGTGTTGACCGCCTGGAAAGTATTATTGGCTATGACAAGTGCCGTAGGATTCGCATTCCCAATATCTTCCGACGCCAAAATGACCAGACGTCTGGCAATAAATTTCACATCCTCACCGCCCTCGATCATCCGTGCCAACCAATATACGGCGGCATTAGGGTCGCTACCACGTATCGATTTTATAAAGGCAGAAATGATGTCGTAATGTTGCTCACCGGTTTTATCGTATAGAACAGTGTTTTTTTGTACCTTCTGTTGTACCATCTCATTGGTAATGGCGATGTGCTCTTTCTGCTCGCTAAGTACCACCAGTTCTAACATGTTCAAAAGTTTTCTGGCATCGCCACCTGAAAGGCGCAGCAGCGCCTCGGTTTCTTCTAATGCGATATGTTTTTGCCGTAAAAGGGTATCTTCCTGTATCGCTCTCTTAAGGAGTGCTTCTAAATCGGCTTTCCTGAACGGTTGGAGCACATATACCTGACAACGCGAGAGGAGGGCAGGGATAACCTCGAAACTCGGATTTTCGGTGGTGGCACCTATCAACGTAATCCAACCTTTTTCTACCGCACCCAGTAGTGAATCCTGTTGCGATTTACTGAATCTGTGGATCTCATCTATGAAGAGGACAGGGTTTTTGGCAGCAAATAGCGAGTCACTTTTCTTGGCCTTTTCAATTACTTGGCGTACGGCGGCAACCCCGCTATCCACAGCACTTAAGGTATAGAACGGCCTTCCAGACTGCGTGGCGATGATTTGGGCCAAGGTGGTTTTTCCAGTGCCCGGTGGGCCCCAAAAAATCATGGAGGATAGCAGTCCCGCCTCCAATTGCTTGGTGAG